>NZ_JBCNMA010000119.1:0-10307 GCF_039595165.1 Sphingomonas sp.
GGCTGGTGGCGCTGCCCGGCTTGGGCGCGGGCGTCGGCGCGACGCCCTCGGCGAGCTGGGCGATGCGCGCGCGGAGCGCTTCCTCGTTATCGACCTTCGCACGTGCCGCCACCTCGCTCGCACGCACCATGTCGAGCTGCAGCGTGCGGACGCGCAGCAACCGGCCGAGCTTCTTCTGGTGCTTGTCAGGCATTTTGGGGGGAGTCCGGCACCAGCCCGCTCCCCCACCCGGCCACCCGGTGAGAGTACCTTGTGGGAGACCGGGTGGAGGAGCGGGCTCGCGCCGCCTTCAAACTACGCATCGCCGAAGACGCCGACCAGCTCCGTTACCGCCTCTTCGAGGCTGACCGTCTCGTCATAGGCCTGGCGGATATAGTCGAGCACCGCATCGTGGCAGGCGATGGCCGCGTCGATCGCCGGGTCGGCGCCCGCGCGATAGGCACCCATCAGCACCAGGTCGCGATTCTCCTCATACGTCGCGAGGTGGCGGCGCAGCACGCGCGCCGCGGCGACATGCTCCCTGTCGGCGATGTCGGTCATCACGCGGCTGACCGAGGGGCCGAGGTCGATCGCGGGATAGATCCCGCGTTCGGCCAGCGCCCGGCTCAGCACGATATGCCCGTCGAGGATCGAGCGCGCCGAATCGACCACGGGGTCGTTGCCGTCGTCGCCATCGGCGAGCACGGTGTAGATCGCGGTGATCGAGCCGCCGGTGTGCACGTCGGTGCCCGCGCGTTCGATCAGGCTCGGCAGCATCGCGATCGCCGAGGGCGGATAGCCGCGCGCCGAGGCCGGCTCGCCCAGCGCCAGGCCGATCTCGCGGCCGGCGTGCGCGACACGAGTCAGCGAATCCATGATGAGCAGGACCTTCTTGCCTTCGTTGCGAAAGGCTTCGGCGATGGCGGTGGCGCGCAGCGCGCCGCGGATGCGCAGCACCGGCGAGTGGTTGGCGGGGACCGCGACCACGACCGAGCGCGCGCGCGCTTCGCCCGCGACCTTGGTCTCGAGGAAGTCGGACACTTCGCGCGAACGCTCGCCGATCAGGCCGATGACGATCACGTCGGCCTTCGCCGCGCGCACCATCATGCCGAGCAGCACCGACTTGCCGACGCCCGATCCGGCCATGATGCCGACGCGCTGGCCCTGGCCGATCGTCAGCAGGCCGTTGATCGCGCGCACCCCGACATCGAGCGGCTGGAGCACGCGGCCGCGGTCGAGCGGCGACTGGATTTTCCCCGCAAGCGGCCATTTCCCCGCGCCGCGGATCGGGCCGAGTCCGTCGATCGGCTTGCCCGCGCCGTCGACCACGCGGCCGAGCATCGCCGGACCGACTTCGGCCTCGCCCGGCGGGCCGACCGGGCGCACCGGCGCGTTGGGCAGCAGGGCGGCTGGCCCGCCCAGATTCATCAGCAGCGTCTTGCCGCCGCGAAAGCCGATCACCTCGGCCTCGACGCGATTGGCGCCGACGCCGATCGCGCACACCGTGCCGACCGGCAGCGAGAGGCCGACCGCCTCCATCAGCAGCCCGTCATAGGACGACAGGCGGCCCGAGACCTTGGGCTGCGGGCGGAAATCGTGGCAGGCGAGGCCGTCGAGATAGTCGGCGGTGAAGTTGTTGTACATGCGGCGTTCTCAGACGGCAGGCGGGATCGGAACGCGGTCGATCGCCTGCGCGAGCTGCTCGAGCCACATGTCGGGGCCGTCCTCGACGATGGTCGAGGCGCTCTCGATGACGAAGCCGCCGCGCGTGACATTGGCGTCGCCGATCGGGAAGATGGTGTTGGGCAGATGCCGCTGGACCAGCGCCACATCGTCCGGATGAAGGCGCAGGATCGCCGATTCGGCGCTGTCGGCGAGCATGTCGGTCGCGGCCTCGATCCGCGCGGCGAGCACGTCGGGCGCGACGCCCATCTCGCCGATCATCTTGGTGACGAGGTGAAGCACGGTCTGGCGCAGATGGCCGGCCATGCGCTCGCGGTCGAAATGCGCGCCCTGCGCCAGCGCGTCGCTGACCTGCTGGAGCAACGCCGCCTGCTGAGCTGACGCGGCATCGGCCTCGGCGCGGCCTGCGGCGAGCCCTTCGGCATAGCCGGCCGCGCGAGCCGCCGCGATCGGGTCGACGAATTCCCCGGGCTCGGGCGCCGGCTCGGGATCGAACGGATCCCAGCCTTCGGTCGGCCTGCGGCCGGGCTCGGCGGGACTGAAGTGCCTGGGCTCGACCGGTGCGGCGTTGCGCGGCCCGATCTCCCGCGGGGCGAATGCCTCGGGCGGAGCGAAGGCGCGCTGCAGCGCCTCGGCGATCCCCGCGCTGCGCGCGGCGAGGCCGGGAACGAAGCTTGCGGCATCAGACATAATCGTCGTCCCCGCCTCCGCCCGGCATCGTGATCGTGCCGTCCTTGACCAACTGGCGAGCGATTCCGATCATCACCTTCTGTGCCTCGAGCACCTCGGCGAGCTTCATCGGGCCGCGCGCTTCCATCTCGTCGCGGATCGTGTCGGCCGCGCGGCTCGACATGCAGGCGAGGAAGCGGTTGCGCGCCGCCTCGTCCACCCCCTTGAGGCTGCGGACCAGCACGTCGCTCTCGATGTTGCGCAGCAGCGTGCCCATGTTCTTGTCGTCGAGCTCGAGCAGGTTGTCGAACACGAACATCGCCTCCTCGATCGCCTTGGCGACCTCGCGGTCGATCTTGGCGAGCTTGGGCATCACCTTCTGCTCGACGATCTTTTTCGCCGACGACATGATCTTGGCCGCCTCGCGCGTGCCGCCCATCTGCACGCCGGCGACGCGGCGCGGCTGGCTCGAATGGCGTTCGAGCAGGTCGGTGAGCGTGGCGATCGCCTCGGCAGTCACCGGCCCCAGGCGCGCGACGCGGCGCAACACCTGCGGCTGAATCGCCTCGGGCAGCATCTCCAGCACCTGCGCGGCGACCGCGGGGTCGAGATGCGCCATCAGCACCGCGGCGATCTGCGGATGCTCCTCCTCGAGCATCGCCGCGATCTCCGGCGCGTCCATCCAGGCGAGCGCGGCGATCGATTCATTCTGCTGGGGCGGCAGGATCCGCGCGAGCACATTGCCCGCGCGCTCCGGGCCGAGCGCCTTGGTCACCACCGATTCGAGCTTGGGGCGCGGATCGAACTGGATCGCGCTGCGCTCCTGCGCGCGGCCGGTGAAATCGTCGAGGACCTGCGCCATCTCCCATTCGGAGACGTCGGCGACGCTCATCATCGCGGTGCCGAGCTGGCGGACCTCGTCGGGATCGAGCTTCTGCAGGATCGCGGCGGCTTCCTCGTCGCCGACGACCATCATCAGCACGGCGGCGCGCTCGACGCCGCTGAAGTTGCGGGGCGCGTTCACCGGCCGTCCGCCTTGATCATGTCGCGCACCGCGAGCGCGGCGCGCGCGGGGTTGTCGCGGGTGAAGTCACGCACCAGCCCGACGCGTTCCCCCAGCGGCACGCCGCCCGCACCGAGCATCTCGGCACTGACCGGGGCCGGCATCGCGACGCCGTCGGCGCCGCCCATCGGCAGCGACGAACCGCGGTTCGCATCCTCGCGCTTCTTGAGCAGCGCCTTGGCGAGCGGGCGCACGCCGAGCAGCAGCACGAGCAGCGCGATCACGATGGCGGTGACGTTGCGCGCGATCATCGCGAACCAGCCGCTCTCGTAGAAGGCCGGACCTTCGTCCTTGGAGTCGGCGGCGGAGCTGAACTTGCGGCTGACCACGGTCACCTGATCCTGGCGCGCGGCATTGAAGCCGACCGCCGCCTTGACCAGCTCGTCGATCTGGCGGATCTCGACCTGGCCGCGCGGCTTGCCCGGCTCTTCCTTGAGCAGCACCGCGACCGACAGCCGCTTGATGTTGCCCGGCGCGGCGCGAGTGACCGAGATCTCCTTGGCGTTGTCGTAGCTGCGCGCGAAGCTGTCGCTCTGCTTCATGCCGGGCGCGGCGGCGGGCGCCGCCGGCTGCCCCGCGGCAGCCGCGGGCGCGGCGCCTTCGGGCGTCGGCGTGGCGACCGTGGCGGGCGCCGGGGCGACATTGGAGAGCGCACCGGGAATGCCGCCGGGCGCATTGGCCCCGTCGCGCGGCGCGCCGGTCCAGTTGCCCTGCTCGGCGCGCACCACGGCGCCGGTCTTGTCGAAGCTCTCGCGAGTCGCCTGGCTCTCGTCGAGGTCGACCTCGGCCTGGACCTCGGCGGTGAAGTTGCCTGGACCGAGCAGCGGAGTGAGTAGTTGCACGAGCTGCTGGCGGTACTTGTCCTCGACGCGGCGCTGGAAATCGATGCGCGCGTCGCCGGCGGTGCCGTCCTGGCCCGACTTGCTGAGCAGCGCGCCCGCCTGATCGACGATCGTCACCGCCTCGGCCTTCATTCCCGGCACCGACGAGGCGACGAGGTTGACGATCGAGCGGACCTGCGCGTCGGACAGCGTGCGGCCCGGCTGGAGCTTGACGATGACCGAGGCCGAAGGCTCGGCCTTGTCGCGGACGAACGCCGTGGCCTCGGGCGTGGCGAGGTGCACGCGCGCCTCGGCGACGGTGTCGATCTCGCCGATCGAGCGGGCGAGCTCGGTCTCGCGCGCCTGGCGCAACCGCTCGCCCTCGACGGCGCGCGAGACGCCCATCGGCAGCTGGTCGAGCAGCGCATAGCCGCCCGGCGCCGCCTTGGGCAGGCCCTGGCCGGCGAGCAGCATGCGCGCCTTGTGATAATCGTCCTCGGCGACGGTGAGCGAGCCTGCCCCATCGATCGCATTGGGGATGCTCGCCGCGGTCAGCGCCTCGGCCACGGCGGCCTTGTCGCTTTCGGGCAGGCTGGCGAACAGCACGCGCTGCGGCGGCGTCGACAGCGCCATCCAGGCGAGCGCGGCGGCGCCGACAAGCGCGAGCATGAAGATCAGCGGCAGGCTGCGCTTGATCGCGGGCTGGCCGAGGATCGAGCGCATCTGGCTCAGCGGATTGGCGAAGCCGCCGGCGCCTGCGGGCGCGGAGAGGGCGGTGGGTTCGGCGACGGAGACTGCGTTGCTCATAGCGATCAGACCGGCATGCTCATGATGTCACGATAGGCGGTGAGAAGCTTGTTGCGGACCTGAAGCGTCGCTTCGAAGCCCACCGACGCTTCCTGGCGAGCGAGCATCACCTTGGCGATGTCGACCGTCTCGCCGCGCTCGTAGGCGGCGGAGAGTTCGCTGGCGCGGTTCTGCGCGCCATTGACCTGCTTGAGCGCGCTTTCCAGCGTGTCGGCGAAGCTCGCCGGGCCGGCGGGCTGGCCGACCGGTGCCGCGGCCGGAGCCGCCGCGCCGCTGGTCGCGCGCTGGAGCGCCTCGTTGCGCTCGAGGATCTGCGCGCGGAGCTGCATGACGCGGTCGATCCCGCCGGCTCCTCCGCCAATGCCTCCGATACCGCCGATGCTCATGCGATGGCCCTCCGCGCGATATCCTCACCCTGCTCGCGCGCCTTGGCGAGGCGGTAGCGCAGCGTGCGCTCCGAGATGCCGAGGCGCTTCGCAGTCTCGACGCGGCTGCCGCCGCATGCCGCCAGCGTCTCGCGGATCGCCGCGAACTCGCTGAGCTGGACGATGTTGCTGAGCGTGCCTTCGGCCTGCTGCGCCGGAGCGGCGGCGGGGGCACGGTCGAAGATCAGGTGATCGGGGAGAATCGCGTCGCCCGGGCAGAGCAGCAGCGCGCGCTGGATCACGTTCTCGAGCTCGCGCACATTGCCCGGCCAGTCATGACCCTGGAGCACCGCCAGCGCCTCCCGCGTCACCCAGGGGAGGCGGCCGCGATTGCCGGCATGGCGCAGCACCATCGCCGAAGCGAGCGCGGCGACGTCGCCCGGGCGCTCGGCGAGCTGGCGGGTCGAAAGCGGGAAGACCGAAAGGCGGTAGTAGAGGTCGGCGCGAAAGCGGCCCTCGGCCACCTCGGCCTGGAGGTCGCGGTTGGCGCAGGCGATGACGCGGACGTCGATCTTCTCGGGCACGGTCGCGCCGATCGGCACCACTTCGCGCTCCTGCAGCGCGCGCAGCAGCTTGGCCTGGAGCGCGAGGGGCATCTCGGCGACCTCGTCGAGCAGCAGCGTGCCGCCGTTCGCCGCGCGGAAGAAGCCCTCGCCCGCGGCGTTGGCGCCGGTGAACGAGCCCTTCACATGGCCGAACAGCAAAGCCTCGAGCATCGTCTCGGGCAGCGCCGCGCAATTGACGGCGATGAACGGGCCGTCGCGGCGGGTCGAACCCATATGGATGGCCTTGGCCAGCACTTCCTTGCCGGTGCCGGTCGGGCCGTTGATCAGCACGGTGATGTCCGCCGCGGCGACTCGCTCGGCCAGCGCATAGAGCGCGAGGCTCTCGGGGTCCGCCGCGACCGGGGCATGCGCGCCGCGCAGCATCGCGCTGGCGAAGCCGCCGGCGATCGCAGCGTCCTCGGGGCCGAAGCTCAGCCGTGCGGGGTTGCCGTCATGAAAGGGAATCGCCTCGACCGGTCCCTCGGCCAGCACCAGCGTGCGCGCCGAGACCGGCGGGGCCTCGCCCTCGACGATCATGAAGAGATCGCCAGGCATCGGCTTCACCTTGTCGGCGGCGCCGATGGTGAACCCCTGCGCCCGGAGCGACGAGACCAGCGCATAGTGCTGGCGGAGAACCGCCGCCGACGGAAAGATCGTCTGCATTCAAACCCCCCTGTTGGGAGCTGAATGGAGGATTGATGGTAAACGACTGGTAAACCACGTGGCAGAAATCGGCCGAAGCGGCTCCAGATTGCCGCGCGCGCTCTCCCGCGTACGCGCGAGGGGCTGACCCGGCGTGGTTCAGAAAACTGCTTAATCCCCGTCTCAGCCTGCCGTTCACCCCTGTGGCGGCTCGGGTTCCTTCGCATTCAGGGGGGTACGCGGGGGCGCCGAACTGAACGGAGATACGACATGACTGTTATCGGAACGAACATCGCGAGCCTTCGCGCCGCGAACGCGTCCAAGCTGGCGTCCTCGTCGCTGCAGACCGCCATGGAGCGTCTGTCGACCGGCAAGCGGATCAACAGCGCCAAGGACGATGCTGCGGGCCTCGCCATCGCGAGCCGCATGACCAGCCAGGTGAAGAGCATGGCCGTTGCCATCCGCAACGCCAATGACGGCATCTCGCTGGCCCAGACCGCCGAAGGCGCGCTGGGCGAGGTCACCAACATGCTTCAGCGCATGAAGGAGCTCTCGACCCAGGCGGCGAACGGCACGCTGAGCGACGACGACCGCTCGACGCTGCAGTCGGAGATGACTCAGCTCATCGCCGAGGTCGGCCGCGTCGCGCAGACCTCGAACTTCAACGGCGTGAGCCTGCTCGACGGCAAGACCGGCAGCGTTTCGCTGCAGACCGGCATCAATGCCGGCGAGACGATCTCGCTGTCGATGCTCAACACCACGGCCGAGAAGCTGGGTCTCAAGACCGGCGTCGAGGGTCCGGTGGTCGGCACCGTCGGCACGGCGGGCTTCGGGAAGAACCAGCTGCAGATCAACGGCACCTGGATCGGCGCGAGCGTCGATGCCGACGGCGAGGCGAGCACCGCGATCGCCGACAAGGTGACCGCGATCAACGCCGCGACCAGCGAGACCGGGGTGACGGCCGCTGCGCAGACCAAGCTGTCGCTCAAGATCGACAGCGCTTCGGCGACCACGACCGGCGCGCTCAAGATCAACGGCACGGCGATCGACCTCAGCAAGGGTGCGGTCGACGGTCCGGACGCCGACACCACCGCCGACGCGTGGAGCTACGAGGCGCTCAAGGCCGAGATCGACAGCAAGAACCTCGCCGGCGTTACCGTCACGGTCAACGCGGCGGGCGACGGTCTCGACATCGTCAGCACGGGTGAAGTCGACTTCCTGGTCGAAGCCGCTGCCGACGTGACCAAGGTCAAGGTTCGCGCCGACGGTGCGACCGCCGACCTCGCGATCGCCGAAGACGTGGAATCCACGGTCGCGCTGAACCAGGTCAAGCTGACCGCGGCTGCGGGCGAGACGATCATCGTCGGCGGCGAGACCGCGGCGCTGACCTCGCTCGGCCTCACCGCCAACTCGGCGAAGGGCAGCGATCTGTCGATCGCGACCCAGGCCGACGCGTCGGCCGCGATGAAGGTGATCGACGACGCGCTGACCGAGATCTCGGCCGGCCGTGGCGATCTCGGCGCGGTGCAGAACCGCCTCGAATCGACCGTCGCCAACCTGACGACCACGACGAGCAACCTGTCCGAAGCGCGCAGCCGGATCGAGGACGCCGATTTCTCGGCCGAGACGACCGCGCTCGCCAAGGCGCAGATCCTGGCGCAGGCGTCGACCGCGATGCTGGCGCAGGCCAACCAGTCGCAGCAGAACGTTCTCTCGCTGCTTCGCTAAGCGTGTGCCGGTCGGGGTGTCACCCCCCTGACAGGCACCAAGGCCGGTCACCCTCTCTTCTCGGGGAGGGCATGCGGAAGCCCCGGTGGTCCACGACCACCGGGGTTTTTCTTGCGCGCGGGCGGCGTGGTCGGGTGCGGAAGTTTACACCGACTTTACACTATCGACGTGCCTTGCCACGTGCCGCTGCGCCATGGCCTTGCGAACTTCGGATGTGGCGCGGCGGCTGGAGTCACGATGGCCAAGAGCGGGAAGCTTCCGATTCGGCCGGAGTGAAGCAGGTCAAATCCAACTTGTATCCAACAATCGCAGACAGCCATGGGTGGTCAGCGGCCATTGCCGTCCCCCGCCATCCCGGCTCATGCGCGGATGACGAAGCGAAGGTCGATGCGGTGGGACGCTAGCCCTCCGGCCGAGTCCAGATCCAGCCGCCGACGATCACCGCCGCGGCGAGCGTGACCAGCGGCCAAGGCATGTTGGTCAAGGCGAAGGCCAGGGCGATGCTGATCGCGAAGGCCAGAGTCGCGGCCTTCTTGCCCGCACGGCTGATCGCGCCGCGCGCGCGCCAGCGCATGATGTGCGGACCGAACTGGCGATGCTCGAGCAGCCTGCGCTCGAGCCGCGGCGAGCTGCGCGCGAAGCAATAGGCGGCGAGGATCACGAACACCGTGGTCGGCATCACCGGCAGCAGCGCGCCGATCACCGCCAGCCCGAGACTGACGAAGCCTGCGATAAGATAGAGATGGCGGCGCACTAGAGGCCGAAGGCCCGATCGAACGCCGCGCCACCCGCGGCGTCGAATGCGATCACCCGGCCCGCCCCGCGCTTCGCCCAGCCCTGTGCCAGCACGTGCCGGAGGATCGCCGCGCCCAACGCCCCGGCGAGATGGTTGCGCCGTTCGCTCCAGTCGAGGCAGGTCCGGCATTCCGGACGCCGGCCGCGCGACGGCAGCACCACGCCGATCGCATCGAGCCGAGCCCGGCCCGCTTGCGTGATCCGCGGCGCCTCACCCGCCGTCACCATGCCGTCCGCGACGAACCGCTCCGCCAGCCGCACCGCGCGTTCCCCGGCAAGATGGTCGTAGCAGACTCGCGCCTCGCGCATCGCGGCGTCGCGCGGACCCGGCCGCACCGGCTTGGCGCCGGTGCGCTCGGCAATCCCCATCAGCAGCTCGATCGCCGCAGCGACGTCGCCGTCGTCGAGCCGGAAATAACGGTGCCGGCCCTGCCGCGCGCATGCCACCAGTCCGGCGTCGCTGAGCTGTGCAAGGTGTCCGGAAGCAGTCGGCAACGCCACGCCGGCGCAGCCGGCGAGCTCGCTCACGGTCAGCGCGCGCCCGTCCATCAGCGCAACCAGCATGTTGGCGCGCGCCGGATCGCCGATCAGCGCGGCGACGCGCGAGATGGAAGGGCCGTCCTGCATAGTTCGGTCATAGCCGAAGCATTGGCGACAGACAATCGGCTATCGCGTGCGCAGGAGGTACCCATGCTCACCTGCTTCATCCGCTACCAGATCGACCCCTTCCGCATCGACGCGTTCGAACAATATGCCCGCGGCTGGAACGAGGCGATCCCGCGCTGCGGCGCCGGGCTGATCGGCTATTTCGCCCCGCACGAGGGCTCGGCGACCACCGCCTATGGCCTCTACGATATCGAAAGCCTGGCCGCCTATGAAGCGTATCGCGCGCGGCTGCGCGACGATCCGGTGGGGCGCGAGAATTTCGCCTTCGCCCGCGCCGCGGACTTCATCCGGCGCGAGGACCGCATCTTCCTGCGCAAGGTGACTTGATGATCGCGGTGATCTTCGAGGCCGAACCTGCCGAGGGCCAGGCGAACGCCTATCTCGACATCGCCGCGTCGCTGCGTGACGAGCTCGAGACGATCGACGGCTTCATCTCGGTCGAGCGCTTCCAGAGCCTGGCCACGCCCGGCAAGCTGCTCTCGCT
>NZ_JBCNMA010000120.1:0-10104 GCF_039595165.1 Sphingomonas sp.
CGTGGTGATGGCCAGGTCGGCCTATCTGCTGCTCGCCTTCAGCAATATCGGGCTGGTGCCCGATTGCGGCGCGACCTGGCTGGTCGCCAAGTCGGCCGGGCGCGCCAAGGCGCTCGAGATGGCGCTGCTCGGCGAGAAGATGAGCGCGGACGATGCGTTCGATTCCGGACTGGTTGCGCGGGTGGTCGAGGACGATGCGCTGATGGCGACTGCGCGTGAGATCGCCGCGAAGCTCGCCGCCAAGCCGACGGTCGCGCTCGGGCTGATCCGCGCGCAGGTCAAGGCGGCGCTCAATTCGACGCTGTCCGAGACGCTGAGCGTCGAGGCGCAGCACCAGCGGATCGCCGGAAAGACCGAGGATTTCCGCGAGGGCGTCATGGCGTTCATCCAGAAGCGGCCGCCGGAGTTCAAGGGCAAGTGACCGACAAGCCGGATCTCGACGCGTGGAAGGCGCTTTCCGACAAGGAAGTGAAGGGCCGCGACCTCACTTGGCACACGCCGGAGGGGATCGACGTCAAGCCGCTCTATACGGCGGAGGACGTGACCGCGGAGCCGGGGCTGCCCGGCTTCGCGCCGTTCACGCGCGGGGTGCGCGCGTCGATGTATGCCGGCCGGCCATGGACGATCCGGCAATATGCCGGCTTCTCGACCGCCGAGGAATCCAACGCCTTCTATCGCCGCAACCTTGCCGCGGGGCAGAAGGGGCTGTCGGTCGCGTTCGATCTCGCGACGCATCGCGGCTATGACAGCGACCATCCGCGCGTGCCGGGCGATGTCGGCAAGGCGGGCGTCGCGATCGACAGCGTCGAGGACATGAAGATCCTGTTCGACGGCATCCCGCTCGGCGAGATGTCGGTGAGCATGACGATGAACGGCGCGGTGATCCCGGTGCTGGCCTTCTTCATCGTCGCGGGCGAGGAGCAGGGGGTGCCTCAGGCCCAGCTCGACGGGACCATCCAGAACGACATCCTCAAGGAGTTCATGGTCCGCAACACGTACATCTACCCGCCCGAGCCGAGCATGCGGATCATCTCGGACGTCTTCGCATATACCTCGGCCAACATGCCGAAATTCAACAGCATTTCGATCTCCGGCTATCATATGCAGGAGGCCGGGGCGACGCAGGTGCAGGAGCTCGCCTTCACCATCGCCGACGGCATGGAATATGTGAAATACGGGGTCGCGAGCGGGCTCGACATCGACAAGTTCGCAGGGCGGCTGTCCTTCTTCTTCGCGATCGGCATGAACTTCTTCATGGAGGTAGCGAAGCTGCGCGCGGCGCGGGTGCTGTGGCATCGCGTGATGACGCAACTCGGCGCGAAGGACGAGCGCTCCAAGATGCTGCGCACGCACTGCCAGACGAGCGGCGTGTCGCTGACCGAGCAGGACCCGTACAACAACGTCATCCGCACCACGATCGAGGCGATGGCGGCGATGCTGGGCGGGACGCAGAGCCTGCATACCAATGCGCTCGACGAGGCGATCGCGCTGCCAACCGACTTCTCCGCCCGGATCGCGCGCAACACGCAGATCGTGATCCAGGAAGAGACGGGGATGACCAAGGTCGTCGATCCGCTCGGCGGCTCCTATTATGTCGAGGCGCTGACTCAGGAGCTGGTCGACAAGGCGTGGGCGATCATCGAGCGGGTCGAGGCCGAGGGCGGCATGGCCAAGGCGGTCGCGGCGGGCTGGCCCAAGGCGATGATCGAGGAGGCCTCCGCCGCCACCGCCGCGCGGATCGACCGCGGCGAGCAGGTGATCGTCGGGGTCAACAAGTACCGCAAGGCCGAGGAGGACTCGATCGACATCCTCGACGTCGACAACCACGCGGTGCGCGACGCTCAGATCGCGCGCCTCCGTAAGGTCAAGGCGGAGCGCGACGAGGCCAAGTGCCAGGCGGCGCTGGACGCGCTGCGCGAAGGCGCGCGGGGCAGCGAGAATTTGCTGGCGCTGGCGGTCGAGGCGGCGCGGCATCGCGCGACGCTTGGCGAGATCAGCCTCGCGATGGAGGACGTATTCGGGCGTCACGGCACCGTGCCGACGCCGGTCAAGGGCATCTATGGCGGCGCCTATGGCGACGATGTGCGCTGGGAGCGGCTCAAGGACGGCGTCGCGGCGACGGAGCGGCGGCTGGGGCGCAAGCCGCGCATGCTGGTCGCCAAGATGGGGCAGGACGGGCACGACCGCGGCGCCAACCTCGTCTCCTCCGCGTTCGGCGACCTGGGGTTCGAGGTGGTGCCGGGGCCGCTGTTCCAGACCCCGCAGGAAGCCGCCGAGCTGGCGGTCGCCGAGAATGTCGATATCGTCGGTTGCTCCAGCCTCGCCGCCGGGCACAAGACGCTGATCCCGCAGATGATCGGGCACCTCAAGGATGCCGGCCGCGGCGACATCAAGGTGATCGCGGGCGGGGTGATCCCGGCGCAGGACTATCAGTTCCTGCGCGATGCCGGGGTGCAGGCGATCTTCGGACCCGGCACGAACCTTGTAAATGCCGCCGCAGACGTGTTGACGCTGCTCGGGCACAATTTGCCGCCCGAGGAGGAAGCAGCCGAATGACGGACGGGGACGACCCTATCGAGGCCGCGCCGTTCGCGCGCGCCTATGACTTTTTCAAGCATCTGACCGGCGTGGCGCTGGTATCGATCGGCGGCGTGTTCGCATTCCTCGATGGCGAAGGGCCGAAGCTCGACATGCGTCGCATGATCATCGTGCTCGCCTGCCTCGGCATCGCCGGCGCGATCAGCCTGCTGATGGCGAGCGCGCTGGCGACGCACGAGGTCAAGCCGGTGCCGCGCGACAAGATGGCGCGCAACGTTCGCCTCGGCCTGGTAGCAGCGACCTTCTTCCTCGCCGCCGGTCTCGGCGCATTCATTCAAACCTTTTCATCGGCGAACCTCAAATGACCCGTAACGACTGGACCCGCGACGAGATCGCGGCGCTCTTCGACCTGCCTTTCACCGAGCTGCTGTTCCAGGCGGCGAGCGTGCACCGCGCGCGGTTCGCTGCGGACGAGGTGCAGCTGTCGACGCTGCTCTCGATCAAGACCGGGGGGTGCCCGGAGGATTGCGGCTATTGCAACCAGTCCACCCATGCCGAGACGGGGCTCAAGGCGACCAAGCTGATGGATGTGCGCGCGGTGCTGCAGGCGGCGGCGCAGGCCAAGGACAATGGCTCGTCGCGCTTCTGCATGGGGGCGGCGTGGCGCAACCCCAAGGACCGCGACATGCCCGCCATCGTCGAGATGGTGAAGGGCGTGCGCGGCATGGGCATGGAGACCTGCATGACGCTGGGGATGCTCAGCGAGACGCAGGCGGCAATGCTCGCCGATGCCGGGCTCGATTATTACAACCACAATATCGATACCTCGCCCGAGCGCTATGGCGAGGTGATCACCACGCGGACCTTCGAGGACCGGCTAGAGACGCTCGAGCATGTCCGCGAGGCGGGGATCAACGTATGCTGCGGCGGGATCGTCGGGATGGGCGAGACGCGTGGCGACCGGGTGGGGTTCATCCATGCGCTGGCGACCTTGCCGAAGCACCCCGAGAGCGTGCCGGTCAACGCGCTGGTGCCGGTCAAGGGCACGGTACTCGGCGACATGCTGGCCGATACGCCGCTGGCGAAGATCGACGAGATCGAGTTCGTGCGCACGGTGGCGGTGGCGCGGATCACCATGCCCGAGAGCATGGTGCGGCTGAGCGCCGGCCGCGAGAGCATGAGCGATTCGACCCAGGCGCTGTGCTTCATGGCGGGGGCCAACTCGATCTTCACTGGGGACAAGCTGCTCACCACCGGCAATGCCGGCGACGACAAGGACGCGGCGCTGTTTGCCCGGCTCGGGCTGAAGGCGATGCAGGGCGAGGTGAAGGTCGAGCTGGAGGCGGCGGAGTGATTCGGCTGCTGGCGCTGTTGCTGGCTCTGCTGCCAATGTCTGCGTTGGCGCAACCCGCGGGGACGCCGATCGTCATCGGCCAGTCCTACAAGCTCGACTCGGCCACGATGGGCGCGGCGCGGACGATCAACGTGTGGCTGCCGCCGGGCTACGAGAAGGGCGCGCAGCGCTACCCGGTGATCTACCTGCTCGACGGCGGGATCGAGCAGGATTTCCACCATATCTCGGGCCTGGCGCAGCTCGGCACGATCGTCGGGACGACGCGCGATGTGATCGTGGTGGGGATCGAGACGGT
The DNA here is from genome assembly GCF_039595165.1 of Sphingomonas sp. Taxonomy (GTDB): domain Bacteria; phylum Pseudomonadota; class Alphaproteobacteria; order Sphingomonadales; family Sphingomonadaceae; genus Sphingomonas. The sequence goes on from NZ_JBCNMA010000120.1 coordinate 4,188, forward strand.
CGATCGGCGCAACGAGCTGGCCTTTGCGGTCGTGACCGATGCCAAGCTCAAGGCGGACTACCCGACCGCGGGCCAGTCCGAGCGTTTCCGCCGCTTCATCGCGGACGAGGTCAAGCCATGGGTCGAGAAGAACTACCGCACCAGTGGTGAAAATGCGCTGATCGGAGAATCGCTCGCCGGGCTGTTCGTCGTCGAGACGATGCTGCGCGCGCCGGGCCTCTTCGACACCCATATCGCGATCAGCCCGAGCCTGTGGTGGGACAATGAGGCGCTGGTGAAGGCTGCGCCGTCGCTGCTGTCCAAGGCACGCGGACAGCTGTGGCTTACCGTCGCCAACGAGCAGGGGATGGGCGTCGCGCCCTTTGCTGCTTTGCTCAAGGACAAGGCGCCCGGAAGCCTCAAATGGACCTATGCGCCGCGTCCGCAAGAGACGCACGCGACCATCTATCACGGCGCCGCGCTCGCGGCGATCCGCGAGCTTTATCCGCAACCGAGGCAATAGGGGCCGCAATGTTCAAGAAGATCCTGGTTGCCAATCGCGGGGAGATCGCCTGCCGCGTCTTCCGCACCGCCAAGCGGATGGGGATCGCGACCGTCGCGGTCTATTCGGATGCCGACGCGCGCGCGCCGCACGTACTGATGGCCGACGAAAGCGTGCGGCTCGGGCCGGCGCCGGCGGCGGAAAGCTACCTCAAGGCCGAGCTGATCCTCGCCGCGGCCAAGGCGACGGGCGCGGACGCGATCCATCCCGGCTATGGCTTCCTGTCCGAGCGCGAGAGCTTCGCCAGGGCGTGCGCGGAGGCGGGGATCGCGTTCGTGGGGCCTCCGCCCAGTGCGATCGCGGCGATGGGCGACAAGATCGAGTCCAAGAAGCTGGCCAAGGAAGCGGGCGTCAACGTCGTGCCCGGCTATCTGGGCGAGATCGCGGATACCGACGAGGCTGTCAGGATCGCGTCGGAGATCGGCTATCCGGTGATGATGAAGGCCTCCGCCGGCGGCGGCGGCAAGGGGATGCGGCTGGCGTACAGCCAGCAGGACGTGCGCGAGGGCTTCGAGGCGACCAAGCGCGAGGGGCTGGCGAGCTTCGGCGACGACCGTGTGTTCATCGAGAAGTTCATCGAGCAGCCGCGCCATATCGAGATCCAGGTGCTCGGCGATCAGCATGGCAACATCGTCTATCTCGGCGAGCGCGAATGCTCGATCCAGCGGCGACACCAGAAGGTGGTGGAGGAAGCGCCGTCGCCCTTCGTCACGCCCGGGATGCGGCGCAAGATGGGCGAACAGGCGGTCGCACTGGCGCGGGCGGTGGGCTACTATTCCGCGGGCACGGTCGAGCTGATCGTCAGCGGCGCGGACAAGACCGGCGACGGCTTCTACTTCCTCGAGATGAACACGCGGCTGCAGGTCGAGCATCCGGTGACCGAGGCGATCACCGGGCTCGACCTGGTCGAGCAGATGATCCGCGTCGCGGCGGGCGAGAAGCTCGCCTTCGGGCAGGACGATGTGACGCTCACGGGCTGGGCGATCGAGAACCGCATCTATGCCGAGGACCCGTACCGCAGCTTCCTGCCCTCGACCGGGCGGCTGGTGCGCTACCGCCCGCCCGCGGCGCAGGACACGCCCTATGGCGAGGTCGGCGGCGACGGCTATGTCCGCGTCGACGATGGCGTCGCCGAGGGGGGCGAGGTCAGCATGTTCTATGACCCGATGATCGCCAAGCTCGTCACCTGGGGCGCGACGCGCGATGCGGCGGCGGACCTGCAGGTTGCGGCGCTCGACCGGTTCGAGCTGGAGGGGCTGGGCAACAATATCGATTTCCTCTCGGCGCTGATGCAGCATCCGCGCTTCCGTGAAGGCGCTCTCACCACCGGGTTCATCGCCGAGGAATATCCCGAGGGGTTCGCGGGCGCGCCGGCCGATGCGGGGCTTACGCGACGGCTGGCGGCGATCGCGGCGGCGCTGAGCTGGCGGCAGGCCGAACGCGCCTCGCTGATCTCGGGCCAGCTCGGCGCGATGCCGCCGACGCCGTGCGACTGGGTGGTGCACATGGGCGCGATCGCGCACGAGGTGACGCTGGGCGACGGCGCGATCGTCGATGGCGAGCTGATCGAAGGCAGCGTCGAGTGGAACCCGGGCGATCGGATCGCGGTGGCGCGCTCGGACGATGGCGAGCTGGCGGTGCGCGTGGCGAAGACGCGCACGGGCTGGGTGCTGACCACGCGCGGCGCGGCGCATCGCGTCGAGGTCTATCGCCCGCGCGTGGCCGAGTTGGCGAAGCACATGATCGAGAAGATCCCGCCCGACATGAGCCGCTTCCTGCTCGCGCCCATGCCGGGGCTGCTGACGCGTGTCGAGGTCGCGGTGGGCGACAAGGTTGAAGCGGGGCAACCACTCGCTGTGGTCGAGGCGATGAAGATGGAGAACATCCTGCGCGCCGAGAAATCGGGCGTGGTGAAGGCGGTCAATTTCGGCGCGGGCGAGAGCCTGGCGGTGGACGCCGCGATCCTCGAGTTCGAATAGCTCAGTCGAGGCCGGCGTCGAGCGAGTCGAGGATCCGCGCACCGGCCATGAACACCGCGACGGGGCAGGCGGCGAACAGCATCCAGCCGCCGGCGCCGGGATACTGTTCCAGATAGTGGATGCCACGATCGACCGCGCCGACGCCGAGCGCGTAGATCACCATGAACGCTTCGAAGCGGGTCTTGATCGTGAACAGGCGTTTGAGGCGCGACCACATGCCCAAGTTAACGCAAGAACCGGACCAGCGGCGGAAAAGGCCGACTCCGCGTTAACGGATATGGTTACCTGTCAATTAATTCGACAGTTCCGAGTTCGTTGAGCAGCGCGGTGCGGGCGGCCTCGATCCGGGCGATGAGCGCGGGATCGCCGATCTGGTCCTGCGCGACGATCTCGGGCCAATGGGTCTCGATCAGCGCGGCGATGCGGTCGAGCTTGGCGTCGTCGACTAGGAAGCGCGGATCGACCGTCGCGGGGTCGGCGACGACGCGCAGGCGCAGGCAGGCGGGGCCGCCGCCATTGGCCATCGACTGACGGACATCGACCACCTCGAGATGCCGGATCGGGCCGTTGCCGGCGACATGCGCTTCGAGCCAGGCCCATACGCTGGGCGTCTCGCGCGCCTCGGTGGGGAGGACCAGCGCGGTCTCGCCCGAGGGCAGGGTCACGAGCTGCGCGTTGAAGAGATAGGACGAGATGGCGTCGGCGAGGCTGACCGCGGACGCCGGAACCTCGACGATCTCGACCTCGGGCATCAGGCGGCGGAGGTCGGCGTGGAAGCCATCCTTGTCGGCGAACGCTTGCTCATGGGCGAACAGCACGCGGCCATTGGCGACGGCGACGACGTCGTTGTGGAAGGCGCCGGCGGCGATCGCTTCCGCGGACTGCTGGACGAACAAGGTGCGTGCCGGATCGAGGCGGTGGCGGCGGGCGACCGCTTCGCTCGCCTCGCGGTGCTGGCGCGCAGGGAAGGGGCCGCCGGAGATGCCGTAGACGAAAATCTCGACGCCGGGCGCGTCATGCTCCGGACAGAGGCGCATATGGTTGGCGGCACCCTCGTCGCCGAACGGGGCGGGCACCGGGCCGTGGACGCGGAAGGCGTCGTCGGCGAAGGCGAGGCGGAGCTGGGCGAGCGTCTCCGGCCACTCGTGGCTGCGATGGGGCATCGTCACGAGATTGGCGACCGAGAGGTGGCAGCGGCCGTCTGCGGTGTCGGGCGCCGGCGAGACCGTCGCGGCGTTCGCGGCCCACATCGCCGAAGCGGACAGCGCCTGGGCCTGGAGATGCGGCGCGGCGTCGGCGTAGCTGGTCGCGAGCGTCTCCAGCCAGCGATGGTCGGGCCGGGCGTGCGGCAACAGGATGCCCTGGTGCAGCCCGAGCGCGAGGTTGGCGCGCATCTTGGCGATGCCCTGCAGCGCGGCAGCCTGCGGCTGAGACACCGCGCCCTGGTTGCGCGTCGCGGCGAGATTGCCCGGGCTGAGGCCGGCATAATTGTGGCTGGGGCCGATGATGCCGTCGAAGTTGATCTCAACGCGGGGCATGGCGCACCTCGTGCCCCGGCTCGATGCCGAGCGTCGTCGCGGCGGCCTGGTCGAGCGTGATGCCGCCATCGGCGAAGCCGACGCGCCCGTGGCAGGCGCGGAAGTCGCCGAGCAGGCCGCGCGCGACGATGCTGGGCGTGCCGCCCTCGGCCAGCGCGGCGACCTTATCGGAGCGGGAATCGCGGACGGTCATCACCTGATCGGTGCGCGCGGTCATGGTCGGGCCGCCGTCGAAGATGTCGATATAGTTCTCGAACGCGAAGCCCTCGGTCTCGAGCATGCGCATCGCGGCGCGGCCCGAGGGGTGGGGCAGGCCGATCACGCTGCGTGCGCTCTCGGTCAGCATCGCGGTGTAGATCGGGTGCTTGGGCATCAGGTCGGCGATGAACTGGTTGCCGTGGATCGCGTTGAATTCATCGGCCTGCTGGAAGTTCATGCCGAAGAAGCGGCCCGCGACGCCGTCCCAGAAAGGCGAGCCGGCCGCCTCGTCGATCACCCCGCGCAGCTCGGCGAGGATGCGGTCGGCGAAGCGCGCGCGGTGCATCGCGATGAACAGATAGCGGCTGCGCGCGAGCAGCATGCCGAGGCCTCCGGCGCGCTCGCCGGGGTGGAGGAACAGCCCGCCGACCTCGCTGCACCCCTCCAGGTCGTTGACCAGACTGAGGATCTCGGCGCGGAAGGTGCGTTCGAGCGCCTCGCTGTGCTTGGTCTCGGTGCCGATGCGGTAGCTGTAGAAGGGCCAGCGCTGGCCGACCTGAGTGAAGATCTGGCAGGTGCCGCGGACCTCGCCGGTGGCGGTGTTCTCGAGTACCAGCACGAACAGCTCGTCCTTGAGCGAGTCGTCGGTGCGCGCGAAGGCGGCGGCGCTGCGAGCGAGCTTGGCGAGCAGCGCCGGCTTCTCGGGCGGCAGATTGGTGAAGCCGCCGCCGGTGAGCTTGGCCATCTCGTAGAGCGGCTGGAGGTCGTCCTCGCGCGCCGGGCGGATCAGGAAGCTCATACGCGGCCCCGCTCGATGATGCGCAGGATGGTGAGGGCGGAGAGCGCGGCGCGCTCGGGCAGGCTTTCGGGGATCAGAAATTCCTCCGCGCTGTGGATCGCGCCGCCTCGCGCGCCCATGGTGTCGACCACGGGCACGCCGCAGGCGGCGATGTTGTTGCCGTCGCACACCCCGCCGGTGGCCTTCCACGCGACGGGGATGTCGAGATCGGCGCCGGCTTGCCTGACCAGTCCGAACAGGCGCTCGGCACCGGGGTCGAGCGGTTTGGGCGGGCGGTTGAAGCCGCCATGGACATGGACGTGGACGTCGTGGGCGGCGGCGACCTCGGCAGCAGCGGTTTCCACCAGCGCAGCGGCGCGGGCGATCGCTTCGACCGAGGCGGGCCGGAAGTTGACGCGCAGGATGGCGAGATCGGGCACGACGTTGTTGGGCCCGCCGCCCTCGATGCGGGCGGGGTTGACGGCGAGGCCGTCACCCCTGGCCGCGGCGAGGCGCAGCGCGAGATCGGCGGCGGCGACGATCGCGTTGCGGCCCTCCTCGGGATTGCGGCCGGCATGGGCGCTGCGACCGCGCACCACGATCGAGAAATTGCCGGTGCCGCCGCGCGCGCCGGCGAGCGTGCCGTCGGGGAGCGCAGGTTCATAGGTCAGGGCGGCGACCTTGCCTTTTGCGGCCTGCGCGATCAGCGCGGCGGAGGCGCAGGAGCCGGTCTCCTCGTCCGAGTTGATCACCACCTCATAGCCGAAGCGTTCCGCGGCGGGGGTGGATTCGACGGCGCGGAGAGCGGCAAGCATCAGCGACAGGCCGGCCTTCATGTCGGCGGCGCCGGGGGCGTTGAGGCGGGCGTCGGGGAGCCAGGCGG
>NZ_JBCNMA010000121.1:0-9975 GCF_039595165.1 Sphingomonas sp.
CCGCAGGCCAGGCGCTCGACCGCGCGCTGCGCGGCACCGGCGCGCGGGCACGGCGCGTCGCCGTCGCGACGTACCTTGTCGAGCGCGCACCGGTCGTCGCGCGCCCGGCCCCTCGCCCCGCCCCGCCCCGGCCGAGCGCGCCGCCACCCGAGCCGGAAGCACCGATCGAGGTCGTCGTCACCGCGACCAAGCGCGACGTCCCGCTCGGCGCCTATCCCGGCGGGGTCCAGATCATTTCGGGCGACAGCCTCTCCGCCGCCGATGCGATGCAGGGCACCGGCGCGATCGAGGCGCGCATCGCCAGCGTGGTCTCGACTCATCTCGGTCCGGGCCGCAACAAGCTGTTCGTGCGCGGCATCGCGGATTCGAGCTTCGTCGGCCCGACCCAGGCGACGGTAGGCCAGTATTGGGGCAACAGCCGCATCACCTATAGCGCGCCCGACCCCAATTTGCGGCTCTACGACGTCCAGAGCATCGAGGTGCTCGAGGGGCCGCAGGGCACGCTCTACGGCGCCGGATCGCTCGGCGGCGTGGTGCGCGTGGTGCCGCGCGCGCCGGACCTGATCAACTTCGGCGGCGCGGCGTGGGGCGGCGTCACCGGGGTGCAGCACGGCCAGCCGACCGTCGACGGCGGCGGCATCGTCAACGTGCCGCTGGTCGAGGACAAGCTCGCCTTCCGCGGTCTCGCCTTTGGATCGGTCGAGGGCGGCTATATCGACGATCTCGGCCGCGGGCTGCGCGACGTGAACCGGGTGCGCACGGTGGGCGGACGCGGCGCGCTGCGCTTCGATCCGGGCGACGGCTGGACGGTCGACCTGAGCGGCGTCGGCCAGAAGATCCGCGGCGACGACAGCCAGTATGCCGAGCGCGGCGTCGGCGATCTCGCGCGCGTGAGCAGCATCGCCCAGCCCTTCCGCAGCGACTATTGGCTCGCCGACCTCGTCGTGCGCAAGCGCTGGGACGACCTCGAGCTCACCTCGTCGCTCGGTTACGCGCGCCAATATGTGTTCGAGATGTTCGAGGGGCAGGCGCTGGCCGACCCCGCGGAGCCGGAGGTCAAGCCCGTATTCGACGCGCCCGGCACCGGCTATTCGCAGACGAACCGCATTTCGATGCTCACCTTCGAGACGCGGCTGGCACAGCGCGGACCGAACGGCACCGGCTGGCTGCTCGCGGCGAGCCTGCTGCGCAACGAGGCGCGCGTTCAGCGCCGCATGGACATCGCGCCTACGCTGATCGAGGCGGGCGAGGCGACCACCGGCAGTGGCGCGGTGCCGAGCCGCACCTATAGCTGGTCGGCCGCGGTGTTCCTGCCGATGACCGGCGTGACCAACCGCGTCGAGGAAGCGACGCTCTATGGCGAGGCGACGATCGAGCCCGCGCCGCGGGTGACGCTGACGCTGGGCAGCCGGCTCACCCATGCGAGCCTGGCCGGCTATTCGGAAGATGTGCCGGCGGCGCTGGCGTTCCGCGTCGATCCCGGCGCGCGCGGCACGCGCAGCGAGACGCGTCTGCTGCCCTCCGCCGCGCTGGCCTATCGTCCGACCGACGAACTCACCCTGTTCGCGCGGCTCCAGCAAGGCTTCCGGCCGGGCGGGATCGCGGTGCGCCAGGATTTCATCCAGCGCTTCCAGGGCGATCGCGTCACCACGGTCGAGGGCGGCGGGCGCTATATCGGCGGCAATTTCGACCTCGCGCTCAGCGCGTCTTGGACCGACTGGAAGCATATCCAGGCCGACCTGATCGACGGCTTCGGCTTTCCCACCACCGCCAATATCGGCGACGGCGAAGTGTATTCGCTCGGCCTCGCCGGACGCTGGCGCCCGATCCCCGGGCTCGAGTTCGACGCGTCGGTCTATTTGAACGACAGCAGCGTCACGCGGCGCGACGTGATCCTGCTGCCGATCGACGCCCCCGCGATACCGGCCGACCGATTGCCCAACGTCGCCGACGCGACGGCGCGGCTCGGCTTCGCCTATACCGCTGACGTGTCGAGCGACGCCGCGCTCTCGCTCACCGGCCACGTCCGCTATGTCGGCCAGTCGACGCTCGGCATCGGGCCGATCCTCGAGCGGCTGCAGGGCGACTATATCGACACGATGCTGGAGGCGCGGATCGGCAACGAGCGCCGCAGCATCAGCCTCGGGCTCACCAATCTGTTCGATTCGCGCGGCAACCGCTTCGCGCTCGGCTCGCCCTTCCTGATTCGCGACCGCGACCAGATCACCCCGCTGCGTCCGCGCGCGATCCGGATCGGCTTCGACCTCGCCTTCTGACCTGACTCCACGTCCCATATTGTTGTCATTCCCGCGCAAGCAGGAATCCATTCTGGCCGGCCTATCGGCGGAATCGGAATGATAGCGGCAATGGATCCCCGCCTGCGCGGGGATGACGGCAGGGGCAAGGTCATCCAGGACTTCAAGCTGCGTCAACACCTGACCCTATGGTTCTTGGCAACAAGCGGGATTGCGCGTAGGGCGCGCCTCGCAACCGGGAGAAATCCGGTTGCGAATGATCGCGCCGGTGCCCCGAACGGGGCTTAATCGGGAATGCGGTGCGGACGGGTGACCGTCCAAAACCGCGGCTGTCCCTGCAACTGTGAGCGGCGAGCGAGACGCGCTGGCTTCCCTGTGAGGAAGCAGCCACTGGATCATCGATCCGGGAAGGCCGCGCATCGAGCGACGACCCGCGAGCCAGGAGACCTGCCGGCACGGGTCGCTCTTGCCTGGGTCCAGGGATAGGCCAAGGCACGGTTTCTCTCCGTCTGAGCGACGAACCATGCGGCGGGGCCGCACGGTCATGCTCGCGCGGGTGCCTCCAGCGTCCGCCCGCACGCGCGTGACGGCCGTTCGCACGCGGACGGCACGCCCCGCCATCCGTTGCTCCGACGCCCGGGGGAATACGCCGTGAACTATCGTTACCTGACCATCCTGCTGGCCACCGCCGCCACGCCGGCCTTCGCGCAGGACAACCCGTCCCAGGGCGAGGACGACATCGTCGTCACCGCCAGCCGCGTGCCGCTGACCGCGCGCGAGGTCGGCAGCTCGGTGAGCATCGTCACCGCTGCGGACATCGCCCGCGAGCAGATCATCTTCGCCAAGGACGTGCTGCAGGACCTTCCCGGCATCCAGATCAGCTCCGACCGGCCCGGCGACGCGGCCAGCGTGAGCATCCGGGGGTCGGACAACGACCAGGTGCTCTACCTGATCGACGGCATCGAGCTGGGCGATCCCAGCAACATCAGCACGCAGTTCCAGACCGACCACCTCACCACCCGCGACGTCGCGCGGATCGAGGTGCTGCGCGGCAACCAGAGCTCGCTCTACGGCTCGGACGCGATCGGCGGGGTGGTCAACATCATCACCCAGCGCGCGGACGCCGACGGCATCACGGTCAACGCCGAGGGCGAGGCGGGATCGCACGACACGCTGAACGGGGGCGCGTCGCTGCTCGGCCGGACCGGCGCGCTCGACTTCCGCCTCACCGCGAGCGGATACCGCCACAAGGGCCCATCGCTGGCCGACGGGGTCGAGGACGACGAATATTGGCGCTACGGCTTCAGCGGCCGCGTCGGGCTGGCGGCGAGCGCCAACGTCGACCTGCAGCTGATCGGCTTCTGGCAGGATTCGCACAGCGACCTCGACGACACCACCGCCGACAGCCTCGATACCGCGCGCGTCGAGGAATGGGCGCTGGCCGGCCAGGGCAGCTATCGCAGCGACGACGGCGCCTTCCGCGCCACCGCGACCGCGAGCCGCTACAAGGCGCAGCGCCGCTATTTCGGGACGTTCTACCTGCCCGAGGGCGACCTGTTCGAGGGCACCAAGGATTCGCTGTCGCTCAACGCGAGCTACGACAAGGGCGGCGTGGCCGGGGTCGCGGCCGGGGCCAATTACGAAGAGGAATATACCGACCAGGTCACCAGTTTCTCGGGCATGTTCGATGCCCGGATCAAGACCAAGTCGGCCTATGCCGAGGTCGCGCTGCGGCCGGTGACGGGACTGACCATCACCGGCGCGGCGCGGATCGACGACAATAGCCGCTTCGGCAGTTTCGGCACCTATCGCGTGACCGGCGCCTATGTCGTGCAGGACGCGGTCGGCGGCGGCGACGTCAAGCTGCGCGCGAGCTACGGATCCGGGGCCAAGGCGCCGGGCCTCTACCAGCTGTTCGACCCGAGCTTCGGCAATCCGGGACTCAAGGTCGAGACCAGCGAGGGCGGCGATGTCGGCATCGACCTCGGCTTCGGCGAGCGCTTCACGGCGCAATTCTCCTACTTCTTCACGCGTACCCGGAACGAGATCGGATTCGATTGCGACGGCGCGCCGGATGGCTGCTATCTGAACTTCGCCAAGACCCGGAAATCGGGCATCGAGATCGCGTTCGACATCCGCCCGATCGAGTGGCTGTCGATCCGCCAGAGCTATACCTATCTCGAGGCCGAAGCACCGGGGGCGAACGGTGCATGGCTCGACCTCGGCCGGCCGAAGCATTCGGGCAGCACCTCGGTGACGGTCACCCCGGTCGAGCGCCTCTCGCTCACCGCGCGGGCGCGCTATCGCGATCGCAACGCGGCGAGCTTCGGCGGCGTGACCGAGGGTTACGAGGTGGTCGACCTGCTCGGCTCCTACGACATCACCGGCAATATCGAGGTCTATGGCCGTGTCGTGAACCTGTTCGACAAGGAATATCAGATGAGCTTCGGGAAGAACGCGCTCGGCCAGAGCTTCTACGGCGGCGTGCGGCTGAGCTTCTGATCGTCACCGGGAGGCGGCCAGCGTCCGCCTCCCCTTTTCCGGAGGCCAGCGATGCAGCACCCGTTCGGCGAGAATAACCTAGCGGCGGCGCGCAGCCTGCTCGGCGATGCGCCGGGCCGCGAGCACATAGGCGGGGCCGCCGCACACCGTCCATGCCTGCGGGATGGCGATGCGCGGGATGCGGCGCAGCGCCGGGTGATGCAGCATCTCGGTGCCCTGGTCGACGACGCGGGCGGTTGCGCTCTCGACGATCAGGAAGTCGGGCCGGGCGGCGACCATCTCCTCGAGGCCGACTTGCGACAGCGGCGGCTTGCCGAGCTTGACGGCGAGGTTGGTGAGGCCGGTGCGGGTCATCAGGTCGTCGATCAGCGTGCCGCCGCCCGTCAGGAAACCGCGGCGCTGATAGTAAGCGGCGACCTTGCCGCGGCTCGCCGCATGCAGCCTCGCGAGCTCCGCATCCATGCGGTGGACCAATGCCTCGCCGCGCGCGGGGTGGCCGATCGCGGCGGCGACGGTGCGGATATTGCCGGCGATCGCGGCATAGCTTTGCGCATCCTCGAGATCGATCGTGCGATAGCCCCGCGCGTTGAGCGGCTGCAGCATCGGGTGGCTGCTCGCGGGCATGCCGAGGATCAGGTCGGGCCTGGCCGCGTAGAGCTGCTCCGCCGACGGCTTGAGGACGGGCAGGCGTTGCGCGAGCGCCGCGGCGGCGGACATGCCCGGATCGCGCGCGTGCAGCGTCAGGCCGGCGATCTGCCCACGATCGGCCAGCGCGATCAGCAGCTGATCGGTGCAGAGGTTGAGCGAAACGATCCGCTGTGGTCGAACCGGCGCGCCGGCGACAGGCGGCGGAGTCGGGCTGGCCGAGGCGCCGGCCCCGAGAAGGGCGACGAGTGCAAGATGAAGGAGGCGCCGCATCACGCCGACGTTCCTAGCCCCGCTGGCGCGCCGGGCAAGCGGATCGTGACGCGATGACTCGCGGTTCCGCCGGCCTCTCCGCCGCGCTGCTGGTGTTGACCATGCTCTCGGCGCTGGCGTCGCTCGGATTCGGGACCGTCACGCTCGCGCCCGATCGCGTCGTCGCCGCGCTGCTCGGCCGCGGCGACATGATCGCGAGCACGATCGTGCTCGAGCTGCGCATGCCGCGGATGCTGCTCGGGCTGCTCGTCGGCGCGATGCTGGGACTCGCGGGCGCGGCGCTGCAGGGGTTCCTGCGCAATCCGCTGGCGGAGCCGTCGGTGCTCGGCGCATCGAACGCGGCGGCGCTGGGCGCAGTGGTCGCGCTCTATTTCGGGCTGGCCGAACTGCACCCCGCCCTGCTGCCGCTGCTCGCGATCGCCGGCGGGCTGGTCGCGCTCGCCGCGCTGTTCGGCCTCTCCGCCCAGTCGGAAAGTGCGCTGACCCTGATCCTCGCGGGAATCGCCATCGCCACGCTGGCCGGCGCCGGGATCAGCCTGGCGCTCAACCTGTCGCCGAACCCGTTCGCGGCGATGGAGATCATGAACTGGCTGCTCGGGAGCCTGGAGAACCGCTCGTCGCAGCATGTGTGGATCGCGCTGCCGTGCATCGTCGCGGGCGGCGCGCTGCTGCTCTGGGACGGGCGTTCGCTGGACGCGCTGACGCTGGGCGAGGACGGCGCGCGGGCATTGGGGGTCAATCTGAACGCGGTGCGCTGGCGGCTGTTGATCGGGGTGGCGATCGGGGTCGGCGGGGCGGTCGCGGTGTCGGGGTCGATCGGCTTCATCGGGCTGATCGTGCCGCATCTGCTCCGGCCGTTCACCGACCGCTCGCCCTCCGCGCTGCTCCTGCCCTCGGCGATCGGCGGGGCGCTGCTGCTCACCTTATCCGACCTCGGCGTGCGGGTGATCCCGGCGACCAACGAGCTCAAGCTCGGCGTGGTCACCGCGTTCCTCGGCATCCCGGTGTTCCTCGTTCACCTGATGCGGGAGCGGAGGCTATGGTGAGCCTGACCACGACGAGGCTGACCGTCGCGCTCGGGCCGCGCACCGTGGTGCGCGACGTGGGCATGGCGCTGGAGCCGGGGCGGCTGATCGGCATCATCGGGCCCAATGGCGCGGGCAAGTCGACGCTGGTGCGCGCGCTGCTCGGCCTGATCCGCTACCGGGGCCGGATCGAGCTCGACGGTGTGGAGATCGGCAGCCTGGCGCGCGAGCGGGTTGCGCGGCAATTGGCCTATCTGCCGCAGGGGCAGACGTTGCACTGGCCGTTGTCGGTCGAGCGGCTGGTGGGGCTCGGGCGGCTGCCGCACCTCGCGCCGATGTCGCGCATCTCCGCCGAGGACGAATCGATCGTCGAGCGGGCGATGGCGCGTGCCGACGTGCTGCACCTGCGCGGGCGCGTCGCCACCGAGCTGTCGGGCGGCGAGCGGGCGCGGGTGCTGCTGGCGCGGGCGCTGGCCGTTGGGGCGCGCGGGCTGATCGTCGACGAGCCGCTCGCGTCGCTCGACCCGGGGCACCAGATCGACGTGATGGAGCTGCTGCGGCAGGAAGCCGAAGCGGGCTCGCTCGTCGTGACCATCCTGCACGATCTGACGATGGCGGCGCGCTATTGCGACCGGTTGCTGCTGATGGCCGAGGGGCGGCTGATTGCCGACGGCACGCCGCTCGAGGTGCTGAGCGAGGCCAATCTGCATGAGGTCTACGGGATTAGCGCGTGGATCGAGGGGGATCGGACGCCCTTGGTGGTGCCGACGGGACGAGTGGGACGATGATGAGGTTTGACACCGCCGAGTCGCTTTCGGCCGCGCTTCGCGACCTGCCGCCGCCGGATCCCGCCGCGATCGAGGCGGCGGCCGCGCGCCAGGCAGAGCTGACCAAGCCCGCTGGATCGCTCGGGCGGCTGGAGACGATCGCGTTGTTCCTCGCGGGTTGGCAGGGCAATCCGCGGCCGGCGCTGGACAAGGGCCGCGCGGTGATCTTCGCGGGGAATCATGGCGTCACGCAGCATGGCGTGAGCGCCTTCCCCGCCGACGTGACCGCGCAGATGGTCGCCAATTTCGAAAATGGCGGCGCGGCGATCAACCAGCTCGCGCGGCATGCCGGGCTGGAGCTGCGCATCGTCGCGCTCGACCTCGACCGGCCGACCGCCGATTTCACGCGCGCGTCCGCAATGACCGAAGCCGAGTGCCTCGACGCGCTGGCGCAGGGCGCCGCGGTGGTCGATCCCGGGCTCGACCTGCTGGTGGTGGGGGAGATGGGGATCGGCAACAGCACCTCGGCGGCGGCTTTGTGCGCGCGCAGCTTCGGTGGCGATCCGCGCGATTGGGTGGGACCGGGCACCGGGCTCGATGCCGATGGGCAGGCGCGCAAGATCGCGGTGGTCGAGCGCGCGCTCGTCACGCATGCGGGCGCGCCGCACGACGCGTTCGAGACGCTGCGCCGGCTCGGCGGGCGCGAGATCGCGGCGATCGCGGGCGCGGTGCTGGCCGCGCGGCACCGGCGCGTGCCGGTGATGCTCGACGGGTTCATCGCCTGCGCCGCGCTGGCGCCGCTGGTGGCGCAGGCGCCGGGGATCGTCGACCATTGCCTCGCCGGGCATTGCTCGGCCGAGCCCGGGCATGCGCGCTTGCTCGAACGGTTCGGTCTCGACCCGCTGCTGCGGCTCGACATGCGGCTCGGCGAAGGCAGCGGGGCGGCGGTGGCGGTGTCGATCGTCCGGGCGGCGCTGGCGGCGCATAGCGGCATGGCGACCTTCGCCGAGGCGCAAGTGGCCAGGCGGTTGTGACCGGGCGATGAAGCGATTGCTCCTCGCGCTCCAGTTCCTCACGCGATTGCCGGTGCCGCGCGTCGCAGGGGATGCGACGGAATTCGCCGCGAGCATGCGCTGGTTCCCGATCGCCGGGCTCGCAGTCGGTGGGGTGGTGGCGGGCGCCTTCTCGCTCGGCGCGCAGGTCGATCCGTGGCTGGCGGCGCTGGCGGGGCTGGCCGCCTGGGTGTGGGTGACCGGTGCGCTGCATCTCGATGGGCTTGCCGATCTCGCCGATGCCAAGAGCGCGGCGCATGGCGACCGCACGCGGCTGCTGGCGGTGATGGCGGATCCGCATATCGGCAGCTTCGGGGTGATCGCGATCGTGCTCCAGCTCGCCGCAAAGCTGGTGCTGCTGCACCTTGTGCCGCCGGCGCAATGGATCGCGCTGTTGCTGATTCCCGCTGTGGCAAGGATCGCGCCGCTGGTCTGGACGCGGTGGCTGCCGCAGCTGCACGACGGGCTGGCGGCGCGGTTCGCGAGTGCGGTGCGGCCGCTGGACCTGATCCTGTGGACCGTTGGATGGCTTGCCGTCTGTTACGTGGCGCCCGCCCTGCTCGCCGCGCCGTTGCTGATCGGCGGGTGGTGGCTGTGGCTGCGCCGATCGCTGGGCGGCGTGTCGGGCGATTGCCATGGCGCGGGGATCGAGCTGGTCGAGACCGGACTGCTGCTCGCGCTCATCCTCTCCGGGGAAATCATCACATGAGCACGCTTCTCGTCCTGGGCGGCGCCCGGTCGGGCAAGAGCAGCCACGCGCAGGCGCGCGCCGAAACGATCGGCGGCGAGCTGGTCTTCGTCGCCACCGCGGAGGCATCCGACGACGAGATGGCGGAGCGGATCGCGCGTCACCGCAGCGATCGCGGGGCGCGCTGGTCTACCGTCGAGGCGCCTGTCGAGCTCGCCGCGGCGATCCGGCGCGAAAGCCGGCCCGGGCGCGTGCTGCTGGTGGATTGCCTGACGCTGTGGACGTCGAACCTGCTGCTCGCCGGGTGCGACATTACCGCCGCCACCGACGAGCTGGTCGAAGCGATCGCGGACGTGGCCGGACCGCTGATCCTGGTCAGCAACGAGGTCGGGCTCGGCATCGTGCCGGACAACGAACTCGCGCGGCGGTTCCGCGACGAGGCGGGGCGAGTCAATCAGCGCGTCGCCGCCTGCGCGGACGAGGCGGTGTTCGTGGCTGCGGGCCTGCCGCTCAAGCTCAAATAGGCCGCGGCCTCAGGGCAGGTCGTCGTTGAGGCTGCGCAGCACCGGCAGGATCGTGGCGTAATCGTCGGTCCACGGCGTGAAGCCCGGCGTCGTCCGCAGCGCGCGCCACTCGCCGCCGGTCGCCTTGAGCCGCGCGATCGTCGCGGGCGAACGCGACAGCGCGATCCAGTCCGAGGTGGTGGCTTCGTCCATCTCTTCCATGATCGTCGGGAAATAGGTGAGTTCGGCGGCGCTCCACCCGCCC
>NZ_JBCNMA010000122.1:0-9908 GCF_039595165.1 Sphingomonas sp.
GACCGCGACCATCATCCGCAGCAGCAGCGCGGCGCGGGTGGCATCCGCGGTGGCCTCAGGCGCGGCCACGGCGATGACGTGAAGCGCCAGCGCGATCACGATCACCACCGCGACCACGCCATATACGGTGCCGATCGCCGCAGGCGGGCGTTCGGAGCCGCTGCGCCGGTGGAGCACGATCATGAAGCCGAGCCAGGCGAGGTTGCGTCCGCCCTCGGCGATCTTGGTCACGAGGTCCGATTCGCCGATCCCGGCGACGGCGAGCGCCCAGAGCGCGGTCAGCGCGAGCGCGGCGGCGAGCGGCTTGCGCGGCACGCCCGGCTCGGCGCGGCGCAGCGCCCACAGGCCGAGCGCGCCGAACAGCAGCGCCGCGAGCGCGTGGCCCCAGAGGATCAATGTGGCGACCATTTAGAGTGCCGTGCCAGGCGAGCGGCGAGCGCCAAACATCAGCGCGCCCCGTCCGGGAAGAGCACCACCCGGAGCGTCTGGAGCAGGATCAGGACGTCCAGGAACGGCGAGTAGTTCTTCGCGTAATAGAGGTCGTATTCGAGCTTGTGGCGGCTGTCTTCGATCGACGCGCCATAGGGATAGTTGATCTGCGCCCAGCCGGTGATGCCCGGCTTCACCATGTGACGTTCGGCATAATAGGGGATCTGCTGCTCCAGATCCTCGACGAACTGGGGGCGTTCGGGGCGCGGGCCGACGAAGCTCATCTCGCCCTTGAGTACGCTCCAGCATTGCGGCAGTTCGTCGATCCGCACCTTGCGGATGAAACGGCCGACGCGGGTGATGCGCGGATCGTCCTTCTCGGCCCAGACGGCCTTGCCGGCCACCTCGGCGTCCTGGCGCATCGAGCGCAGCTTGATGATGTCGAAGCCCTGGCCGTAGAGGCCGACGCGGCGCTGGCGGTAGAAGGCCGGGCCGCGGCTCTCGAGCTTCACCGCGAGCGCGCCGAGCAGGATCAGCGGGAGGGTGAGCGCGAGCAGGAGCAGGCTGGCGACGATGTCGAACAGTCGCTTGAACAGGCTCGACAGCATGCGGCCCGAGGAGAAGCCGTCCGAGAAGATCAGCCAGCTCGGGTTGACCGACTGGAGGTCGACGCGTCCGGTCTCGCGCTCGAGGAAGGTCGAGATCTCGTTGACATGGACGCCGGTGGTCTTGATCCGCAGCAGGTCCTTGAGCGGGAGCGCATTGCGGCGCTCCTCCAGTGCGAGCACCACTTCGCTGGCGTTGAGCAGCACGACGTGATCGGCGAGGTTGTAGATGGCGTCGCGCGCGATCGCCTCGGGGATGGTGCGGCCCGGCTCGCTCATCGCGACATAGCCGACCACGACGAAGCCGGCGCCGGGCTTCTTGGACAGCGCCTTGAGGCGTTCGGCGCGCGCGCCGGCGCCGAGCACCACGACGCGGCGCTTGAACACCTGGCTGCCCAGGGTCTTGCCGAGCAGCAGGCGCAGCACGAACAGCAACACCAGCGCCGCGAGCATCGCGTAGAGCAGGTTCGAGCGCCAGAAGGTGAGCGCGGGGACGAGGAAGAAGATCACCGACAGGAAGATCGTGCCGAGCGACACCGCGACGAGCAGCCGCGCGGTGGCGACGCGGATCGACTGGAGCGAATCCGCGCCATAGACGCCGACCGCCATCATCGCGACCTCGAGGCTGGCGGCGAAGCTCGCCATCTGCAGGATGCGGGTGTGGATCGGCTCCACCTTCATCCCGATCTGGTGCGCGCGATAGATCCAGCCGAACTCGGCCGCGGTGAACAGCAGCACGATGTCGAACAGCGCCAGCAGCAGCACCGCGTTGGGGATATAGTGTTTGAACAGGCGGATCATGACGGCCAATTCCTACACGGCGAGTGTAAACAAATCCGACACCGTGCGCCCGTGTCGGCGAAATTGACGAAGAAATGCTGAACGCGGGGAAATCCTTGCCGCGATAAGTGTTTGGCGGGACGAGTGCGCGCGGGTAGAGCGCGCCGTCAGGAGATCCACATGACCGACCCCAAGCCGATCGTCCCCGTCATCCTTTCCGGCGGTTCGGGGACCAGGCTGTGGCCGATGTCGCGGCCCGAGCGGCCCAAGCAGATGCTCGCGCTGACCGCCGAGGAGACGATGCTCCAGCTCACCACGCGGCGCACGCCCGCGGGCGAGCGCTTCGCCGCGCCGATCATCGTCGCCAACGCGCTGCATGCCGACATGGTCGAGGAGCAGCTCGGCGCGGTCGAGGCGCGCGCGCAGGCGCTGATCCTCGAGCCGATGGGCCGCAACACCGCGCCGGCGATCGCGCTGGCGGCGCTGGCCGCGGGCGGGGGCGGCGATCCGTTGCTGGTGATGCCGTCCGACCATGTGATCGGCGACGTCGAGGCCTTCCATGCCGCGATCCATGCCGCGATGCCGGCGGTGGAAGCGGGATGGCTGGTGACGTTCGGCATCGCGCCCGACGCGCCCGAGACCGGCTATGGCTATATCCAGGTCGGCGAGGCGATCGCCGGCGGCGTGCATCGCGTGCAGCGCTTCGTCGAGAAGCCGCAGCGCGAGGTGGCCGAGGCGATGCTCGCCGCCGGGGACCATGCCTGGAACGGCGGCATCTTCCTGTTCCGCGCCGATGCCTATCTCGAGGCGCTCGCCGCTTTCGCGCCGGACATGCTGGCGGCGGCGCGGGCATCGATGGACCGGGCGGTGCGCGAAGGCACGCGCGTCCTGCCCGACGCCGCCGAGTTCGCACGATCGCCGTCGGACTCGATCGACTATGCGGTGATGGAGAAGGCCGAGCGCGTCGCGGTGGTGCCGGTGAGCATGGGCTGGTCGGACGTCGGCAGCTGGGACGCGCTGCATGCGATCAGCGACTGCGATGAGGCTGGGAACGCCTGCCGCGGCAAGGTGGTGGCGATCGACACCGCCGACTGCCTGGTGCGCGCCGGCGAAGGCAAGCGCGTCGCGCTGGTCGGCGTATCCGACCTGATCGTGGTCGCCGATGGCGACGACGTGCTCATCCTGCCGCGCGGGCGCAGCCAGGACGTCAAGCGCATCATCGAAGCGATGAAGAAGGGAGCCTAGGGCTCGAACACGATCGTCACCCCGTCGAGCGGGCGCGCGCGGGCGAGTAGCGGGGGCGGGATCGGCTCGCCGTCGATCAGGATGTAGAGGCGGCCGGGGACGACCTCGCCGCGGCGGAAGGCGTCGGTCTCGGCGTTCTGGCGCGCGTTGCTCGCGAGCGACGGGCGGGCGGCGTAGACGGCACGGACCGGGACCCGCGCCTTCGCCGCGCGCCATGCGACTTCCTGGAAGACGCCGAGGCCCTTGGTCACGTCGCCCGGGATGAAAGCGATGTCCTTCGCCTGCGCGACCAGCCCGTCCCATTCGGGCGAGGCGGTGCGGACATGGAGCGGCGCGCCGCGCGCTTCGGCGCTCTGGGCGCGGATCGACATCGCCATCGGCGCGAGATCGGCCGCCTGCACCACGGCGAGCGCGGCGACGACGAGGCCCGCGCGGCGCGGCTCGAGCCGGTAGAGGATGCGGATGCCGGCGAACACCAGCACATAGGCGACCGGCCAGAACAGCCGGCCCGAAGCGCGGACCGCGTCGAGCGCGATGGCGAGGTCGCTGGGGAGGTGAAGCCGGGGGAGTCGCTGCCCGGCGATGTCGGGATAAGTGCTAATCGCGAGCAGAGTGAGGACAGCGAGCGCCGGGGCCAGCCATTTGAGCCGCGCGAGGCCGTCGGGCGCGTCGGGCGCCGGACGCGGCAGGCGGCGCGCGAGCACCGCGGCAAGCGGCAGCAGGATCAGCAGGCCGAGCCCGAGATACTGGAACCCCTCGAACCCGCGGCCGGGACGCTGCTCGATCGCGGGGAGGAAGGTCGAGAAGGTCTCGACCCCCGGGTTCCACAACGCGTCGAGCGGCATGGCGAAGGCGCCGTAATTGCCCGATGGCCAGTGCGGCTCGAACACGCCGAGGCTCCACGCGATCGCGCCGACCATGACGAGGATCGCGGCGCATTCGGCGAGGAGGCGGGGCGCGCCCTTGCGGTCGGTCCATAGCCGTTCGAGCATCGCGCTCGCCCAGATCGCGCCGACCATCACCAGCAGATAGGAATGGATGAAGGCGGTGACGGCGATCAGCACCGCCCAGCCCTTGTTCGATCGGGCGCGCGCGGGATCGGTGAAGCGCCACAGCGCCCACAGGATCAGCCAGTGCGCCATCAAATTCACATGGACGATGCGGTTGAACAGCGTCGGCAGCGCCGCGAGCAGCAGCACGCCGCACCATAAGGCGAGCGCATTGGGCGCGTGGCGGCGCAGGAGCAGCCAGGCGAAGAACAGCTGGAGGAAGAAGCAGGCGAGCAGCCACCAGCCGATCACCTGTGCGTCGGCGGGCAGCAGGCCGCGCAACGGGAAGACGAGCGCCGAGAGCAGCGGATTGCTGTCGGTGAACAGGAGGCCGACGCCTTCGGGCGCGTTGAGCAGGTGTGTGTGCAGGAACCCCGGCGCAGGATCGTGCAGCCAGGCGTGGAGGCCGAGCGCGTTCTCGCCATTGTCGGTGCCGCGCAGCAGCCAGGCGACATTGCCGATGTCGAGGATCTGCCAGTGGAAGAATGCGCCGAACAGCGCGAGCGCCAGCGCGGCGAGCACGGCCATGTCCGCCAGCGGCCGATCGCCGGCTGGTCCCAGGCCTGCATGGCGCCGCAAGTTCGGCAAGCGAATGGCACGTCCCCCCGTCTTCGCCGGGGACGCAAGCAAACCCGCTGCGACATTGCAACCCGGGCAGCCGGGAAACTTGCTGCCGCGACCGCGCGTTGGCGGGGGATTCGAGAAAGGAGATGCCCATGCTGGACGTACACAAGGCCAAGCATCGCACGATCGAAATCGACGGCCAGACGCTCTTCTATCGCGAGGCTGGGCGGGAGGACGCGCCCGCGGTGCTGCTCATCCACGGCTTCCCCAGCTCGTCCTACAGCTTCCGCGATGTGATCAGCCCGCTCGCCGAGGTCGCGCGCGTGGTCGCGCCCGACATGCCGGGCTTCGGCTTCACGCAGGTGCCCGAGGATTACGACTACAGCTTCGCCAACATGGCGACGTCGATCGACGCGCTGACCCGGGCGCTCGGGATCGATCGATGCTTCCTCTATGTCTACGACTTCGGGGCGCCGGTCGCCTATCACCTCGCGCTGGCGCGGCCCGAGCGTGTGCTCGGGCTGATCATCCAGAACGGCAATTGCCACGAGGAGGGGCTGGGGGCGCAATGGGACCCCAACAAGGCCTATTGGACGGACCCGACGCCGGAGAACCGCGCCAAGCTGCAGGATTGGCTCAACTATGACGGCGTGCGCGACGAATATGTCGGCGGCATCCCCGACCGCCTGAAACCGCTCTACGCGCCCGAGAGCTGGCATCTCGACTGGGCGCGGATGAGCCGGCCGGGGCTGATCGACATCCAGTTCCGCATCTTCGAGAGCTATGGCGACTATGTCGCGCGCTTCCCGGAGATTTCGGCCTATCATCGCGCGCACCAGCCACCCGCGCTGCTGCTATGGGGCCGGCACGACGTCTATTACGAGATCGAGGAGATCCTCGCCTATCATCGCGAGCTCGAGCGGCTCGAGATGCACGTGTTCGACAGCGGTCACGAGATGCTCGAGACGCACCCGCAGGAATGCGCCGCGCTGATGCGCGAGTTCGTGCTCAACGTGATGGGGCCGGGCCCGGAGGGCAGCTCGGCGGAGAAGCTTTAGCATCTGTCCGTTCAAAACGAGCAAGCGCGGAGCACGATTCAAGCTCAGTCTGGCAAACCCTACCCCGCGATCCGCCGCAGCGCGGCACGCGCCGCCTTTGCCGCGCCGCGCGACAGGCCGCCGATGCTGCGCAGATTGTAGAGGCGCAGGCGGAAGCGTTCGCGGCGGCGGTCCATCCACTCGGCCTTGTAGGGCTCGTCGCCATTGCCATAGTCGATCACCGCCGGGCGGTCCCGGTCGAGCACGTGGCGGAACATCGCGACCGAGAGCAGGGTGCCGGGCGAATGCTCGCGCTCGCTTTCGAGATAGGCGAGCTTGTGGATCGTGGCGGTGCCGTTCTCGACCGTCCAGAATTGCGCGGCGACGGGGACGCCGTCGCGGCGGGCGATGCCGAGGCGCAGCGTACCGGCTTCGCCCTCAGCCTCGGCGGCGGCGCGGAGGAAGGCGGGGGCGCCCTCGTCGGGTTTCCAGCTCTGCGCGTAGATCGCCTCGTACGCGTCCCACGCGGCGTCGTCGAAGCGGTCGAGCACTTCGGTCGTGAAGGGCGAGTTCTTGGTGCGGCGGCGGACGGTGTTGCGCAGCTTCGACGGGCGGTTCGCCCAATAGGTGTCGAAATCGAGGCCCACGGTGTCGGCGACCCAGTTGGCGGCCTCGACATGCTGCGCGGCGAGCCAGCCCTGGGCGCGGAAGGCGTGCTGGAGCTCCGCCGCGACCTCGGCTTCGAGCGGCCACAGGCTGAGCGTGTCGAAGCGGCGGCGCAGCAGGCGCGCGGTCTCGCCGAGCAGGCGGGCGCGGGTTTCCGGATCGGCGCCCGGCGCGAACAGGGGAGCGAAGGCGAGCGTGTACCAGCTGGCGAGCGCGCGACCATGGCCCGATCCGCAATCGCGCAGGGGCAGCCACATCGCATCCGCGACTTCGCGCGCCGACGCAATGGCGAGCGGCTCGCCGGGGTAGATGTGCGCGTGCGTGAGCGCGAGCCACCCGTGCCGGTCGTAAAAGCCGGGCTGCGCCGCGCGGTCGATCGCCCCGGCCGCGTCGCGCGCGAGAGCGTCGAGCGAATCGAGGATTCGCGCGTCGGTCGCGTTCGCGGCGCTCAGGGGCAGCGCGGCGCTCATTCCGGCTCGGCGGTTCCGGTCAGGCGCCGCGCCTTGGCGAGCGCGCGCCACGCATAGGCCTTGATCAGGTTCTGCCCGGGATGGCGCGCCGGCATCGCCGGGCTGAGACCCGCCTTGCGCAGCAGCCGGTTGAGGGCGTGCGCGTCGGATTCGCGATAGCTCCACTCCGAGCGCCAAGTGACCGACAGCGAGATCGAGGTCGCCGGGCCGTTCTGCACCCAGTGCGGCGCCTTGACCGGCACGTAGAGGCCCTCGCCGGGGGTGAGCTCGATCGGCTGGCCCTTGGGCAGGAACTCGTCGCGATAGGGCAGGTTGCGGTGGGCGCCGCGGTGGAACTCCTCCTGCAGCGCGCCCGGCGTCAGCTCGGGATCGGCGGCGGGGAACAACGTCATCGTCTTGGTGCCGCGCAGCTGGAGCAGGATGTTGTGCTCGGGGTCCATATGAAACGGCGTGACCGCGTTGGGCGAGGAGACGAAGATGAACGCCTCGCGCTTGAGCATCGCGCCGGTGCGGGAACGCACGACGGGTTCGAGCTCGTCGAGGATCTTGTCGAGCAGCTGGCGGTAGATCGCGTCCTGCTCGACGAACTTGAGCACCATCCATGAGCCATTCTGCTCGATCGAGCGGATCGAGTCCGCGACCGACAGGCCGTTGTGCCGCACCGTCGACGGATCGACCTCGATCGGCAGGTCGGCGAGGTTCTGCTCGACATCGACCGGGCGGATGCGCTGCGACAGCGCGACCAGCGATTCCAGCTCGAACAGCGGGTGGCCGGTGAGGCCATGGGCGATCTTGCCGGGCTGCTCGGGATAGAGGCCGGCGAAGCGCTCGCGTGCGCCGGTGTCGAACACGGTGCCGGGGACGAGGCGGGAGGCGGGGGCGTTCATTCTTCGGTCTCCGGAGGCGCGGATGGGCGCTGGCGGCGGGCGCGCAGCGTTTCGGCGGCGCGCTCGACGGCGCGGGCGGCGTGGAACAGCGCGCGGCTGTGCCAGCCGGCAAGGGGCAGGGTGACGCGGACGATCGCGCGGCGCTCGCCCCACAGGCTGTCGATCATCGGATGGTCGGCGCTGGCGCAGCTGTCCATCCAGGCGATCTCCGGCCGGTCGAGGATGTTCAGATTCTCGAGCTGGATCAGCACGCCCGGGGAGAAGCGGGCGAATTCCTCGTCGAACGCGGTCTTGAACGAGAAGGAGCCGGGGGCGGCGAGGAAGTTGACGAGCATCGCCAGCGGGCGGTCGTCGAGGTCGAGGCGGAGCAGCTCGAGCTTGCCGGCATCGAACGCGGCGATGAGCGCGTCGCGGAAGAAGGCGGCGGTGTGCGGCGCGCAGGCGAGCGCGGAACCGCTGCGGCCCTTCCAGCCCGATTGCTCCAGCGCGAGATAGGTGTCGATCCAGGCGGGGAGGTCGTCGCGGCTTTCCAGCGTGCGGGTGGTCACCGCGCCCAGCTCGGCGAGGCGCGACTGGAGGCGCTTGATCTCCTTGCGCTTCTTCTTGCGGACGGTGGCCTCGTAATAGGCCTGTGGAGAGAGGTCGCTTTCGAGCAGCGCCCGCTCGATGCAATGCACGGTGTCGCAGGGGCGGTTCGCGGCGGCGAGCAGGCCGCGATGGACGGGGCCGTTCTCGACCAGGCCGGTGAGGTGAAGCAGGCCGGTCGCGCGCGGGTCGGCGTCGAGCGCTTCGAGGATCGCGGTCCAGGCGGCCCGCTCATGGCCGCGGCGGAGCAGCGGGCCGCCGAGGAAGCAGTGATAGTGCAGCCAGTTCTCGACATGGCGCAACGGCAGGCGGCCGTAGCGCGGCTCGGTGGCGAGCGGGAGCAGGCCGATCAGCTGGCCGGCGTCGCGAACGGCGAGCAGGCGGCCGTCAGGGCCGGGATGGAGGTGCGCGGCGCCGGCGGCGACGAACCAGCGCTCGGCGAAGACATTCGGTTCGGCGGCGTGGGCTGCGAGCTCGTCCCACTCCGCGGCGAAGGTGGCGGAGACCGGGCCGAGGGGGAGGAATTCGGCGGGCGTGGCGACGCGTGGCGCCGGGATTGCTTGCGCTGTGCTCGTGTCGATGGCTGTCGCCGCGTTCATCACCGTTCCCACACCAGTCGTCGGGCAACTAGCGGCGAAGCGTTAAATTTCGGGAAGCGGCGAAGGAATTACCGATGCACGTCGCCCCAGCGCAGGCTGGGGCCTCTCTCCTCATAGGTGTGCGCTTGCCGCACGAGGCCCAGCATCCGCTGAGGTGACGGAATGCGAAAAGGGCCGACGGATCGCTCCGCCGGCCCTTTCTTTGTTCAGCCGAGTGGCCGGGTGGTCTGGGTCCCGCCTCGGCAAAGCCGGGGCGCGTCGGACGGGTTCGCCCTTGGACAAGCTCAGGGCGACCCGCCGGCCGGACCTGTGCGAGTCCTGAGCTAAGCCTCGGCTTAGCTCAGGCCGCATCAGGTCAGAAATCCATGCCGCCCATGCCGCCCATGCCGCCGCCGCCCATCGGCATCGCCGGCTTGTCTTCCGGCAGCTCGCTCACCGCCGCTTCGGTGGTGATGAGCAGGCCGGCGACCGAGGCCGCGTTCTGCAGCGCGGTGCGGACGACCTTGGTCGGGTCGATCACGCCGGCCGAGACCAGGTTCTCATAGGTGTCGGTCGCGGCGTTGAAGCCGAACGAGGTGTCGTCCTGGTCGAGCAGCTTGCCCGAGACCACGGCGCCGTCATGACCGGCATTGGCCGAGATCTGGCGCACCAGCGCGGTCAGCGACTTGCGGACGATGTCCACGCCGCGGGTCTGGTCCTCGTTGGCGCCCTCGACGCCGTTCAGCGCCTTGGTCGCGTAGAGCAGCGCGGTGCCGCCGCCGGGGACGATGCCTTCTTCAACGGCCGCGCGGGTCGCGTGCAGCGCGTCGTCGACGCGGTCCTTGCGCTCCTTCACCTCGACTTCCGAGGCGCCGCCGACCTTGATCACGGCCACGCCGCCGGCGAGCTTGGCGAGACGCTCCTGGAGCTTCTCACGGTCGTAATCGCTGGTGGTGACTTCGATCTGCTGGCGGATCGCGTCGGTGCGGCCCTTGATCGCCTCGGCTTCACCC
>NZ_JBCNMA010000123.1:0-9816 GCF_039595165.1 Sphingomonas sp.
GCCGACCGGCACGCTCGTCACCGACGCGCTGCTGCCCGGCAAGCGCCTGTTCTTCCTGTCGACCGGCACCGGCCTCGCGCCGTTCCTCAGCCTCGCGCGCGACCCCGACGTCTACGACATGTTCAATCAGGTCCTGCTGGTCCATTCGGTGCGCCGCGTCAGCGACCTCGCCTTCCGCACCGAGCTCGAGGCGCAGCTCGCCGGCGACCCGCTGGTGCAGGACCAGGCGCTGCTCCAGTTCGGCTATCTGCCGACCGTGACGCGCGAGCCCTTCCCGACTTGCCAGCGCATCGGCGCGCTGATCGAGAACGGCGCGCTGTTCG
Source organism: Sphingomonas sp. (assembly GCF_039595165.1). GTDB lineage: Bacteria > Pseudomonadota > Alphaproteobacteria > Sphingomonadales > Sphingomonadaceae > Sphingomonas. The sequence goes on from NZ_JBCNMA010000123.1 coordinate 324, forward strand.
GCCCGCAGATGGGCGGCGAGAAGCGCCTCGACCCGGAGACCGACCGCATCATGCTGTGCGGCAGCATGGAGATGATCAAGGACCTCTCCGCGATGCTCGACGGGTTGGGCTTCGAGGAAGGCTCGAACGCCAAGCCGGGTCATTATGTGATCGAGCGCGCGTTCGTCGGATGAGGCGGACGCGGCGGCGCTGATTGGGCGATCGCTGCTGCGCTGCTGCTCTCCACCTTGTCCCCTGCCTCGCCCGCCTACGCCCGTCCTGCGGCATCACGATCGGCAGAGGCGCCTCCCCCAGCGGTCCCGCATGTCTTCCAGAATGGGCATCGGATCCTACTGCGGCTGTCTTGGATCAATCCACAGGGCAAGCAGGTTGCTCAGCGAAGCCTATTTCGGCCGAAATGACTTCTTTCCGTTCGCGCGCGCCGATCTCGCCACCTACGATCCGGACGGCGAACGCCTGATCGCGCGATTATGGCGACAGGCTATCCGGCGATCGAGGCTGGCGCTCAGTCGCTGGAACCCAGCACCCTCGCATAGGCCTCCGGATCGGCATTGCCACCCGACAGTACCACCAGCGTATCGGGCGTCGGGTCGACCTTCCCGGCCAGCAGCGCGGCGAGCGCCACCGATCCGCCCGGCTCGACCACCAGCCGCAGTTTCCGCGCTGCCCAGCGCTGCGCCGTACGCACCTCGGCCTCACTCACGGTCACCCCGCTCGCGTCGCGCCGAGACAGCACGTCGAAGGTGAGCGGCGAGGGCTCGAAGGTCTGCAACGCGTCGCACGCGGTCGGCGGCGGCGAATCGCCGACCGATTCGATCCAGCCATTGGCGAGGCTGCGGCACATGTCGTCCCAGCCCTCGGGCTCGACGATCGTGGTTTCCGCCTCGGGCAGCGCCAGCGTCACGCCCGCCGCAAGCCCGCCGCCGCCGCACGGCACCACCACTTGACCCGGATCGGGCAGCCGCATCTCGGCGCATTGGGTCAGCACCTCGATCGCCAGGCTGCCCTGCCCCTCGATGATCCAGGGGTCGTCGAACGGCGGCACCAGCGTGGCACCGCGGGCGTGAGCGAGATGCGCGGCGATCTTGGTACGGTCCTCCTTCATCCGGTCATAGACGACCACCTCGGCGCCCAATGCCAGCGTCGCCTCGCGCTTCGCTGCGGGCGCGTCGGCGGGCATCACGATCACGGCCGGCATGCCGAGCCGCCGCGCCGCCCACGCCACGCCCTGCGCGTGATTGCCCGAGGAGAAGGCGACCACGCCCTTGTCCTTGTGCTCAGGCGCGATCGCGGTGAGCCGATGCCACGCACCGCGGATCTTGAACGCGCCGATCGGCTGCAGACACTCGGCCTTGAACATTACCGGAATCCCCCGGATTTCCGCCACCAGCAGCGGCGTGGACGGCAGGATCGCCGCCACCTTGGCCGCCGCGTCGCGTACTCCCGCCCGAGTTGGCTGTCGCAAAATCGTCACAAATCACCCCGCATCGAAAAAACGGACCCCGAATCGCTTTACAAGGGGGACCCCCGACCCTATGTGACCGCTCCGCTGCCCCATGGGACTTCCACCGCAAGGCAGTGTTTTTTCACCGTACGCCGGCAAGGCAATTGGAGGTCCCTTGAGTTGCACAAGCATCATAGCGCGCTGGGGCTAGCGAAAGCCCTTCGTCCCGTCGAGCCGGTAACGCTCGTTCGTCCGCACGCCGCGAAGCGAGCTGCCCGATTCTTCGTCGAGAAGTTTCCCGGGACGGTTCTCTATGCCGTGAAGGCGAATCCCTCCCCCGAACTGCTTCAGATCCTGTGGGACAGCGGCGTGACGCATTACGACGTCGCGTCGATCGGCGAGGTGCGCATGGCGCGCCGCGCTTTGCCCAAGGCGACTCTGTGCTTCATGCACCCGGTCAAGGCCGAGGAAGCGATCGAGGAAGCGTATTTCGTCCACGGCGTGCGCACCTTCAGCCTCGACACGATGGACGAGCTCGAGAAGATCGTGCGCGCCACCCGGGGTGCGCAGGACTTGAACCTGTGCGTACGCATCCGCGTGTCGTCGGACCACTCGAAGCTCAGCCTCGCCGCCAAGTTCGGTGCCGAGCCCGAGGACGTGGCCGAACTGCTGGTCGCGACTCGCCAGGCGGCGGACGCGCTCGGCATCTGCTTCCATGTCGGTTCGCAGGCGATGACCCCGGCCGCCTATGCCGAGGCGATGGAGCGCGTGCGCGCGGCGATTGTCGCCTCGTCGGTCACGGTCGACATCGTCGATGTCGGCGGGGGCTTCCCCTCGACCTATCCCGGGATGGAGCCGCCGCCGCTCGAGGCCTATTTCGGCGTGATCCACAACGCGTTCGAGAACCTGCCGATCTCGTACAGCGCCGAGCTGTGGTGCGAGCCGGGCCGGGCGCTGTGCGCCGAGTACAGCAGCCTGATCGTGCGCGTCGAAAAGCGTCGCGGCGACGAGCTCTACATCAACGACGGCGCCTATGGCGCGCTGTTCGATGCGGCGCATGTCGGCTGGCGCTTCCCGGTCCGCCTGCTGCGTGAAGGCGTGGATGCGGAGACGGCGGAGTTCAGCTTCTACGGCCCGACCTGTGACGATCTCGATCACATGGCCGGTCCGTTCGAGCTGCCGGCGGACGTGCAGGCGGGCGACTATATCGAGGTCGGCATGCTCGGCGCCTATGGCGCGGCGATGCGCACGGCGTTCAACGGCTTCGGCTCGGACATCGTCCACGAGGTGACCGACGAGCCGATGGACACGCTCTATTCGGGCATCGCGATCGAGCGCCCGAGCAACGTCGTCCGCATGGACCAGTTCAAGCGCCGCGCGCGCCGCTGAACTCGCAGCCGGACCCGAGAACAGGGCCGTCGTCCTCCGGGACGGCGGCCCTTCTCATTTCGTCGGCAGCATGAGCCCGCATTTGCGGCGCGCGGCGAACGTATCCGTCACCCAAGGTCCGACATGAAAACGCAGCTTGATCGGTTATAAGAACGCGCGGGTCGGCAGGGACGGGCGGTCGACGACCCGACCAGCCCGGACCGAATCACGAGAGGAGGCTGTAATGAAAATTGTGACGAGCCTGAGTTTCCAAGGCCAGTGCCGCGAAGCTTTCGAATTCTACGCCCAAGTCCTCGGCGGCAAGATTACCGCCGCAATGCCCTATGGCGAAGGCCCTCCCGACATGCCGGTCGGCGAGCAGTATAAGGACTGGCTGATGCACGCCTGGCTCGACGTCGGCGACCAGTCGATCATGGGCGCGGACATGGACACCGACTGGGCGCCCAACATCGACAAGCCCAAGAACGGCTTCGACGTCACGCTGCATACCGAAGACAAGGCCGAGGCGCAGCGCTGGTTCGACGCGCTGTCGGACGGCGGCCGCGTGGTGATGCCGTTCGCCGAGACCTTCTGGTCGCCGGGCTTCGGCTCGCTGGTCGACAAGTTCGGCGTGCCGTGGATGGTCAACACCAATCCGACAGGTGACTGGAGCCCGCCGCAGGGCTGAGGCCGAACGAACCGGGCCGCCGTCCTGCAGGAGGGCGGCCCTTTCAATGCGGCGCAAGGCGGGACGCGTGCCGGCGGTGCGCCGCGATGCACGCGAGCACGCTCGCCACCACCAGTCCGAACGCGGCGATCTCCAGGGGCAGCGGCAGCCGATGCTCCCACATGAAGCCATAGAGCAGTGCGAACAGCGTCTCGAACAGGATCATCTGCCCCGCCAGCGTCAGCGGCAGTAGCCGGCTCGCCCGGTTCCACAGCGCGTTGCCGAGGATCGACGCCACCAGCGCGACGCCGATCGACACGGCCGCGAACTGCAACCACGCGGCGGCGCTGTGGCTGGTCGGCTCGAACAGGATCGTGACCGGAATCAGAGCGACTGCCTGAGCGCCGGTAACGAGGCCGGTGAGCAAGCTCCAGTCATGCGCCGACACCCGGTCGAGCCGCGCCAGGCAACGGCTATTGCCGACGGCATAGGCGGTCCACGACATGAGCGCGCCGATCGCGCAGAGTAGCCCGGCGAGTTGCGTCCCTGCCGGTTCAGCGACCGCCTGCCAGCCGATGCAGAGCGTGCCCGCGGCGCACAGCAGCAGCGACGGCGCGAGCGTCCGCAGCGGCACCGCGCCATGGTCGCGGCTGCCGATGATCGTCACCGCTACGGGCAGGAATCCGATCACGAGCGAGGTCATCGCGATCCCGCCCATCTGCACCGCACCCGACAGCAGCACATAGTAGAGCGTGTTGCCGGCCAGCGAGAGCCATGCCAGCGCCAGCCACTCACGGCGCGTGAGGAGCGCCGCGAGCGCTCGCCAGCGCGGCGCGATCAGCGCGGCCGACAGCAGCCCGTAGGCGAAGTAGCGCCCGATCGCGAGCTGGAGCGGGGTGAAGGCGCGTGCCAGCTCCGGGGCGAGGAACACCAGCCCCCACAGCGCCCCGGCGCCGACCCCGCAGAGCACCCCCAGGAAGATCCGGCTGGTCCCGGACTGCGGCGTGACGGCTAGGTGCATGATCGTACTCGCTGTGGCGACCGGCGCGGAGATAGCAGCGCAGGAACGGGATTTGCGCCCTTGATCGGGGCCTCGAATGCAACAAAAACTCGCTTATGGCCCGATCGCCCTCCGTAAAGCGTTCGCTGGACCGCTTCGACCGCGCGATCCTGCGCATCGTCCAGCGCGACAACAAGACACCGCAGCGCCGCATCGCCGAGGCGGTGAACCTCTCCGCAGCAGCCGTGCAGCGGCGCATCGCGGCGATGGAGGCGGCGGGAGTCATCGATCGCAATATCGCGATCGTCGATACGCGCGCGGTCGCGATGACGATCACCGCGATCGTCGAGGTCCGGATGATCAACGAGCATCGCGAGACCGCCGACGCCGCGAGGGCGCTCTTCACCGCCACGCCCGAAGTGCAGCAATGCTATTACGTCACCGGCGGGATCAGCTTCGTGCTGGTGATCGTCGCGCCGGACATGCCAAGCTACGAGGCGCTCACCCGCCGCCTGTTCAACGAGAATGAAGCCGTGGCGAGCTTCCGCAGCCTGCTCGCGCTCGACCGCGTCAAGACCGGCTGCGAGATCGTCATTCCGTAAGGGACCACGGCGCCAAGGAAAAAGGGAGCCGAAGCCCCTTCCCTTGCGACCTGGGGCTAAGCCTCAGGCCCTTCCGTCAAGGATCGCCTCGATCGCCTCGGTCACCTCGGCGATGTCGGCCATGCCGTCCACGCGCTTCACCAGGCCGCGCGCGTCGTAGATCGGCAGGATCGGCGCGGTCTTGGCGCGATACTCGGCCATGCGCGTGCGCACCGTTTCCTCATTGTCGTCGGGGCGGCGCTTGAACTCGGTCCCGCCGCACTGGTCGCACTTGCCCTCGACCTTGGGCAGCTTGAACTTGTCGTGGTAGCCCTCGCCGCAGGTCGCGCAGGTGAAGCGGCCGGTGATTCGCTCGACCAGCGCGTCCTCGTCCACCACCAGCTCGATCACATGGTCGAGCTCGCGGCCGCGCGCGGCCATCAGTTCGTCGAGCAGCTCGGCTTGGCGCGCGGTGCGCGGATAGCCGTCGAAGATGATTCCCGTATCGGCACCGAGCTTGTCCATATGCTCGCCCAGGATCTGCGCCATCAGCTCGTCCGGAAAGAACTTGCCCGCCTTCATGATCTCGTCGGCGAGCTTGCCGACCTCGGTGCCTTCCTTGACCGCGGCGCGCAGGATGTCCCCGGTCGAGAGCTGGACCATGCCGCGCTCGTCCTCGAGCCGCGATGCCTGGGTTCCCTTGCCTGCCCCCGGGGGGCCCAACAGGATGATGTTCAAACCGCTTCCCCTATTATGCCGCTCCGTCTCAGCGAAGGCGGCCGCCCTTCAGCTTCGCCTTCTTGATCAGGTCGCCATATTGGTGCGCCAGCAAGTGCGACTGGATCTGGGTCACCGTGTCCATCGTCACGTTGACCACGATCAGCAGGCTGGTGCCGCCGAGATAGAAGGGGATCGCGAGCGCCGACACAAGATATTCCGGCAGCAGGCAGATCACGGTGAGGTACGCTGCACCGATCACGGTGATGCGCGTCAGCACGTAATCGAAATAGGCCTCGGTATTCTTGCCCGGGCGGATGCCGGGGATGAACCCGCCATATTTCTTGAGATTGTCGGCCGTCTCCTCGGGGTTGAACACCACAGCGGTGTAGAAGAACGAGAAGAAGATGATGCCGGCGCCGTAGAGCAGCATGTACACCAGGCTGCCGTGCTGCAGATACTGGTTGAGGCTGATCACGAAATCGCCCCACCAGCCCTGGCCCGCCTGTTGCTGGCCGGCGAACTGGCTGATCGTCAGCGGCATCAGCAGCAGCGAGCTGGCGAAGATCGGTGGGATCACGCCCGCGGTGTTGATCTTGAGCGGCAGGTGGCTGCGCTCCGACTGTACGCCGCGCTGCGTCTGTCGCTTGGGATATTGGATCAGGATGCGCCGCTGGGCGCGCTCCATGAAGCAGATGAACAGTACGAGGCCCGCCACCGCGGCGATGATCGCGACCAGTGTGATCGGGTTCATCGAGCCCGAGCGCCCTCCCTCGAACAGCTGCACCAGCGTCGTGGGCAGATGCGCGACGATGCCGGCCATGATGATCAGCGAGATGCCGTTGCCGACGCCGCGGCTGGTGATCTGCTCGCCCAGCCACATCAGCAGCAGCGTGCCGCCGATCAGGCTGATCACCGCGCCGATGATGAACAGCGGCCCCGGCTGGATCACCGGCGAGATGCCGTTGACCCCGGCCTGCAGCCCCGCGGCGATGACATAGCCCTGCACCGCGGTCAGCGCCACGGTGCCGTAGCGGGTATATTGATTGAGCTTCTTGCGCCCGCTCTCGCCTTCCTTCTTGATCGCGGCGAGGGCCGGCGACAGCGAGGTGGCGAGCTGCACCACGATCGAGGCGGTGATGTAGGGCATCACGCCGAGCGCGATCACGCTCATGCGCTCGAGCGCACCGCCCGAGAAGGTGTTGAAGAAATCGAGCACGCCGCCGCGCGTGTTCTGCGCCAGCAGGTTGAGCTGAGTTGGGTCGATGCCCGGCAGCGGCACATAGCTCAGCATCCGGAAGATGATCAGCGCGCCGAGGGTGAACCACAGGCGCTTCTTGAGTTCGGTGGCCTGGCCGAACTTGGACAGGTTCAGGCCGGAGGCGAGTTGATCGGCTGCGGATGCCATGTGCGCAATATTCCTGGAAACCAAAGCGGCGGGAAAGCGTCAACCGCCGCCCCGCCGCTCATATAGGTCACTGGTGGGTCAGGGCAATGCGGCGCAGCGCCCTGTCCACAGCTAGATCAGGCCTTGCCGGCCTTCTTGGCGGCGATTTCCTTCTGCTTCGAGCGATGCTTGGCAGCATGCTTCTCGGCAGCCGGGACGATTGTCGGGACGGTGACCGAGCCGCCGGCCTTCTCGACCGCCTCGATCGCGCCCTTCGACGCGCCGGCGACGGTGAAGTTCAGCTTGGCCTTGAGCTCGCCCTTGCCGAGCAGGCGCACGCCGTCCTTGCCGCCGCGCGCCAGGCCGACGGCCTTCAGCACTTCGTGGTCGATGTCGGTCGCGGTCAGCTTGCCGGCGTCGACCAGCTTCTGGATCGCGCCCAGATTGACCTCGGCATAGTCCTTGCCGAACGGATTGTTGAAGCCGCGCTTCGGGATGCGCATGTGGAGCGGCATCTGGCCGCCCTCGAAGCCGTTGATCGCGACGCCCGAGCGCGCCTTGGCGCCCTTCTGGCCGCGGCCCGCGGTCTTGCCCTTGCCCGAGCCGATGCCGCGTCCGACGCGCATCCGGCCCTTGCGGGCGCCGTCATTGTCCTTGATGTCGTTGAGTTTCATGTCGTGCACTCGCTTTCGCTTTTGTCGCGCTGGTAAAATCGGAAAGGGGGCCGATAGCCCCCTCCCCTTTGTCTGTCACCTGGAAAAGGTGCCGGAGGCGTCAGCCTTCGACGATCTCGACCATGTGGGGCAGCTTGCGAATCATGCCGCGGACCTCGGGAGTATCCTCGAGCTCGCTGACCTTGTGCATCTTGTTGAGGCCCAGACCGATCAGCGTCGCGCGCTGGTCCTTGGTCCGGCGGATCGGCGAGCCGATCTGCTTTACCTTGATCTTCGCCATCTGCCTTACTCCACGATCGCCGCGGCATCAGCCTCGGCGGTCTGCGAACCGCCACGGCCGAGCAGGTCGGCGATCTTCTTGCCGCGCCGCTGGGCGACCGCCTTCGGCGAAGACTGGTCGTTCAGCGCCTCGAAGGTGGCGCGGATCATGTTGTACGGGTTCGAGGTGCCGACCGACTTGGTCACCACATCGGCAACGCCCAGGCTCTCGAAGACGGCACGCATCGGGCCGCCCGCGATGATGCCGGTGCCCGCAGGCGCCGAGCGGACGGTGACCTGGCCGGCGCCGAAATGGCCCTTGCCGTCATGGTGCAGCGTCCGGCCCTCGCGCAGCGGCACGCGGACCATCTTCTTCTTGGCCGAAGCGGTCGCCTTGCTGATCGCTTCCGGCACTTCGCGCGCCTTGCCATGGCCGAAGCCGACCCGCCCCTTGCCGTCGCCCACGACGACCAGCGCCGCGAAGCCGAAGCGCTTGCCGCCCTTCACGGTCTTCGAGACGCGGTTGATGTGGACCAGCTTCTCGATCAGTTCCTCACCGCCGTCCTCGGCGCCCTGCCCGCGACGATCGTCACGACGGCCACGGCCGCCGCGATCGCCACCGCGGCCACCGCGGTTGTCGCCGCCACGGCCACGGCCACGACGGGGAGCATCGGCTGCACCGGCCTCGGGCGCGCCCTCGACGGGCGCCTGATTCAGTTCGTCAGCCATTCTTAGAACTCCAATCCGCCTTCACGGGCGGCATCCGCCAGCGCCTTGACGCGTCCGTGGAACAGGAAACCGCCACGGTCGAACACCACCTGCGTGACGCCGGCCTTCTTGGCGGCTTCCGCGATGCGGGCGCCGACGGCCTTGGCCGCGTCGATGTTCGCGCCGGTCGAGCCGCGCACGTCCTTCTCCAGCGTCGAAGCGGCGGCGAGGGTCTTGCCCTGCGCGTCGTCGATCACCTGGACGTAGATGTGCTTGCCCGAACGGTGCACGGAAAGCCGCGGACGACTGCCCGAGCGCGCCTTGAGCGCGGTGCGATTGCGGCGGCGCCGCTTCTCGAAGAGAGAGAGACCCTTGCTCATTACTTCTTCTTCCCTTCCTTGCGGAAGATGAACTCGCCCTCGTACTTGATGCCCTTGCCCTTGTAGGGCTCAGGCTTGCGCCAGCGGCGAATTTCGGCCGCGAACTGGCCGACCTTCTGCTTGTCGTTGCCCGAGATCTCGACCGTGGTCTGATCCGGCGTCTTGACCTCGACGCCTTCCGGCACGTCGAGATCGACGTCGTGCGAATAGCCGAGCTGAAGCTTGAGCTTCTTGCCCTGCGCGTTCGCGCGATAGCCGACGCCGGTGATCAGCAGCTTCTTCGAGAAGCCGTCGGTCACCCCGGTCACC
>NZ_JBCNMA010000124.1:0-9777 GCF_039595165.1 Sphingomonas sp.
GCCCCAGACGGTCTCGATATAGTTCTCGCCGTCGCATGCCATGCTGAGCTTCTTGCGCAGCTTGCAGATGAAGACGTCGATGATCTTGAGCTCGGGCTCGTCCATTCCGCCATAAAGGTGGTTGAGGAACATCTCCTTAGTGAGCGTCGTGCCCTTGCGCAGCGAGAGCAGCTCCAGCATCGCATATTCCTTGCCGGTCAGGTGCACGCGGGCGCCGTCCACCTCGACGGTCTTGGCATCCAGGTTCACCGCCAGCTTGCCGGTGCGGATGACCGACTGCGAATGGCCCTTCGAGCGGCGGACCACGGCGTGGATGCGCGCGACCAGCTCCTCGCGGTGGAACGGCTTGGTGACATAATCGTCCGCGCCGAAGCCGAACGAGCGCACCTTGCTGTCCATCTCGCTGATGCCCGACAGGATCAGCACAGGGGTCTGCACCCGCGCGACGCGCAATTTCTTGAGCACGTCATAACCATGCATGTCCGGCAGGTTGAGATCGAGCAGGATGATGTCGTAATCATACAGCTTGCCGAGATCGAGGCCTTCCTCGCCCAGATCGGTCGTATAGACGTTGAAGCCTTCGGTGGTGAGCATCAGCTCAATCGCCTTGGCAGTCGTCGGCTCGTCTTCGATCAGAAGCACGCGCATGTGCGAGATCCCCCTGTGCCGGTTGCCAGCCCCCTGCGGCAGCAACACGACTGATTCATTAACCTAAGCAGGTCTGAAGGCAAAAGGTTAATTTTGTTCTAACCGGCCTGACTCCACGAGTCGCGGGCGATTCGCCCGGCTGGCGAGGTGCGAATCCGCCGTCATGTGCCCGTGCTCGGGTCATGTCCCGTCGGGTTATCGGCCCATATCCCCAGTCTATAGGCTTCCTCCTTATTTTGCGTTTGCCGACCAGGAGGTTGCGTGATTAGTTTCATCATTTCGGGGTGGTGACGCGATAACGCGCGCCGTGACATTCAGGGGGTCTCTCATGAAGATCAAAGCAGCGCTTCTCGTCACCGTCTGCGCGCTGGCGCAACCTGCCTTCGCGCAGGATGCCGCCGCTCCCGCGCCCGCCCCGGCGACACAGGAACCCGAGCGCGAGGGCGAGGTGGTCGTCACCGGCACGCGCATCGTGCGCGATGGCTTCCAGGCGCCGACCCCCGTCACGGTGTTGAACATCGAGGATATCCAGAACGGCTCGCCGTCGAACAACATCGCCGACTTCGTCAACCAGATGCCCTCGCTCGCCGGATCGACGATGCCGGCCAACTCGCGCCTCAACCTGTCGAGCGGGCAGGCGGGCATCAATGCGCTCAACCTGCGCAACCTGGGCGAGACGCGCACGCTGGTGCTGGTCAACGGCCGCCGCTCGGTCGCCTCGACGATCACCAGCCTGGTCGATGTCAACACGATTCCCCAGGCGCTGGTGAAGCAGGTCGAGATCGTCACCGGCGGCGCCTCGTCGGCCTATGGCTCGGATGCGGTCGCGGGCGTGGTCAACTTCATCCTCGACAACAAGTATGAAGGCTTGAAGGTCGATGCCGATGTCGGTGTCACCGACAAGGGCGACGGGTTCAACTATTCGATCGGCGTCGCCGGCGGCTGGTCGTTCGGCGGGGGCCGCGGCCATCTGCTGGTGAGCGGCGAGGTCGCGCACCGGGACGGCATCTTCGAGGTCGACCCGATCGACCGGCCGTGGAACCACACCGGCTATGTGCGGATCCAGGATCCCAACTGGACCGCGACCAGCACGACGCCGCAATTCCTGATCCGGCGCCAGGTGGGTGCGGCGAACTCGACCCCGGGCGGGCTGATCACCGGCTCGGCCGGCGGCACCGCGAACCGGATGCGCGGCATCTATTTCGGCCAGAATGGTGCCGTGCAGCAGTATCAATATGGCGCGCTGACCTTCCCGGTGCCCGGCGGAGCTTCCGCCCCGACGCTGACCCAGGGCGGCGACTGGCGCGTCAACGATTCCGGGCGCCGCATCGGTCTCGATCCGCGCGACGACCGCCACGGCATCTTCGCGCGGCTGAGCTTCAAGGTCGCCGACAATGTCGAGTTGTTCGCGGAAGCTTCGTACAACCGCCAGGAAGTCTATTTCAACGCCGGCCCGAACCTTGCCACCGGCATCGCCATCGATGCGACCAACTGCAACGTCACGCCGGTGCCCGCCACCTGCAACGCCTATCTCTACAATGCGCTCGGCGGGGCCGCGCTGGCCGGCCTGACCAGCGTGACGCTGGCGACCACGGCGGCCGATCTTCCGTTCCGCGCGGTCAACAACGAACGCAAGGTGCAGCGCTATGTGATCGGTGCCGAAGGCACCTTCGAGGCATTCGGCAGGACGGCGCAATGGGACTTCTACGGCCAATATGGCCGCGCCGAGCTGCACGAACAGCTGCGCAACATTATGCACACCCAGCGCACGCTGAACGCCACCAAGGCGGTTTTCGCCCAGGCGGGCAACCCGGGCGGCTATGCCGTCGGGTCGATCCAGTGCGCGATCAACGTCGACGCGGTCGCCACCAACAACGATCCCAATTGTCGTCCCCTCAACCGCATGGGCATCGGCGTCGCCGATCCCGCTGCGATCGACTATATCCTGGGCGATCCCTATCGCGACCAGACGATCGAGCAGATCGTCGTCGGCACGAACTTCTCCTTCACGCCGTTCGCCACCTGGGCCGGCGATGTCAGTATCGCGGTCGGCGGCGAATATCGCGAGGAGAAGATCGACGGTTTCGTGCCGCCCGAGTTCCGCCCGGCGGTGACTCCCAATCCGGGCGGCGGCATCACCACCGCCAATACCTGGTCGGTCGGAAACTACCTGGCGACCAAGGGCAGCTACCGGGTCAAGGAAGCCTATCTCGAGACCGTGGTGCCGCTGGGCTTCGGGCTTGAGTTCAACGGTGCGGTGCGCGCGACCGACTATTCGACGTCAGGCTATGTCACGACGTGGAAGGCTGGCGCGACCTGGCAGCCGATCGAGGATATCCGGATCCGTGTGACCCGCTCGCGCGATATCCGGGCGCCCAACCTCAACGAGCTCTACCAGGCGGGCACGGCAAACAGCGATTCGGTGCGCAACCCGTGGCCGCTTGGTCAGGGACCCAATGGCGGCAGCTATCCGGCGAGCATCTCCTATTCGGCGACCCTGGTCGGCAATCTGGACCTTAAGCCCGAAAAGGCTGATTCCTGGAACATCGGTGCGGTGTTCTCGCCGCGCTTCCTGCCGGGCTTCAACGTCTCCGCCGACTATTTCGACATCAACGTCGAGGACGCGATCGATACGCTGAGCGCGCAGGACATCATCAACCGCTGCTTTGAGGGACGCGCCGAATATTGCGCCGCGATCACGCAGGATCCGAACAATACGTCGCGCATCCTGTTCCGCAACCAGCCATTCAACTTTGCGCGCAGGCTGGTGCGCGGCGTGGATATCGACGCGTCCTACCGCCTACCGCTGAACGACATCTTCGCCAATGCGGAGGGCGGTTTCACGCTGCGCGGCGTCGCGACGCGCTACATCAAGAATGTCATCGACACCGGCATCCCAGGCACCGTGCCGATCAACACGGTGGGCGCGAATGGCGGCCAGTTCAGCACGCCGACCTGGATCTTCCGCGGCAGCATTGCCTACGACACGCCTGACTTCTCGATCACCGCGGTGGGCCGCGGCGTGAGCTCGGGCAAATATGTCGCCAACGGCATCGAGTGCCAGACCGGCTGCCCGGCCTCGACCACTCAGTTCCCGACCTATGACGAGAACAAGGTCTCGGGATCCTTCTACGTCGATCTCAACCTGACGCAGAAGATCAAGATCGAGGGCGAGGGCGTCGGTGAAGTGTTCTTCAACGTGACCAACCTGTTCGACCGCTGGCCGATCCTGGTGCCGGAGACCGGCCTTGCGGCGAACAGCACCTATTCGGATCTGCTGGGCCGTCGGTTCCGCGTCGGTGTACGCTTCCGCACCAACTGATCGGACGTACAAAAGGCGAAGGCCGGTCCGCAGGTGTGCGGGCCGGCCTTCTCTATGTGCGGTTCGCGGTCCGCGCGGCCTCGACCCGACTGCAGATGTTGCGGAAGCGGTGGGAGAGATAGTCGATCACCAGCTCGACGCGCGCGGGACGGAGCGTGCTCGGGGGGGTGAGCAGATGGAGCGCGATGTTCATCGGCGACCAGCCGGTGAGAATCTCGACCAGCTGACCCGAGGCCAGGTCCTCGTCGATGATGAAATCGGGCAGGCGCGCGATGCCAAGCCCGGCGCGCAGGGCAGGGAGCATCGCGTCGCCATTGTCGGTGATCAGCGGTCCGGCGGGGCGCACCGCCGCTTCCTCGCCATCGGCCTTGCGGAAATGCCAGGCGCCGATCGCGTTGGCGTAGAGGAAGCAGGCATGATGGGCGAGGTCGGCGGGGTGGCGCGGCGTCCCGTGCTTCTCGAGATAAGACGGCGCCGCGACGACGCGCGCGGCGATCGGGGCGAGGCGGCGGGCGCGCAGCGAGCTGTCGGGCAGGTCGGCGATGCGCAGCGCGATGTCGAAGCCGTCGGCGACGATGTCGACGCGCGCGTCCGAGAGGCGCAGGTCGATCTCGATCCCCGGATGCTCGATCAGCAGATCGGCGATCGCGTCGGAGACGAAGCGGATGCCGAAGGTGATCGGCGCAGCGATGCGGACCAGGCCCGAAGGCGCCTTGGCGGCATCGAGCGCGGCCTCCTCGGCCTGCTGCGCCTCGGCGAGGATGCGCCCGGCACGCTCGGCCAGCGCATTGCCGCTGTCGGTGAGCGTGAGGCGGCGCGAGGTGCGGTGGAACAGCGCGGTGCCGAGTTGCGTCTCGAGCCGGGCGATCGCCTTGGACACGGTCGCCTTGGACACGCCGATCGCCTCCGCCGCGCCGCTGAACGAGCGGTGCTCGACCACGCAGGCGAAGATCGCCCAGGCCTCGAAATCCGGTAAACGCAAGTCCCGTCTCCGCTCAATCCCCGAAACGATCTGTTTCGGACGTTTCCATTTACGCACTGATCGCAGAGCCTATCTTGGGCGTCAACCAAGGAGGCACACATGATCGAGAAACGCTCGTTCGACAGCCTGGGCCATGCCGATCACGGGTGGCTCAACGCCCGGCACCATTTCAGCTTTGCCAATTATTACGACCCCGACCGGATGGGCTGGGGAGCGATCCGCGTCTGGAACGACGACGAGATCGCGCCCAACAGCGGCTTTCCGGCGCACCCGCACAAGGACATGGAGATCATCACCTATGTCCGGACCGGGGCGATCACGCACCAGGACTCGATGGGCAATACCGGCAAGACCGGCGCCGGCGACGTCCAGGTGATGAGCGCGGGCACCGGGGTGCGGCACGCCGAGTACAACCTCGAGCCCGAGACCACGACCTTGTTCCAGATCTGGATCATGCCGCGGGCCAATGGCGGGGCGCCCAGCTGGGGCGCCAAGCCGTTCCCCAAGGGCGAGCGCTCGGGCAAGTTCGTGACGCTGGCTTCGGGATTTGCCGAGGACACCGACGCGCTGCCGATCCGCGCCGATGCCCGGGTGCTGGGCGCGACGATCAAGGCGGGCGAGAGCCTGACGCACACGGTGGGCGAGGGGCGTTACGCCTATCTCGTTCCCGCGGTGGGCAGGATCGAGATCGACCCCGGCTCGGAGGCCGGGGCTGGCAGCCAGATCCTCGACGCGCGTGACGGCGCCGCGCTTACCGGCGGGCAGACCGTGACGATCACCGCGATCGAGGACGCCGAGATCGTCCTGGTCGACGCCGACTGACACGACCCCTCGGAGCGGTCCGCGACCCCTCTTCCCCGGCGGGCCGCTCCACCTTCTTCACATCAGGAGACACGCAAATGGCCAAGGTTCTGGTCCTCTATTACTCGTCCTATGGACATCTCTCGAAGATGGCCGACGCCGTCGCCGAGGGCGCGCGTTCGGCGGGCGCCGAGGTGGATGTCCGCCGCGTGCCCGAGACCGCGCCGCCCGAAGTGGTCGCCGCCGCCGGCTTCCAGCCCGACCACTCGCACCCGGTGATCGAAGGTCCCGAGGCGATGGCGAACTATGACGCCATCATCGTCGGCGCGCCGACCCGCTATGGCCGCATGTCGAGCCAGATGGCGGCGTTCTGGGACACCACCGGCGGTATCTGGGTCAGGGGCGCGCTGGTCGGCAAGGTCGGCGGCGCGTTCACCTCGACCGCGACTCAGCATGGCGGGCAGGAGACGACGCTGTTCAGCATCATCACCAACCTGCTTCACCACGGCCTGACCATCATCGGCCTCGACTATGGCTATGCCGGCCAGATGGGCGTCGAGGAGGTCAAGGGCGGCAGCCCCTATGGCGCGACGACGATTGCCGACGGCGACGGCAGCCGCCAGCCGAGCGAGGTCGAGCTCAACGGCGCCCGCTACCAGGGCAAGCGCATCGCCGAGACCGCGGCGAAGCTGTTCGGCTGACCCGAAATGGCGCGCCAGCCCGCCTTGTTCGTATCGCACGGCTCGCCGATGATCATGTTCGAGCCCAGTCCGGCGCGGGAGTTCCTCGCCGGGCTGGCCGGGCAGGTCGAACGGCCCGACGCGATCGTGATGGTCTCCGCGCATCACGACATGGCGGAGGCGGTGGTGACTTCGGTCGAGGCGCCGGCGACGATCCACGATTTCGGCGGGTTTCCGCAGAAACTGTTCGACCTGCGCTATCCGGCCAAGGGCAATCCGGCGCTGGCGGCCGAGGTCGCGGCGCTGGTGGAAGGGCCGGGTGTACCCGCTTTCCTCGATCCGAAGCGCGGGTTGGATCACGGCGCGTGGGTGCCGCTGATGCTGGCCTGGCCGGAGGCGGACGTGCCGGTGGTGCAGCTGTCGATCAGCAGCGTGCATGCGCCGGAATGGCACTATCGGATCGGGCAGGCGCTGGCGCCGCTGCGCGAACGCAACATTCTGGTCATCGGGTCGGGCAGCCTGACGCATAATCTGCGCGCGATCTTCGCCGAGGGACGCGATCACGATGCGGCGGTGCCCGACTGGGTGGCCGTCTTTGCCGACTGGATTCACGCGCGGCTCGATGCGGGCGACACCGAGGCGGTGCTGGACGCGGTCGAGCGCGCGCCGTTCGGCAAGCGAAACCACCCGACGCCCGACCATATCCTGCCGCTGTTCACGGCGCTGGGCGCGGGCGGCGATAAGGCCGAGCGGCTCCACCACAGCTATACCTATGGCGTGCTCGCGATGGACGCGTACCGCTTCGGTTGACGGACCTTGGTCCGTTGCGGAGCAAATTCACCAAATCGAAAGCCCGATGCATCAGGTTCCCCTGCGGAATCCGGGGCAGGAGCAGGCGATTGATCGGGGCGAAGAATCGTCCACAGCGCAAGTTGTGGGCTGGGGGCGGATCAGCCTCGCGCGCGCATGCGCAACACGATCTGCTGGCTTCGGTCGAGGGATTGCGGACCAACTGGTTCTGGTCGACCGACGCGGACGGCCGCATTTCCTATGTCAGCGAGTGGGTCGGGAACGAGTTCGCCGCGGCGGGCGAGCCGGTGACCGGCAAGGAACTGGCGGCGGTCTTCAAGATCGAGAGCGGGGCGATCGAGTCGGCCAGCCCGCTCGGCTTCCTGCTGGCCAAGCAAAAGGCGTTCCGCGCGGTCAACATGCGCTGCACCCACGATCCGCAGGCGCGGATCTGGACGATCTCGGGCACGCCGCAAGTCGATGGCGCGGGCAATTTCCTGGGCTTTCATGGCGTCGGCGCGGACATCACGGCAGTACAGGAGTCGGCCGAGGCGATCTCGCGCCTGGCCAGCCATGACGCCCTGACCGGCCTGCGCAACCGGCGCGGCGTGTCGGCACTGGTCGAGCAGGCGCTGCTTGGGTCCGCGCGCTCGGAACAGTCCTTCGCGATCCTGCTGATCGATCTCGATCGCTTCAAGCAAGTCAACGACACGCTCGGCCATCCGGCAGGTGACCAGTTGCTGGTCCAGGTCGCCGCGCGGCTGGGGCGCGTGCTGAACCATGCCGATTGCGCCGGGCGGATCGGCGGCGACGAGTTCCAGATCGTGCTGGACGAGCAGACCGACCGGACGTCGTTGGCGGCGCTGGCCGACGAGGTCATCCGCACGATCTCGCAACCCTATTTCGTCAACGGCAGCCGTTGCGTGATCGGCGCTTCGGTCGGCGTCGTCGTCGGCCCGCATGATGGCGAGACGACCGAGGATCTGGCGCGTAACGCCGATCTCGCGCTGTACGCCGCCAAGGGCGCGGGGCGTGGTTGCCATCGTTTCTTCTCGCACGACATGCTCGAGGCGGCGGAGGATCGCCGGTTGCTCGAGCAGGATCTGCTCGATGCGCTCGACCGCGGTGAGCTCGAGGTCAACTATCAGCCGCTGGTCAATGCCAAGACCAACCTCGTCGCGGGGTTCGAGGCGCTGCTGCGCTGGAACCACCCGCATCGCGGCCGCATCTCGCCGGCCCTGTTCATCCCGATCGCCGAGGAGACGAGCCTGATCGCGCGGCTGGGCGAATGGATCCTGCGCCAAGCCTGCATGGACGCCGCCGCGTGGCCGGGCGAGCTGCGCGTCGCCGTCAACGTCTCGCCGATCCAGTTCGCCAATCCGAACCTGCCGCAGATCGTGCTGAATGCGCTGGCCCATTCCGGACTGCGCCCCGACCGGCTCGAACTCGAGATCACCGAGAGCGTGTTCATCGAGGGCGGAGCGGAAGCCGAGGCGACGTTCGCCACGCTCAAGAAGATCGGCGTGCGGCTGGCGCTCGACGATTTCGGAACGGGCTATTCGTCGCTCGGCTATCTGAAGTCGGCGCCGTTCGACAAGATCAAGATCGACCAGAGCTTCGTGCGCGCAGTCGCGGACCCTTCGTCGCGCAACAATGCGATCATCACCGCGATCGTCGCGCTGGCGAGCGCGCTGGGCATGGAGACCACCGCGGAGGGCGTCGAATCGCTCGACCAGCTCGAGGCGCTGCGCAAGCTCGATGTCGGGCTGATCCAGGGCTATCTCTACAGCCTGCCGGTATCGGCCGAGGTGGTGGCGCGGACGGTCGGAGATGGCAGCTGGGAGATCCAGCCGATCGGCCCGGCCAAGCAGCGCGGCAACCGAGTCGCGACGTTCCGCCGGATCGGGGCGGTGCATGGCGATCATTACTACCCGGTGATCCTGCGCAATCTCTCCGCCACCGGCGCGCTGATCGAGGGGCTGGTCGACGTGCCGGTCGGCACGCGCTTCGTGATCGACTTCGGCGACCGGCAATGGGTGATCGGGACCGTGCGCCGCTCGGAAGGCACGCATCAGGGTGTGGAGTTCGACGAGCTGCTGGTGAGCGACGAGCAGGGCAGCTTCCGCCCGCGCTATCGCGTCTCGGCGCTGATGCTGGCGCAGATCGGGCTCGCGGTGGATCGCTCGGTCGAGCCGGGCTGGGAACGTCCGGTGGTGCCCAATGCCCGGCCCGGCCTGCCGATGTTCCAGACCTCGCTGCGCTAGGCCGCGACGCCGCGGGTGTTGCAACCCTGCGCGTCAGCCCGCAAAGCGGGGCATGATCCAGGACCATGTACTGTTCATCGACGGCGAGGCGATCATCCTCGACAAGCCTGCGGGCTTGCCGGTCGATCCGCCGCGCGACGGATCGATCAGCCTGGAGAACCACCTCGCCAACCTGACCTTCGGCTTCCAGCGCTGGCCGACGCCAGTGCATCGGCTCGACCGCGACACCAGCGGCTGCCTGCTGCTCGCGCGGAACCCCAAGGCGCATGCGCGCTTCCAGCAGGCGTTCGA
>NZ_JBCNMA010000125.1:0-9665 GCF_039595165.1 Sphingomonas sp.
CGATTACGATCGATCTGGAGGCGGAGACGATGTCGGTGTTCCGCGACGGCTATGAGATCGGCGCCACCGCGATCCTCTATGGCGCGGACGAGAAGCCGACCCCGCTCGGCGAGCACAAGATCACGCAGAAGAAGGTGCACCACATCTCCAACCTCTATGGCGCACCGATGCCGTACATGATGCGCCTTACCAACGACGGCGTCGCGATCCACGCCTCGGAGGTCGAGATGGGCGCCGCGACGCATGGCTGCATCGGCGTGCCCTTGCCCTTCGCGAAATTGCTGTTCGCCCAGGCCAGGCTCGGTGACCGCGTGATCATCACCCGCGGCAAGCGCCTCGGCATGGGCGGGGTGATCGCGGGGAGCTGAGCGGGCCACGCCCACCCTTTGTACGTCGTCCCCGCGAGACGGGGATCCGTTGACGTTGGCGTTGCGGATCGAGCCTATAGATCAACCAGAATGGATTCCCGCCTTCGCGGGAATGACGGAATATGCGTTTTGCGCGCAAGCCACGGGAAGCACTCGATTTGCATGCGGCCTATTTTGCGGAGCATATCCGCAGGAGAAGTCCCATGACCCTCGTTCATACCGACATCGATTCGCCGGTCGGCACGCTGCGGCTGGTCGCCAGCGACGCCGGCCTCGTCGCGATCCTCTGGCCCAACGAGCGTGCCGGCCGCGTCCCGCTCGGCCCCTCCGTCGAGGATGCGGCGCATCCGATCCTCGTCCAGGCGACCGCGCAGGTCAGCGAATATTTCGCCGGCGAACGCCGTATCTTCGACGTCCCGCTCGACTTCCGCGGCACCGAGTTCCAGCGCAGCGTGTGGCAGGCCCTGCTCACCATCCCCTATGGCGAGACGCGCAGCTACGCCCAGATCGCGCGCCAGATCGGCCGCCCTACCGCGAGCCGCGCGGTCGGCGCCGCCAATGGCCGCAACCCGGTCTCGATCATCGCGCCGTGCCACCGCGTGATCGGCACCGGCGGCGCGCTCACCGGCTTCGCCGGCGGGCTCGAGGCCAAGCGCATGCTGCTCGACCTCGAAGCGGCTTGAACCAGCCTTGCCGCGCCGCGCCCCGGATCGGGCCATTCCGGCGCAAACCGTGCCGTGGCGCGCTTGACTCGTTTCCAACGGTTAATGAAGATCGCTTGGTTGCATGGCATTGGGGGGTGTCGATGCTGAAGCGGGGGATGATCTCGATCGCTGCCTTGTTCGTCGCGCTGCCGGCGCTCGCCGGGCAGAGCGACGAGGAACGGCTGCGCGAGCTTATCAAACAGGCTGAGCAGGCTCGTGCCGAAGCACAGACCGCGCTGGAACGCGCCGACGCCGCTCTGGCGGCGGCCCAGCGCGCTCTCGCCAACCGTGCGCCGATGCCCGGGCCGATCCCCGCCGCGACGCCGCCGAACGAATGCGACGATGCCTTCGGTGAAGCGGCCGCCGCCGGCAAGCCCGAGCGCCTGTCGACCGCGAACTGGATGCTCAAACCGGGCGACCGAGAAACCAACAATGCCGACGAGAAGGTCGACGGTCTTAACAAATATGCCAAGACCTGCCTCGGCCTGACCAAGGCGAGCCAGTACAAAAATACCACCGATCTCAGCCTGCAGCTCGCGGGTACCAAGGGCGACGGCGTGCTCGACGCAGTGATTTCGCGGACGATCCGGCGGTTCAGCGAAGTCGCGCCCGACGGCATCCTGTCCGACGACGACCGGTTCCGCTCGAGCTATACCAAATATCTCGTCGGCGGGTTCGGCGCAGCCGGCACCGCGGGCGACGCCTCGCTGTTCAATCTCACCGATTTCGAGTTCAGCACCGGCATCGGTTTTCAATTCGGCGTCGAGTGGGGGCGCTCGGCGGCAAAGAGTCGGAAAGAGCGTCGCGAGGCGATCTATGACGGGATCGCCAAGGCGCGGCGCGAGTGCGTCGCGTATCATGGCGTGCTCGATCCGATGAACGCTGGCGACCAGACGCGGGACGTGGTGCGGAATCCGGACGCGATCGGCAAATGTGAGGGTGCCGCGCTGGTCAAGTGGATGGAGGCGGAGAGCCGCAACTCGGGCTATTGGTCCGAAATCGTGGCGCCGCTGTGGGGCCACAAGGCGGAGTCGGAGATCTTCGCGGGCTGGCTATTCCGCTACGGCTATTCCGACATCAAATATCGTCCGATCAAGGATCCGGCGACGGGCAACGTGATTGCCACGACGCTGCCTGGCGAGATCGAGCTGCACACCGAGCCCTTCTCGATGAAGGGCTATGCCGGCTTCATGCGCCCATTCAAGATGGGCGAGCGCGGCGGCGGAAAGGTGGGCGGCACCTTCTCGCTGACATGGCGGCGCGAATACAGCTTCGTCGACAAGACCAAGGACCAGCAGGTCTGCTTTCCCGACTCGGCCGGTGCTGGCTTCGACCTGTGCAAGTCGATGAACCTCGCCGCACCCTATGAGCTCGAAGGGCTGGTCGCGGGCGGCTCGCTCAACCTCCAGATTCCGCGCTTCTGGTATCTCCCCCAATTCGCGGCGAGCCTGCGGCCGAGCTATGCCTTCGACACGGATCGCTGGGGACTGGAGATGCCGCTGTTCCTGCTCACCGACGCCGACGGCAAGCTCAACAGTGGCCTCAAGTTCAACTGCCGTTTCAAGGGGCGGACCCGGCAGGGGCTCGAGTTGCCGGAGGAATGCGGGATCGGCATCTTTGTCGGCACGAATTTCGATCTGACCAAATAACCATGCCCGCGCGGGGAGGGGTTCGACAAGCGCGTGCGCTTCGCTAAACCCGCGGGCATGACCGATCTGCCCAGGCCCCCCGTCGCCGCCACCCGTCCCCACAGCTTCGAGCGCCATGGCGTGACGATCGAGGATCCGTGGAACTGGCTGCGCGACCCGGGATATCCCAACGTCACCGACGAGGCGGTGCTTGCCTATCTCGAGGAGGAGAACGCCTATTACGAGGCGGTGATGAAGCCGCTCAAGCCGCTCGCCGACACGCTGTTCAAGGAGATGCGCGGCCGCATCAAGGAGGATGACGCGACCGTTCCCCAGAAGGACGGTGACTGGCTCTACTGGACCGATCACGAGACCGGCGGCGAATATCGCCGCTGGTGGCGCAGGCCGGTCGGCGGCGGCGAGGACCAGCTGATCCTCGACGAACCCGCGCTCGCCGCGGGGAAGGAATATTTCAGCCTCGGCGGCTTCTCGGTGTCCAACAACGGCCGCTGGCTCGCCTATGCCTATGACGATACCGGCTCGGAGCGCTTCCTGCTCAAGGTCAAGGATCTCGAAACCGGCGAGCATCTGCCCGACGAGATTCCCGGCATGCTCTCCGACATCGTCTGGACCTCGGACGACAAGGGCTTCCTTTACGGTCTCGCCAACGAGCAGTGGCGCACCGACAATGCCCGCTACCACCGCCTCGGCAGCGACCCGGCCGAGGATATCGAGCTCTACAAGGAAGCCGATGAAGGCTATCGCGTCGGCGTCGGCGAGACCCAGTCGCGCAAGTGGATCGTCGTCTCGACCGGTGACCATGTGACGAGCGAGGTGCGCCTGCTCCCCGCCGACGATCCGCTCGCCGAGCCGATCCTGGTCGCGCCGCGCAAGCCCGGCCGCGAGTATGATGTCGAGGAGCATGACGGCATGCTCTTCATCCACACCAACGACACCCACACCAATTTCCGCCTCGTCACGGCCAACCTCGACGCGCCCGGCGAATGGCAGGAGCGCATCGCGCCCTCGCCCCATTTCTACATGACCGGCGTCACCACCTTTGCCGACTTCTTCATCGTCGAGGGGCGCGAAGACGGGCTCGATCAGATCGAGCTGCACCGCTACGACGGCGGCGCGGGTCAGCGCATCGCCTTCCCCGAGGCGAGCTATGTCGCCAGCCTCGGCGACAATCCCGAATATGCGATGGACGTGCTGCGCATCGGCTATGAATCGATGGTCACGCCGGGCACCGTCTACGACTATCACGTCGCCACCGGCGAGCTCGAGGTCCGCAAGGTCCAGGTCATCCCTTCGGGCTATGACGCGTCGAAATACGCGACCGAGCGGCTCAAGATCACCGCGCGCGACGGTACCGAAGTGCCGTGCTCGATCGTCTATCCGAAGGACTTCCCGCGCGATGGCACCGGCAAGCTCTATCTCTACGCCTATGGCGCGTACGGCTATGCGATCCCGCCGGGCTTCTCGACCGCGCGCATGTCGTTCCTCGACCGCGGCGTCGCCTTCGCCATCGCGCATATCCGCGGCGGCGACGATCTCGGCCAGCAATGGTATCTCGACGGCAAGCTGGAGAAACGCGCCAACACCTTCAACGACTTCGTGGACGTCGCGAAGGGGCTGATCGAGCGCGGCTTCACCCATAAGGGCGGCATCGCCATCGCCGGCCGCTCGGCCGGTGGCGAGCTGATGGGCGCGGTGGTCAATTCCGATCCCGAGCTGTGGGCCGCGGTGGTCGCCGACGTGCCCTTCGTCGACGTGCTCAACACCATGCTCGACGACAGTCTGCCGCTGACCCCCGGGGAATGGCCCGAATGGGGCAACCCGATCACCGACGCGCAGGCGTTCGAGCTGATCCGCGGCTATTCGCCCTATGACAATGTCAGGCCCCAGGCCTATCCGCCGATGTTCATCTCGGGCGGCCTCAACGATCCGCGCGTCACCTATTGGGAGCCGGCCAAGTGGGCGGCGAAGCTGCGCGCGACCAAGACCGACGACAATGTCCTGCTGCTCAAGACCAACATGGGCGCGGGCCATGGCGGCAAGTCGGGCCGTTGGGAGAGCCTGCACGAGGCGGCGGAGGAGAATGCCTTCATCCTGTGGCAGCTCGGCGTCGCGCAACCGGAGTAGCGCCATGCAGATCGCGGTCCTCACCCTCGACGGCTATAACGAACTCGACAGCTTCATCGCCGCCGCGATCCTCAACCGCATGCGCGGCAAGGGCTGGGCGGCGCACATCGCCTCCCCCACCGAGGAGGTGACCTCGATGAACGGCGTCACCGTCCGCCGCCAGCGCCCGCTCGACTTCGCCGCCGAGGCCGACGCCGTGCTGATCGGCAGCGGCATCCGCACGCGCGACCATGCCGCCGATGCCGACCTCCTCGCGCGCCTCCGTCTTGATCCCGCGCGCCAGCTGATCGGTGCGCAATGCTCGGGCACGCTGCTGCTGGCGAAGCTCGGCCTGGTCGGCGATCTCCCCGCCTGCACCGATCTCACCACCAAGCCCTGGGTGATCGAGGCCGGCGTCAACGTGATCGACGCCCCGTTCGTCGCGCACGGCAATGTCGCGACCGCCGGCGGCTGCCTGTCCTCGCAATATCTCGCCGCCTGGATGATCGCCCGCTTGGGCTCGCTGAAGGACGCCGAAGAAGCGATCCACTATGTCGCTCCGGTCGGCGAGAAAGCGGAATATGTCGATCGTGCGCTCGGCGTGGTGCGGCCCTTTGTTGAAGGCCATGCTTCGACGCCGCAATTGGCGCCCGCCTGACCGGCTGGCGCGGGGGAGGGGACGAGGATGATGCGCTGGTTGGCTGCGTTCGCCCTGGTTCTGACCTGTGCCGTCTCGCAAGCGCGGGCGGACAGCTGGGTGCCGGCGCAGAGGGAAACCTATCTTTCTCCCGATGAACGAACGCGCCTGACGGTCATTCCGCGCGGCGTCGATACGCTCGCCTATTTCAAGGACAAGGTGGCGAAGAAGGAACCCGCCGGTCAGGCGCCTGGAGAGACGCGCACTACGGCGCACGCCGTGCTCGAACGGCGCGGCGAGACGGGCGGCTGGACCCGGATCTGGGAAGCCCCGCTGGTCAACGAGGTGGCGCCGGTCAGCGCGCTCGTCGCCAATGGCGGCCAATATGTCGTCACCTTCGACAACTGGCATGCGGTCGGCTACGGCCCCGATGTCGTGGTGATCTATGGCGCGGACGGCAGGCATGTCCGCTCCTTCGCGCTCGTCGATCTGCTTCCCGGTTCCTACGTCCGCGGGCTCCCGCGTACCGTGAGCTCGCTCTGGTGGGGCGGCGAGCACCGCCTGTCGTCGGACGGCCGCCAGCTCATCCTGTCGATCGTCGTGCCCAGTGACGATGCCCCGCCCGACGCGCGCGAGATGGTGGAGATCGCGATCGATCTCGCTTCAGCGAAGCCGGTGCCGCCATCGGGTCCGGCCTGGGAACGCGCGTTGGCGCAGGCGCGGAAGGTCGCGCAGGCCCGCAAGGAGGCCGTCGCCCCTCTGCGGGTCGCCTTCGCCGCGCCGCTGGGCGCGCCGCGGACCGCTGACGAGGCGGCTTGGTCGGAATATCTGCGTGGGGCGTTCATGCGCCTCGATCCGAGGAGCGATGTATTCCCCCGTGCCTTCGTTCTCGAGGCACCCGGCAGGGCCGGCCATCGTGAATCCCAAACCGCGCTTTACGCGGCTCTGCGAAATACGGACCATGCCTCCAGCTTCGGTAATGTGTTGCTGCTTGCCTCGCTCGCGCCGCCGGATCAGTTCGTGCAGATCCTGCGCGATGGTGTGCAACCGGTCCGTCCCGGAACGATGAAAGACGTCCATGTCTACGTCGCCATTCCGGCCGCGTGGCGCGATCAGGTCGCCGCGATCCTCGCGCCCACCGGCGCCGCCTTCACCCACATCGATCCCGCCGTGCCGATCCCGCAGGACCCGCAGCGCCTTGCCGACCTGCGCGCCGCCGAAGCCGAAGAGGCGGCGGAAGAGGCCCGCGAATCCGCCCCGCGTCCCTGACCGGCCGATCTGCCGCCAAAAAAAGGCACCACCCCGGCACGGAGCCGGGGTGGCGAGTGGGATGAGCGTTTATTCCCCCTCCACCGCCAGTTCCTCCAGCTGCGTGCGCCGGTGGCAGCTATGGCAGAAGGCGTAGTCGAACAGCTCCGCCAGCACCCAGGCCTGCGTCTCCACGTCCCACGCCGCCCAGGCCTCGCGCGTCACCCCCGGCGTGCCGCAGCCATCGCATACGAAGATGATCCGCCCCGTCTCGCTCACCCGCGCATGTTAGCGGGAGACCGCGCCGATTTGGCGACGATCCGCTCCGAAACGGATATATCGCCGGTCGCTCCATTCCGGCGGAAAGCCCCGCCGAAACCGCGCCGTCTGGCAAGGATTTGGTGAGGCGCGGCCCCTAAAATCGTTGCGCATGAAAGAACCGTTCGACCTGCATCAGGCGCGCACCGCCCGGCGCTCCTGGCACGGCGCGCATCTCGAATCGCGCATCTTCAGCCGCCAGCATCGCCGTCGCCCGCGCCTCCGCTTCCTCCGCATCGAGCTGGTGACGATGGCCCTCGCCGGGATCTTCGCCGGCCTTGGCTGGGCAGCCTGGCCGATGCTCGCGGGCGAGGGGGCGGCCGCTGTCGAGGTCGGCGCCACCGCGTCGCAGGCGCACCGCTCGTTCGCATTGTTCGCCGATGGCGGAAACGCTCCGGCACCCGCCGCCCCGGCACATGCCGCCGCCGCGCGCTTCGGCTTCTGCCACACCGGCGGCGGCGCGAACTGCGTGGTCGATGGCGACACCTTCTGGATGCGCGGGATCAAGATCCGCATCGCCGACATCGACACGCCCGAGACGCATCCCGCGCGCTGTCCCCGCGAAGCCGAGCTCGGCGCGGCGGCGACGCGGCGGCTGCGGGCGCTGCTCAATTCGGGCGACGTCGCGCTGGCTTCGGTCGGCCGCGATGCCGATCGCTATGGCCGCAAGCTGCGGGTCGTGTCGGTCGACGGCCGCGGTGTCGGCGACGTGCTGGTCGCCGAGGGGCTCGCCCGGCGTTATGCCGGCGGTCGTCGTGACGGGTGGTGCGATTGACCGTGTGAAAGGGCGGAAGCTGCATTCGCGAACGCTGTCCGCGCGAATGCCGCTCCCGCCCTCCCGGACGGGGTCCGGGCCACGTAGCAGTTCAGGAGATCAGCACCGCATCAGCGCGGCGAGAGCATCGACACCTCGGTCTCGACCATCACGCGGCCGGCGGGAATACGGATGCCCTTCTCCGCCATTTCCTTGCGGAAATCCTTGTCGGCGTCGGCGACCTCCGCCTCGTACTCGGCATAGGCGTCGACCCGGTCGGCCTCGTCCTTGGCGTCGGCGAGATCCTTGCGCAGCTCGCGCTTCGCCTCGCTGATCGATGTCTTGTAATCGAGATAATGGTGGTTGCTGTCGTCATAGATGTGCGCGGTGCGATCATGCGCCAGCGCGGGGGCGGCGGTGAACGCGGGGACCGTCAGAGCGGCGAGGGCCGCGGCGGTGATACTCAGGGTACGCATCGTTCGTTTCCTCATGTTGCCATGAACCGGCGCAAGAACGGGCGGTCGCGTCGCCGGGTTGCCGGGGCGGGAGCCGGCTTCACGCGCGTGCCTGCGGTGGGGCGGGACGAAGCGTGGCGGGGAAAGGCCGGACCGATCCCGCGCAAATATGGCGGCGGACCGTCCCCTTCACATGGGGTTCACCCCGCCGCCACAATCCCGCCCGATTCCGCCGTCGCGCCGGATCACCCGCGCGCGACGACGAGATGCAGCGCGCGCTCGCCCTGGGCCTGCTCGGCCACGCGATAGCCGAGCCCGGGCAGGTCGATCCCCTCGAGCAGCGCCTCGCCCTGGCCGAGCAGCACCGGCGCGATCGCCAGATGCATCTCGTCGATCGCGCGCGTCTGCAGATAGTGGCGTACCGTCGCCACCCCGCCGCCGATGCGCACGTCCTTGTCGCCCGCCGCGGCGCGCGCGCGTTCGAGCGCCACCTCCGGCCCCTCGGTCACGAAGTGGAACACCGTGCCGCCGTCCATCGCCAGCGACGGCCGCGCGTGGTGAGTCAGCACGAACACCGGGCAGTGATAGGGCGGGTTGGGGCCCCACCAGCCCTTCCATTCGTGATCGGGCCATTCGCCGCGCACCGGCTCGAACATGTTGCGCCCCATCACCCAGGCGCCGAGCCCCGCCATGCCGCGCACCGTGAAGTCGTTGTCGACGCCTTCCGCGCCGCCCTCCTTGCCGTACATCGACTTGAAGTGCCGCGACTCGACCATCCAGCCGTGGAGGTCCTCGCCGCCTTGGCCAAGCGGATCCTCCACGCTCTGCTCGACGCCTGCGCCGTAGCCGTCGGCCGAGATGCTGAAGCTGCTCACGCGGATCTTGCTCATCGTCGGTCTCCTAACTGCTTGTAAATTGCAACCAGTTGCAGACTAGTCAAACTGATTGTATATTGCAAGCAGTTTTTGGAGGATGGAATGAGTGAGCCGCGATCGGGCTGTCCGATCAACCTGACGCTTGAGGTACTGGGCGACCGCTGGAGCCTGGTGGTGATCCGCGACATGATGTTCGGAAACCGGCATTATTTCCGCGAGCTGATGCGCGGTTCGATAGAAGGGATCGCCTCCAACATTCTCGCCGACCGGCTGAAGCGGCTCGAGGCGCGCGGGCTCGTCACCAAGGCCGACGATCCCAGCCACAAGCAGAAGACGCGCTACAGCCTCACCGAGCCGGCGATCCAGCTCCTTCCCTTGCTGGTCGCGATGGGCGCCTGGGGGCGGCGGCACCTGCCGGTCACCCCCGAGCTCTCGATCCGCAATCAGCTATTGGAAGAGGGCGGGCCCGATCTGATCGCGGCCTTCATGGCCGAGCTGCGCGTCGAGCATCTCGGCGCCGCGCCCGATCCCGCCGCGACGCCGGTGCGCGAACG
>NZ_JBCNMA010000126.1:0-9615 GCF_039595165.1 Sphingomonas sp.
CCAGCACCTTGCCCAGCGGCGACAGCGCGATGTCATCGGCAGGCGCAGGAGCGGCTCGGCTATCCCACCCAGAAGCCGATCGCGCTGCTCGAGCGGATCATCGCGGCCTCGTCCAACGAGGGCGATGTGGTGCTCGACCCGTTCTGCGGCTGTGGAACGGCGGTGCACGCCGCGCAGAAGCTGGGGCGGCGCTGGGCGGGGATCGACGTGACTCATCTCGCGATCAGCCTGATCGAACAGCGGATGAAGGCGGCGTTCCCGGGCATTGCCCTCAACGTCGAGGGCACGCCGCGCGACAGCGCTTCGGCGGCCGATCTGGCGCTCCGCGATCGCTACCAGTTCCAATGGTGGGCGGTCTCGATGATCGACGCGGTGCCGTTCGCCGGCGGGCGCAAGGGGGCCGATGGAGGGATCGACGGGATCATCTACTTCAGGCCGGAGCGGCAGCGCACCGCGAAGGCACTGATCTCGGTGAAGAGCGGCGAGCATGTCGGGGTGAAGGCGGTGCGCGACCTTCACTCGGCGATGGAGCGCGAGAAGGCGCCGATCGGGGTGATCCTCAGCCGCACGCCGCCTTCGGCGCCGATGCTGCGCGAGGCGGCGGCGGTCGGACGCTTCCATGCCGAAGCGACCGGGCGGAGCTATGCGCGGATGCAGATCCTGACCGTGGACGAACTGTTCGACGGCCGCCGGCCGGACATCCCGCTGGTCGATCCGGCCGCGGCGTTCCGCAGCGCGCCGCGCGAGACGGAGGTGCAGGCGCAGCTGCTGTAGCGCATCGCTTTCCATCCCTCGGCTTCGCCCCTAAACCCGCCTGTGATGACGGGCGCCCCCTCCCAGCCGATCCCCGCCGCGACGCTGATCGTGATGCGCGAGCCTGCCTTGGGGCAGCCGCAGCTGCTGATCGTCGAGCGGTCGGCGGCGATGCGCTTTGCGGGCGGAGCGCTGGTGTTTCCGGGCGGGCGAGTCGATCCGGGCGATCGCGCGCTGGCGGCGCTGCATCCCGGCGATCCCGAGGACCTTGCCGCGCGAATCGCGGCGATCCGCGAGACGATCGAGGAAGCGGGGCTGGCGGTGGGCACCGCGGCCCTGGCCGAGATCGACGGCGTTCGTTCGGCGCTATACGGCGGGACGCCTATCGGCGAAGCAATGGCCGAGGTGGCGCTAGACCTCGACGCGCTGGTTCCCTTTGCCCGCTGGCTGCCGCCGGAAGACGTGTCGCACAAGGTGTTCGACACGCGCTTCTACCTCGCCCGGCTGCCGGATGGTGCCGAGGAAGCGGGGGTCGACGGGAACGAGAATGTCCGGCTGTTCTGGGCGACCGCCCAGGAGGTGCTGAATGCCGCCGACGCGGGGGAGGCGCGGATCATCTTTCCGACGCGGCGCAATCTCGAGCGGCTGGCGCAGTTCGGCAGCTTTGCCGACGCAGTGGCGGACGCCCGGGCACATCCGATCGAGGCGATCACGCCCTGGGTCGAGATGCGCGACGGGGAGGAGCGGCTCTGCATCCCCGAGGGGCTCGGCTATCCGGTGACCTCGCAAGTGATCGGGACGGCACTGCGGGCATGAAGCTGCTGCGCAACAGCCTGGCGGCGATCGTGGTGGCGGCGCTGCTGCTCACCCTGGTGCTGCTGCTCTACGCGATGGTGCGCGACCGGCCGCAGGATTTGCCGTGGACCGAGCTCGATCTCGGCCAGCCGGTGGGACTGTTCACCGGCCGCAAGCTCGCCGCGCTGACCGAGGACTTCCCGGCATGCCGCAAGGCGCTCGACAGGGCCGGGGTGCGCTACACTGCGCTCGCGCCGCTGAGCGAGCAGGAGGGCGAATGCGGCTATGCCGATGCGGTGCGCTTCGCGCCGGGCGGAGCGCGGCGGATCCGGTTCGCGCCGGGCGATCTTGGCGTCTCCTGTCCGGTGGCAGCGGCGCTCGCGATGTGGGAATGGGACGTGGTGCAGCCGGCGGCGCAGCGTCACTTCGGGCAGAAGGTGACCGAGATCGAGCATTTCGGCAGCTATAATTGCCGGCGGATGTACAATCGCGAAGGGGCGAGCTGGAGCGAGCATGCGACCGCGGACGCGGTGGACATCGCGGCGTTCCGTCTGGCGGACGGGACGCGCATCCGGTTGGTCGGCGACTGGCAGGGGCGCGGGTCGAAGGCGCGGTTCCTGCGCGACGTGCGCGACGGGGCGTGCGGACTGTTCGGGACCGTGCTGTCGCCGGATTACAATGCGGCGCACCGCGACCACTTCCACCTGGACCAGGCGGCGCGAACCTGGCGGGCCTGCCGTTAGCCGCGGCCAATCCGTGCTCCTGCGAAAGCAGGAGCCCAGAGCCACAAGCGATGCGCCTCGAACGCTGCGCTCCTGCTTTCGCAGGAGCGCCAATGGTCAGCTCGGCAGCGGCTCGGTGCCGACCTTCTCCACCCATTGCGGGAAGAATGCCGGCTGGCGGTTCGACCAGCCCGACGCGGTCGCCGCGGCTTCGCTGATCGACTGAAGCAGCTTGCGGCGCAGATCCGGATGCAGATGCGGAAGCGCCGCCGCCGCGCAGAAGGCGGCGGGCAGCCACGGCCGCACTTCGGCGCCGATCAGCCGCTCGTAGAGGAAGCGATAGGCCGAGAAGCTGGTGAGCCGGCCCTGTCCCAGGTCGAATGCGGAGACGGTGACCAGCGGCGCCATGAAAGGCTCCATCGCGTCGAGTCCGCTGTCGTCGGGGATCAGCGCGCGAATCTCGGGCAGCCGATCATACATATGCGCCTGGGCGCGGATGCTGGCGGCCTCGACCACGTCGCGCGACCAGCGCTCCATCGCGTCGGTCCGCTCGAGCCCGACGTCGAGCGCGCGGCGGATATACCGCTGCGTCGCGGCGGCGAAGCCCGCGAATTCCTTCATCTCGGCCAGCGTCATCGCGCCTTCGGCCGGCTTACTTCGTGCGCTCATTCTCCTTCACTCCCACCCCACTCAACTCAATCTCCTCACGGTGGAGGATGCCCCAGGATGGTTAACACCAGCCTTAACCCCGCGTCGTCCGCCGTTCAGACAAGGAATCACAGATGGTTTTGCGTTGCAACATTGGTTGCGGTGAACCGAGCGGTGCTGAAACAAAGAGATGTGGATCGCGACTTTCGGGCAACAAATGCGACTCAAGACCGTAACGACCGCGGGCGGAAGTTTACACAGGGTTGACACTATCGCGAGGTTTCGGCGGTGGGCGATCGGCATGTTCCGCAGTGGAGCAGCAGCTTAATGAGATAGCCGGATGATTGCATGACACGTGACTGGCGAGGGCTGACGGTATCAAAGAGCGGATCAGCCGAGGGGAGCATGCGAAATCCAACATTGCAAGCGTTCGTCGGGTTGATCCGGGCATCTGGCCGGGCCGAAATGCCAGTCATCGCCGCGGCGAAACGATTCGTCGGATATCGGGCGCGGCGCCCTAGGATCGGCGGAACCATTCTGCCACGACCCCTGCATCGAGATTCGGGGTCTGAAGGGGGCCACCATGAACGCCAAGATTCTTGCGGCGCGATTCGCGCTGATGGCCGCGCTTTGCCTCGCGACGATCGCCCCCGCCAACGCGCAGTTCTGGCAGTGCGTCCCCTATGCCCGCATGATCTCCGGCATCCAGATCCACGGCAACGCACACACTTGGTGGGCGCAGGCGGAGGGCCGCTACGAACGTGGCCGCGAGCCGGTCGAAGGCTCGGTCATGTCGTTCGCCGCGACTCAGCGCATGCGCCTCGGTCATGTCGCGATGGTCTCGAAGGTGATCAGCGACCGCGAAGTGCTGCTGACCCACGCCAACTGGTCGCGCCGCGGCGGCATCGAGAAGAACGTCATCGCGGTGGACGTGTCCGAAAAGGGCGACTGGAGCCGCGTCAAGGTGTGGTTCGCCTCGAACGGCGGGCTCGGCACCTCGATCTATCCGGTCAACGGCTTCATCTACACGGGCAAGGCGCCGGCGACGGAGACCGAGCAAGCGCCCTTCGGTGGCGTGACGATCGCGGCGATCGATCTCGAGAAGTTCGGCATCACGACCGCCCTGCAGAAGTAAGCTTCCGCGCCTGCCATCGTCGTCATCCCGGCCCCGTAGCCGGTTCACGCTGCCTCACTCGATTCGCTTCGAACTCGAGCTGGGCCGCCCGCATCCCGATGGACCCCGGCCCAAGGCCGGGGTGACGGTGGCGATCAGGATCGGCTTCTGGGCGTGAACGTCATCGCCAGCCCGTTCATGCAATAGCGCTTGCCGGTCGGCGGTGGGCCGTCATCGAAGACATGGCCGAGATGGCCGCCGCAGCGGCGGCAGAGCACTTCGGTGCGCGGCACGCCGATGACATAGTCGGTGCGCGTGCGGACCGCGTCCTTGAGCGGAGCGTAGAAGCTCGGCCAGCCGGTGCGGCTGTCGAACTTGGTGCGCGAGCTGTAGAGCGGCAGGCCGCAGCCGGCGCAGGTGAAGGTCCCGGCGCGCTTTTCCTTGTCGAGCGGGCTGGTGAAGGCGCGCTCGGTCGCCGCCTGGCGCAGCACGCGATATTGCGCGGGACTGAGCCGCTTGCGCCATTCGGCGTCGGTCAGCGTGAACTCGAACCGCTGCGCCGCTTCGGATTCCGGCGAAGTACAGCCGAAGGTGACGGCGATTGTTCCTGTACCGGCAAGGGCGAGCAGGTGACGGCGGGTGAATGGCATGCGCG
This sequence comes from Sphingomonas sp., assembly GCF_039595165.1. Classification (GTDB taxonomy): domain Bacteria; phylum Pseudomonadota; class Alphaproteobacteria; order Sphingomonadales; family Sphingomonadaceae; genus Sphingomonas. The sequence goes on from NZ_JBCNMA010000126.1 coordinate 4,688, forward strand.
AACCTCTGGAATGCTGTTTCCAAGATGGGAAACGAAGACCGCCGCGTCAAAGCGGCGCGGCGCAGCCATGATTATCGGGCACAATCATCGCGATAGATCGTTGAGCGGAAACTCGTTGCGAATTGGACTGCCGTGGCGCGCTATTATTTCAAGCTATACGACAGCTCCGGTCCCACGCCGGACGTCGAAGGATGCGATCTAGCCAGCAATGCCGCAGCGCATCGCCATGCCGTCGCCGCGGCGCGAGCGATCATGGCCGAGGATGTTCGCGAAGGGCATCTGTGCCTGAGCGACTATATCGAGGTTTCGAACGACAGCGGCGAAGTGGTGTTGAATCTACCCTTTTCCAGCGCCGTGAAGATTGACCAATAGGATAGATCGAACACCGACACCGGCCCCCTATCCTGGATCAAGGAACCCCACCCTCAATTCAGTCATTATAGCTTCATCGCTGGCCGGACCACCCGGGCGTCAGCGGCTGAGAGACAAATCGTCGCGCTCCCGCCCTAAGTTCACGGAGCGCACCCATGACCTCTCACACCTTGACACCGTTGCTGCGCAAGCTGGAATCGCGCGCGCTGCTGAACGATGACGATCGCGCAGCAATCCTCGCACTGCCCTATCGGCGCCAGCTGGTCGAGCGCGAGGCCTATTTCGTGCGCGAGGGCGAGCGGCCCGAGCGTTCCTGTCTGCTGCTTTCAGGCTTCGCGTTTCGCCAGAAATTGACGTCCGAGGGAACGCGCCAGATCATCAGCCTGCACATCGCGGGCGATTTCGTCGATCTGCAGGGCGTGATGCTCAACCTCTCCGATCACAATGTGCAGGCGCTGACCCGGTGCGAGCTCGCGATCGTGGCGCGGAGCGACATTCGTGAACTGGCATGCGCCCATCCCACGGTTGCGATGGCGATGTGGACCGACACGCTGATCGACGCCTCGATCTTCCGCGAATGGGTGCTCAATGTCGGCCGGCGCGACGCGCTGACGCGGGTCGCTCACCTGCTGTGCGAGATCGCGCGGCGGATGGAAGCGGCCGGGCTCGCCGACCGGCTGCGCTACGAGATGCCGATGAGCCAGGAGCAGCTGGCCGATGCGACTGGCCTGACGCCGGTGCACGTCAACCGGATGCTGCGCGATCTGGACCGCTCGGGCCTGATCGTGCGCACCAACCGCACCATCACGATAAAGGACTGGGCGGGCCTCAGCGACGTCGCCGATTTCAACGAGAACTATCTGCACCTCGACCAATTGGCGACCGAAGCTGCCCGGATGCAGGAAATGTCGGTCTGCGCGGCGGCCCCCTCCTAGTAGCGGCTGAGCTCCACCGGCATCTTCTTGTAGCCATGGACGAAGCAGGCCGAGACTCGCTCGGGCTCGACAATGACGTTGGGGCGCAGGCGGCGCTTCGCCATCTCCTCCATCAGCACGCCGATCTGCAGCTCGGCGAGGCGCGCCCCGACACAGCGATGGATGCCATGGCCGAACGCCAGGTGGCGACGGGCGTTGGGGCGGTCGACGATGATCTCGTCGGGGCGCTCGAACACGCTCTCGTCGCGGTTGGCGGAAAGATACCACAGGACGAGCTTGTCGCCCTCCGCGATCCGCTGACCCATCAGCTCGGTATCCCGCGTCGCGGTGCGGCGCATGTGCGCGAGGGGGGTCTGCCAGCGGATGATCTCCTGCGTCGCATTGGGGATCAGCTCGGGGTTGGCTTCCAGCTTCGCGCGTTCCGCGGGGAATTGCTCGAGCGCCCAGGCATAGGCCGACATCGAGTTGCGCGTGGTGTCGTTGCCGCCGACGATCAGCAGGATGAGGTTCCCCAGGAACTCCATCTGGTCCATCTCCGCCATCGCGTCCGAATGGATCATCATCGAGATGAGATCGGGGGTGGGCTCCTTGCCCACCTTGGAGTTCCACAGCGCACCGAATTCGGCGGCGCACTGGAACAGGATCTGGCGGCGCTCCTCCTTGCGCACGGGGTCCTTGGCGATCTCGATGTCGCCGGCCCAGTCGGACCAGTAAGTGAGCTTGCGGCGCTCTTCCCACGGGAAGTCGAACAGCAAGGCGAGCATCTGCGTGGTGAGCTCGATCGAGACGCGGTCGACCCAGTCGAATGTCTCGCCGACCGGGAGCGAATCGAGGATCTCGGCGGTGCGCGCGCGGATGTCGCCGGTCATCCGCACCATCTCGCTCGGCGTGAAGGCCGGGGCGACGGTGCGGCGCTGGCCGGTGTGCTTGGGGCGGTCCATCGCGATGAACATCGGCATCTTGATGTCGCCCTCCATCAGGTCGGCGACGGTGATGCCGCCGGCCTGCGAGGAATAGAGGTCGGGCAGCGATTCGACCTCGACGATCGGCTTGTAGGCGGAGATCGACCAATAGGGACCGAACTCGGATTGCTCGCAGCGATAGACCGGCGCTTCGACGCGCAGGCGGCGGAAGGGCGCGTGCCAGAGATCGTCGCGGTACAGTTCGGGCCGGGTGACGTCGAGCGGATCGACCGCGGGCGCGGGTTCGGGCGCTAGGGTGGCCATGGCGATACTCTCCCGGGAACGCTGTTCGCCCGGGAGAGTGGATTAACTGACAGGTTTGTCAATAGCGGGTTCGACGGGGCGTTTGCGCAATCGGAGCTTGGGGCTGCCCGACTGGAGCACGCCGCGGCGGAACAGGCGCGCCGCGATGGTGATGGTCACGGCGACCCATAGCGCCTGCCAGGCGAGAGCGAGCAGATGCGGTAGCAGCTCCGGCGCGTTGGCGGCGCGCGCGACCATCGCGAAGGGCGAGCTGAACGGGAACGCCTCGGCGGCGGTGGCGACCCAGCTGTCCGGCTGCGCCGCGGCGGCGGAAGCGAAGCCGAACATCGCGACCTGGAAGATCGTGATGGGCAGCGAGAGCATCTGCAGCTCGCGCTGAGTCGAGGCTTGCGCGCCGAGGCCGAGGAACACGGCGCCGAGCAGCATATAGGCCATCACGAAATAGGCGAAGAACAGGAGGCCGAACATCGGCAGCCCCACGGCCGGGCCGACATCGATGAAGGCGGTGGCGATCCGCGTCGGCAGCAGCGTGGTGACGTTGACCGCGACCGTGCCCCAGAAGCCGAGGAACAGCAGCGCGACGCCGAACATGCCGAGCAGCTTCCCGAAGAAGACGCTTTCGAGCGGGACCGCGGCGGCGAGGATCTCGATCACCTTGTTCGAGCGCTCCTCGGCCATGGTGCCGACGACCTGGCCGGCGAGCAGCAGGCTGACCATGAACAACGCCGTGACCGCGAAGAAGGCGGCCTGGCCATGGCCGCTGGAGGTCGAGCCGGGGCGGGCGATGACGGTCTTGGTCGCCTCGCTCAAGGGCGCGGTGGTGCCGGCGCGCTGGGCGCGTAGCACCTGATCGGCGAGCTCGGCGAGATAGCTCGCCGAACGCGTGCCGTTGACGCTGTGCAGGATCTGCGGCCGCTGGAGGGGGCCGTACATCACGGCGTAGGTGTCGATGTTCCGGCGCTCGAAGATCGCGCGGGCCTGGGCCTGCGGGTTGGCGGACGGCGCCTCGACGACCAGCTGCGGGGGGCGTTCGCGCTCGCGGAAGACGTCGCGGAGCTGGCGGTCGACGGCGATGGCGGCACGCGCCTGCTCGCCGCCGGAGAGGATCACGATGCGCGCCTTGTCGTCGCCGCTCTTGCTCATCGAGGCGGCACCGACCCCGCCGATCGCGCCGAAGCCGACCATCATCAGCGGCGCGAACAGGAAGAGCAGGAAGGTCGGGGTGAACACCGTCGCGACGAAATCGCGGCGGGCGATCGTCATCGTCTGGCGGACGAGGCGGGCGAGGCTGCTCATGCCTGCGTCTCCAGCTTTTCGGCTTCTTCGAGCGCCTCGCGGCCGACGATGCGGACGAACACGTCGTGGAGCGACGGGCGCTCGATCGACAAGCCGGAGATGCCGTAGCCGGCCTCGATCAGCTTGACCAGCGTCGCCTCGATCCCCTCGTCGGGCAAGGTGAAGCGCCAGCCTTCGCCTTCGGGCGCGGCATCGGCGGGAAGGAGGGCGCGGATGCCCGGGTTCGGGTGGTGCGGGACATAATGCGCCTTGAACGGGAGCGTCGCGCGCGCGTCGGCGACGGTGCCCTCGAAGCGTACCTTGCCGCCGGCGATGATCGCGAGGCGGTCGCACAGCCGCTCGGCATGCGCCATGACGTGAGTCGAGAAGAGAACGGTCGCGCCGCGGTCACGCTCGGCGAGGATGAGCTTCTCGAGCCGCTCCTGGTTGACCGGATCGAGTCCGGAAAACGGCTCGTCGAGGACGAGCAGGTCGGGCTGATGGACGACCGAGCCGAGCAGCTGGACGAGCTGGGCCATGCCCTTGGAGAGCTTGCGGATCTTCTGGTCGGTGGCATGGCCGAGCCCGGCGGCCTCCATCAGCGCGACCGCGCGGGTGCGGCCGGTGCGCCAGTCGAGCCCGCGCAGCGCGCCCATGAACGCGATCGCCTGGATGGTCTTCATGCCGGGATAGAGGCCGCGCTCCTCGGGCAGATAGCCGACTTGGTCGCTGACCTCGCGCGGGCGATCGTTGCCGAGCACCGAGCGTTCGCCGCCATCGGGCTCGATGATGCCGAGCAGCATGCGCAGCGTGGTGGTCTTGCCCGCGCCGTTGGGGCCGAGCACGCCGTAGATCATGCCCTTGGGCACGGCGATGTCGACGCCATCCACGACGCGGCGGTCGCCGAAGCGCTTGATCAGGCCGGTGGCGCTGACCGCCAGTTCGCTACTCAACAAAATTCCCCTCGGTCACGGAGCCGTGGTAGCGGGGGGTGATGCAGCTAGGCAAGTCACTGGAGGCGCGAATCCGCGAAAAGGCGGCGGAGCTGGGCTTCGCGGCGTGCGGGATCGCGCGCGCCGACGCCGCGCCGCTGGCGGGCAGGCGGCTGCACGAATGGCTC
>NZ_JBCNMA010000127.1:0-9470 GCF_039595165.1 Sphingomonas sp.
AACAGGTTGAGCGGGCGGCAGGCAGGGTCATCGTTGGTGGTAACGGCGTCGGCATTGATCGCGCAGACGATCTGCCCGCCACTCGACACCGCGTTGATCGCGTTGTTGAAGCGCGAAACGACGCGAGTGTTTCCAACGCGCTGCTTGGTGTTGACCTCGCCATGGCTGTAGTGCGCGCTGGCCTTCCAGCTCCCGCCGAGATCGGCGTCGATCCCGACCGCACCCTCCTTCTGCGTGCGCGTGCTGTCCAACTTGACCATGAACGGGCCGTCGAAGAAGCGGCCGAGCGTGAAGCTGGTCTGGCCGGCGGCGGCGAGCGCGCTGCGGATGTCGGCGGACAGGAACGGGTTGGTCGCCTGGATCGTGATGCTCCCCGGCGCGCCGATGTCGGGAAGGAAGTTGTACTTGGAGCGCGAGCGGCCGTAGCTGGCGTCCGCCCACAGCAGCACGCCGCCGAAATCGTAGGTCGCCCGGCCGAAGGTACTGATCCGTTCGAGCGGGGTGGTGACCGCGACGACGTCGAACAGCCCGACGCCGTCTTCGCCGCCGATCATCTGGGCCGGGAACGGCGTCGTCGCAGGATTGGCGGCGAGCGACTGGCCCATGCGGAACCGGCGGAGCGTGCCGTCGTCGTTGAAGATCTGCCCGGCGAAGATGCCGCTGGTGATCAAGCCCGCGGGATGCGTGTTGCCGTTGTTGACGTCGCGCACGAGGATCGTGCGAAGATCGGTGGTCGAGGTGGGATTGAGCCGCACCGTCGCCGCGCTGCCGAGATTGCGGCGCGAGTTGCGATCGGGGATCGCCTCGTCCTTCACATACTCCCCGCCGAACATCAGCTGCCCGCGGCCATCGGCGAACGAGGTGCCGAGCGCCAGATCGGCGCCGTAACGGAACCCGTCGCCACGCGACGAGATGCCCGACTGCACGCCGAGCTGGACGCCCTCGACCTTGTTCTTGAGCAGGATGTTGACCACGCCCGCCACCGCGTCCGAGCTATACGCGGCCGACGCGCCGCCGGTCACCACCTCAACGCGCTCGACCAGGGACATCGGCACATAGTTCAAGTTGTTCTGTCCGACGAAGCGGCGTCCGTTGATCAGCGTCAACGTGCGGTTCGAGCCGAGGCCGCGAAGATCGACCGGCGCGCTGCCGCTTGAGGTGTTGCCCGCCGACACCTGAGTCGTGGTGGTCGGACGGAATTGCGGGGAGTCGTTCAGCACCTGCTGCAGGTTCGAGCGCTGACCCTGACGCAGCTCGAGCTCGCCGATCACGGTCGTCGGCGTCGGCTGGTCGAAGCCGGCGCGTTCGATGCGCGAGCCGGTGACGACGACTTCATTCCCCGTATCCTCGCTCGCGTCTTGCGCGGCGGGATTGGGCGCCGAAGTCTGGGCCGCCACGGGCGCGGCGATCAGCAATCCCACCGCCAGGACAGGAAGGCTGCTGCCCTGCGCAAGTGTACGGGCAAGGCTGGAAACGACGTGATGCATCGGATTGTCTCCCCTCTGATGGCCGCCTTCTGACGGTTCCTATTGTTCTTCCTGCTGCGGGGATCGTGGCACACTGTCCCGATCAGGACAATATATTTCCTATCAGGCTTAAACTGCATGAATGTGGTGCATTTTCTCCAATCCTTGACAGGATCATGATGTTGCGGTCCCCTGAGCGGGCGTCGAATCATCCGGCGCGGGATGATGGAGTCGCTAAATGCCGCGTCCGCTGCTCGCCCTGCTCCTCGCGGCCGGCGCCGCACAACCTGTCCTCGCGCAGGACCTCGCCAAATACTCGCCCGAGGCGCTCGAGCGCGAGGTCGCGACGATCGCGGATTCGCGGATCGCGGTGATGGTGCCGATGCGCGACGGGGTGCGGCTGTCGACCAACATCTACACGCCGAAGAATGCCAAGGGCCGCCTGCCCGTCATCCTGTGGAAGACGCCCTATAACGAGCACAAATTGCGCGGCTCGACTCAGCGCTATGCGATCGAGGCAGTGCGCCGCGGCTATGTCTTCATCGTCCAGAACGAGCGCGGCCGCTATTTCTCCGAAGGCGAGTACGAGATCCTCGGCAAGCCCCAGACCGACGGCTACGACACGCTGAGCTGGATCGCGGCGCAGGGCTGGTCGAACGGCAAGGTTGGCACGCTCGGCTGCTCCTCCTCCGCGGAATGGCAGCTCGCGCTCGCGGCGCAGAACCACCCCGCCCATGCCGCGATGGTGCCGATGGCGGCGGGCGCCGGGATCGGCAAGGTCGGCCGCTTCCAGGAGCAGGGCAACTGGTACACCGGGGGCGTCCCGCGCAGCCTGTTCTTCGTGTGGCTCTACGGCGTCGACAATCCCAACCGCGCCCAGCTCTCGCCCGACCTCGACGAGGCGGCGCGCGCCCGCGCCACGCTCAACAACGATCTCGCCGCGACCAAGCCCAAGGTCGAATGGTCGAAGCACATCAAGCACCTGCCGGTCGACACCCTGTTGTCGAGCCTGGGCGAGCCGCGGCAGACCTTCGACGCCTTCATCGCCCGCACCCCCGCCGACCCGGCATGGCGCCAGGGCGGGCTCTACCATGACGACATGGGCTGGGGCGTGCCGGCGCTGTGGTTCAACAGCTGGTACGACGTGTCGATCGGCCCCAATCTCGAGCTGTTCAACCACGCGCGCGCCAGCACCGGCGATCGCGAGGCGGCCGCCAACCAATATGCGGTGATCGCGCCCGTCACCCACTGCGGCTATGCGCGGCTCGGTCCCAACACCACCGTGGGCGAGCGGTCGATGGGCGATACCAGCTTCGACGTGAACGGCGCGGTGTTCGGCTGGTTCGACCGCTGGCTCAAGGGCGACGCCTCGAAATTCCCGGCCTCGACCCCGCGCGTGCGCTATTTCCTGATGGGCGAGAACCGCTGGAAGAACGCCGCGAGCTGGCCCCCCGCTGGCACGCAGAAACTGCGCCTCTACCTCAGCAGCGGCGGCGACGCGAACAGCCTCGACGGCGGCGGCAAGCTGGTCGCCGCCGAGCCCGGCGCCGAGCGCCCGGACAGCTATCGCTACGATCCGCTGAACCCGGTGCCGACGGTCGGCGGCGGCGATTGCTGCAACGGCGGCATCGTCATCCCCGGCGCATTCGACCAGCGCGGGGTCGAGATCCGCAACGACGTGCTGGTCTATTCGAGCGAGCCGCTCGACGCGCCGATCGAGGTCAGCGGTTTCGTCGACGCGGTGCTGAGCGTCTCGTCGAGCGCGCCCGACACCGACTTCGCGGTCAAGCTGGTCGACGTCGCGCCCGACGGCACCGCCTGGATCATCGGCGACACCATCTTCCGCGCGCGCTACCGCGACGGCTTCGACAAGCCGGCGATGATGAAGCCGGGCGAGACCTACACGATCAAGCCCTCGCCGATCGCGACGAGCATCCGCTTCGGCAAAGGGCATCGCATCCGCGTCGAGGTGACCTCGTCCAACTTTCCCAAGTTCGTGCGCAACCTGAACACCGGCGGCGCCAACGAGCGCGAGAGCAAGGGCGTCGTCGCCACCAACGCGATCCACCACGCGCCGGGCCGGCAATCCTATGTCGAGCTGCCCGTCGTCCGCTGAACGGAGAAAGGCGCCAATCAGGTGTTGACGTTTCCAAATGGGACCATATCATCCTAATTAGAAAATTCACGGGGAGGAATCGCGAATGCTTGTCTCTCGTCGTCAGGCGATCGGCGCCGTGGGCGCGGCGATCATCGCCGCTCCCCATGTCGCCCGCGCCGGCTTCCAGATCAGCCCGTACAGCAACAAGGCCTATTCGAAGCGCGCGATCGAGCTGGTCCGCCAGGCGGTGGTCGTCGACATGCTCGCGCCAATCAAGATCGACTTCGATCCGAGCTTCTACGCCGCGCCGATGTCCGAGAAGATGGCCGCCGATTTCCGGGCCAGCGGCATCAGCGCGATCCATCACGCCATCGGGATCGGCGGCAACAACGCCCGCGAGCAGGCGCTCAGCTTCCTGGCGACGTACGGCAACTATGTCGCACGCAACAGCCACGTGCTGACCGGCGTCGACAAGTTCGCCGACATCCTGCGCGCCAGGAAGGACCGCAAGGTCGCGGTGATCATGGGCCTGCAGAACGCGGACCAGTTCAACCGCCCGCAGGACGTCAAGTTCTTCTACGAGCTCGGCCTGCGCTGCGCCCAGCTCACCTACAATTCGCAGAACCGCATCGGCGGCGGATCGACCGACCGCGTCGATGGCGGCGTGAGCGATTTCGGCGCGGCGATCATCGGCGAGATGAACAAGGTCGGCATGCTGGTCGACGTGTCGCATTGCGGCGACCGCACCACGCTCGACGGCATCGCCATCTCGACCAAGCCGATCTCGATCACGCACAGCAACTGCCGCGCGCTGATCGACCATCCCCGCGTCAAAACCGACGAGGCGATCAAGGCGATGGCCGCGAAGGGCGGCGTGATGGGCATCACCGGCGTGCGCAACTTCGTCAGCAAGACCGATCCGACGACGATCGTGAACTATGCCGACCATATCGATCACGTCGTCAAGCTGGTCGGCATCGACCATGTCGGCATCGGCACCGACAGCGATCTCTACGGCTATGACGACACCAGCCCCGAGCTGAACAAGATGCTGCGCGGCGCCTACAAGGACAGCTACGCCTTTCGCGAGAAGATCGACATCGACGGATTCGACCACCCGCTCAAGATGTTCGACCTCACCGAAGAGCTGATCCGCCGCAAATATTCCGACGCCAACATCCTCGCGGTGCTCGGCGGCAATTTCCAGCGGTTGCTGACCGCGACCTGGGGCGGTTGAGCATGACGATCCGGTTCCTTTTCCTGACCGTGCGAGCGGCACGATGAACGCGCCCCTCGACCGTATCTCCGGCACGATCGAGCTGCCGCAGCCCTATGTCCTGTTCCTCGGCGACACCACGATCGCCGGGTTCGCCAAGACCGCGTTCGGCCTGCGCGACTGGGCGCCCGAGAAATGCGTCGGCGAGATCCGGCTGGCAGGCGCGACCGTCACCACCGGCCTCGACGCGGTGCCCCCGGCCGAGGCCTATGCCCGCGGCGCCCGCGCGCTGGTGATCGGCGTCGCCAACCAGGGCGGCGTGATCCCGCCGAGCTGGCGTGCGTCGCTGGTCGAGGCGCTGGAGGCCGGGCTCGACCTCGTCGCGGGCATGCACATGCGGCTCGCCGACATCCCGGAACTGGCGGAAGCCGCGCACCGCCTCGGCCGCCAGCTGATCGACGTGCGCGTGCCGCCGCCGCACATCCCGGTCGCGACCGGGCGCAAGCGCAGCGGCAAGCGGCTGCTCACCGTCGGCACCGATTGCGCGCTTGGCAAGAAATACACCGCGCTGGCGCTCGCCCGCGCGTTCCGGGATCGCGGTGTCGACACCGACTTCCGCGCGAGCGGACAGACCGGCATCATGATCGCCGGCGGCGGCATCCCGATGGACGCGGTCGTCTCCGACTTCGAGGCGGGCGCCGCTGAACTGCTCTCGCCCGACGCCGCGCCGGGCCATTGGGACGTGATCGAAGGCCAGGGCGCGCTTACCCACCCGTCCTACGCCGCGGTCTCGCTGGGCCTGCTCCACGGCAGCCAGCCCGATGTGTTCGTGGTCTGCCACGAGCCCGGCCGCACCGAGATGCTCGGCACCGCCGGCTATGCGCTGACCAGCGTCGAGGAGATCGTCGAGCTGACCATCGCCCTCGGCCGGCGCACCAATCCCGCGATCCGCTGCGGCGGCTTCTCGTTCAACACCTTCGCATTGGGTGACGCGGAAGCCGCCGAGCTGATGGCGCGCGAGAGCAAGCGGCTCGGCCTGCCCGTCGCCGATCCGATCCGCGGCGGCCCCGCCTTCGACGCGCTCGTCGGCAGCTGCCTCGCATGATCCGCCGCGCGTCCCGTCCCCTGGGCGCGCGGCACCCACGACCTTCCGCCCGGGAGATTTCTCGATGACTCGATTCCCCGCCCTGCGCCGGGCCGCGATCGCGGCCGCGCTGCTCGGATGCACTGCCCTGCCCGCCACCGCGCAGACCGCCGCCGTCCCGCCCGCACGCGTCGCCGGGCTCGCCGATTTCGTCGACGGCGTGATGGCGCAGCAGCTCGCCACGCGCGAGGTCGCGGGCGCGGTCGTCACCGTGGTCCAGAACGGCAAGGTCCTGTTCTCGCGCGGCTATGGCTTCGCCGATGTCGACAAGGGCGTCGCGGTCGACGGGCAGCGCACGCTGTTCCGCCCCGGTTCGGTCTCGAAGATGTTCACCTGGACCGCGCTGCTGCAGCAGGTCGAGCTCGGCCGCGTCGATCTCGATGCGGACGTGAACACCTATCTCGATTTCCGGATTCCCGAGTTCGAAGGCAAGCCGATCCGCGTGCGCGACCTGCTGTCGCACACGCCGGGCATGAGCGATGTCGGCGGGCTCACCGCGCCGTCGGTCGACAAGCTGGTGCCCTATGTCGAGTGGATGAAGACCCGCGTGCCCAAGCGGCTGTGGCCGGCGGGAACGGAGACCTCCTACTCCAACTACGGCTCGGTGCTCGCCGGCTATATCGTCGAGCGAGTCTCGGGCGAGCGCTTTCCGGACTATGTCGAGAAGCACATCTTCACCCCGCTCGGCATGGCCTCGACCACCTTCCGCGAGCCCCTGCCCGCCGCGCTCGCGCCGCGCATGGCGAACGGCTATATCTACAAGGACGGCCGCCTCGTCGCCGAGCCGTTCGAGCTGTTCAGCCCGGTGATGCCGGCCGGGTCGGGTACCAGCAGCGGCGCCGACATGGCGCGCTTCATGATGGCGATGCTGAACGGCGGCGCGCTCGGCAAGGCGCGCATCCTCAAGGCCAGCTCGGTCCAGTTGCTGATGCGCGATTCGCACGCCAACGCGCCCGGCCTGCCCGGCATGGCGCACGGCTTCTTCGTGGTGCGCGAGGCCGGGCCGCGCCTCGTCGGCCATGGCGGCAATACCGGCGACTTCCACTCGAACATGATCCTCTCGCCCGAGACCGGGATCGGCTTCTTCATCTCGGAGACCGGCGGCCAGGGCAGCTATGGCGGCCGCACCGAGCTGACCGAGGCGCTGATCGGGCGGCTGTTCCCGGTGAAGCCCGCGCCGCGCGTCGCCGCGCCCGCGAACGAGACGCTGCCGCTCGGCGCCTATCGCGGCAACCGCCGCGACTATTCGCGCGACGCCAATCCCGCGCGCGACCTCAAGGTCGCCGCCGCCGGCCCGAACGCGCTCACCGTCACCAACGAGGGCCGCACCAGCTATTGGGAGCGGATCGGCCCGATGCTGTTCGAGCAGGTCACCGGCGCCCGCGCCGGCGGCCCGTACGAGAAGCTGCGCTTCTATGGCGAGCCCGGGCGCTGGCGGCTCGGCTTCAGCTCGCAACCCCATGTCGCGTACTATCTGATTCAGCCCTGACCGAGGAGGTCCTCTCATGAAGCTGTTGCTCGCGCTCGCGCTGTCCTGCGCCCCCGTCGCGGCTCTCGCCCAGACCGCCACCGCCGACACGCCCGGCAAGCTTCCGAGCGGCGTGCAGTACGTCCAGCCCAAGGACTGGACCGCGTCGAAACAGGGGCCCGCGCTCGTCTTCACCTCGCCCGAGGGCGACCTGCGCATCGTCGTGGCCGATATCGGCGCCGCGGCGGATGCCAAGGACGCCGTCGCCAAGGCCTGGGCCGTGGTTCGCCCGGGCGCCGCGCCGGCGCTACGCACCAGCATCGACGCTCCGGCCGGCGATGGTTGGGAGGAGCGCGTGAGCTTCGCCTATGAGACGCTGCCGAGCGAGCGCGCCAGTCGCTCGGCCACCGCGTTGCGCAAGGGCACGGCATGGACCGTACTGATCGTCGACGGTTCGGCCGGCACCGCCGCCAAGCGCTCCGCCGCGATGTCGGTGGTGTCGCAGAGCCTGCGCCCGGCCGGCTTCCAGAAGGAGAGCTTCGCCGGCATGACCGCGCACCAGCTCACCCCCGGGCGGGTCAAGCTGCTCACCGATTTCGTCGAGAGGAGCCGCCAGGAACTCGAGGTGCCCGGTATCGGCTTCGCGCTGATCGACGACGGCAATGTGGTGTGGCAGGGCGGCTTCGGGGTGCGCGCGCTCGGCTCGCCAGCCAAGGTCGATCAGAACACCAAGTTCATGATCGCGTCGAACACCAAGGGAATGACCACCCTGCTCCTCTCGATGCTGGCCGACGAGGGCAAGCTGCGCTGGGACGAGAAGGTCGTCGACCTCTATCCCGAGTTCCGTCTCGGCAATGACCAGGTCACCCAGTCGGTGCTGGTCAGGCACCTGATCTGCGCCTGCACCGGCCTGCCGCGCAAGGATTTCGGCTTCATCCTCGCCGACAAGGGCCAGCCGGCCGCCGCGACCTTCACCCAGCTCGCCGCGACCATGCCGACCAGCAAGTTCGGCGACCTGTTCCAGTACAACAACCAGCTGGCGTCCGCGGCCGGTTATGTGGGCGGGCATATCCTCTATCCCAAGATGGAGTTCGGCGCGGCCTATGACCGGGCGATGGAGGAGAAGGTCTTCAAGCCGCTCGGCATGACGGACAGCACCTTCGACTATGCCGAGGGCATGGCCGGCAACTGGGCGGCGCCGCACGGCCTCGACGTCGACGGCAAGGTCACGCTGATGTCCAACGACTTCAACTGGGCGCCCTATCCCTATCGCCCCGCCGGCGCGGCCTTCTCCACCACCGCCGACATGGTCCGCTATGTCCAGCTCGAGCTCGGCAAGGGCATGCTCGACGGCAAGCGGCTGGTGAGCCAGGCCAACCTCGTCGCGCGGCGCGAGAAGGGCGTGCAGGTCGGGCCCGACAGCTGGTACGGCATGGGCCTGTTCCAGCGCGACGCCTCGGGCGTGCAGGTGGTGACGCATGGCGGCACGCTGATGGGCTATCACAGCACCTGGTACGCGCTGCCCGAATCCGGCGTCGGCCTGGTGATCCTCACCAACAGCGACCCGGGCGCGCAGATGCTCGGGCCGGTGCTGCGCCGACTGCTCGAAGTGCTCTACGACGGCCAGCCCGAGGCCGAGCGCGACGTCGCCGCCGCTGCGGCGCGGATCAAGACTCAGGCCAAGGCGCGGCGCGCGCGGCTGACCTATCCGGGCGACGCCGCGGTGCTCGGCAATCTCGCCGGCCACTATAGCGATCCGTCGGTCGGCCAGATCACGATCAGCGACAGGAACGGCCAGAAATGGATCAAGGCCGGCTTCGTCGAAGGTCCGCTCGCCACCCGCAGGAATGCCGACGGCACGGTTTCGGTCATCTCGGTCGGGCCCGGCAATATCGGCGTCGACGCGCTCGTCGGCACCAAGGACGGCAAGCGCACGCTGACGATCAACGACGGGCAGCAGACCCAATATGTCTATGTCGAGGATTGAGCCACTTCAATCCTCCCCTGGCCGGGGAGGATTATGTGGCGGCCGCGTATTCGCCCTTCCAATGTTGGAACCGATTTGCTTCATCATGATC
>NZ_JBCNMA010000128.1:0-9264 GCF_039595165.1 Sphingomonas sp.
TCGCTCGGCCGCACCGCTTTCTCGGGCGCCTCGAAGCTCGGCGCGCGCGCCGCCGCCACCGCCGGGCGGTGCCGCGATCCGGCGGGCTGGCTGCCCGAGCGCTCGCGCAGGAATTTCTTGACCATGCGGTCTTCCAGGCTGTGGAAGGTCACCACCGCCAGCCGCCCGCCGGGCTTGAGCACACGCTCCGCCGCGGCCAGCCCCTCGGCCAGCTCGTCGAGCTCGCGGTTCACATGGATGCGGATCGCCTGGAAGGTCCGCGTCGCCGGGTCCTTCTTGTCATGCGGCTTGTGACCCAGCGCCTTGCGCACGACGTTGGCCAGCTCGCCGGTGCGGGTCAGCGGGCGTGCCGCCACGATCGCCTTGGCCACGCGCCGCGCGCGCGGCTCCTCGCCATAGTGAAAGAGCACGTCGGCGATCTCGGCCTCGTCGGCTTCGTTGACGAAGTCGGCCGCGGTCATCCCCTCGCCCGCCATGCGCATCGACAGCGGGCCGTCCTGCTGGAAGCTGAAGCCGCGCTCGGCCTGGTCGAGCTGCATCGACGACACGCCGATATCCATCGCCACGCCATCGACCGGGGCCAGGCCGCGCGCCTCGAGCTCGCGATCCATGTTCGAGAAGGGCGCCTCGATCAGGATCAGCCGGCCTTCGCTCGCCGCGACGAGGGCTTGCCCGCCCTCGATCGCGTCCGGATCGCGATCGAAGGCGGGCACCTCGGCTCCCCGCTCGAGGAACGCCAAGCTGTAGCCACCCGCGCCGAAGGTCGCGTCGACGATGCGCGCACCGGGCCGGATCGCGAGCGCCTCGACCGTTTCGGCCAAAAGGACGGACACGTGCGGACGCACGGAGGCGGAGGGCAGGACCGCGCTCACAGCGTCACCTTCTTTTCGGCGAGGTGGTAGCGGCACGCCGACTTCATGATCTCGGGCGCCTTGGGATGGTCCAGCAGGGTCCTGGGGTCCCAGATCTCGATCACGTTGCCGACGCCGTAGAAAAAGGCGTAGCCGGGCTTGGTCAGCTTGGCGTGGTCGCCTAGGAAGCCGGGCAGGACGAAGCGGCCCGAGGGGTCGAAGGCGATGTTCTCGCCCGGGCCGATGCCCTCGCGCATGATGTTCGAATCCGCCTCGCCGCGCTCGCCGGCGAACTGCTCGGCGCGCTCGCTCAGCCGGGCGAACAGCTGGTCGAAATAAGGTTCGTCATAGGCGATGAGGCAGCGGTCGCTCTCATGGGCGGAGAGGATGGCGACGCGAGCGTCCTTGGTGTCGGCCGGGGCGCCGCTGTTCTTCTCGAGCGTCGCGCGCAGGGCGGAGGGGATGGCGACACGACCCTTGTCGTCCACCAACTGCAATCCCACACCCCGATACCCGCTTCGCACCACTCCCGCCCTCGCTTGCGGCGGGCAAATCCCTCCCGTCCCCGAGAGCGCATGTTTCCACGCGCCCCGGACCCATTCCGGCTGACGATAAGGTTGCCCTGTTAACCAGCGGCGTATCGTAACAGCCGTTGGTTTTCAATGCCTGAACAAGGGAATCCACGGTAATTTGCCCCACTTCTTGCCTCAAACGGGACGTGTATTGAGAATATTCGACAATTGATCGTTATTTGTTCCAGGCAGGCACGGGCGCTAACGATGGGGCAAATGGGGTATGCGGACGGAAGTGGGGCGATTTCCCGTGAGCGCCGAACCGGGCCCGGCGGCCGACTCAGCGTTCCGGGATCGGGTAAGGCGTGATCGCGGGCTCGGGGCTTTCCGCGGTGCGCGGCGCGATGCCGAGCTCGGCGATGGGCTCGTCCTTGGCCGCCGCCATCTCGTTGCCGGGCAGGTCGTCGGTCATGTTGGCGACGACCTCGGGCTTGGAGGCGCCGTCGGCGCGTACCGGGCGCTCCCTGTTCGCCGAGGAGAAGATCGCACTGGCCACGCCGATCAGCAGCAGGACGCTCGCCAGACCGGTCAGGCCGACGCGGACGCGCTGCATGCTTTGCTTGGGATCGGTCGGGAGCGACTTCATGGCTGTGGCATAAATGTAACGCCTCGACAGCCGCTTGCGAACCCCTGTTTTAGACCTGGATCAAGTCTGGTCGAGCCAGGGCGGCACCGGCAGGCCCTTCATGCGCAGCCAGTCCCGGTTGTAGAGTGTTGAAAGATAACGGAATCCCGTGTCGCACAGGATCGTCGCGATGCGCTTGCCCGGGCCCAGGTCGCGCGCCAGCCGGACTGCGCCCGCGACGTTGATCCCCGACGAGAGGCCAAGGCACAGCCCCTCCTCGGCGAGCAGCCGCTCGACCCACTCCAGCCCTTCCTCGTCGGAAATGCGGTACTGGGTGTCGACCGGCGCGCCCTCGAGATTGGCGGTGATCCGCCCCTGTCCGATCCCCTCGGCGACCGAGCTGCCCTCGGCCTTGAGCTCGCCATGAGCGTAGTAATCGTAGAGCGCCGCGCCGTGCGGATCGGACAGCGCGATCGTGACCTTCTCGTCCTTCTCCTTGAGGCCGAGCCCGACCCCCGCCAGCGTGCCGCCGGTGCCGACCGCGCAGGTGAAGCCGTCGATGCGACCCTCCATCTGCGTCCAGATCTCCTCGGCGGTACCGACGATATGCGCCTTGCGGTTGGCGATATTGTCGAACTGGTTGGCCCAGATCGCGTTGGGCGTCTCCTCGGCGATGCGGCGGCTGGTATGCACGAAATGGCCGGGGTTCGAGTAGGGGGCGGCAGGCACCAGCACCAGTTCGGCGCCGAGCGCGCGCAGCGTGTCCATCTTCTCGCGGCTTTGCGTCTCGGGCATGACGATGATCGTCTTGTAGCCCTTGGCGTTGCCGACCAGCGCCAGGCCGATGCCGGTATTCCCCGCGGTCCCCTCGACGATCGTGCCGCCGGGCTGGATCAGCCCGCGCGCTTCGGCGTCGCGGACGATGTACAGCGCAGCGCGGTCCTTCACGCTCGCCCCGGGATTGGCGAACTCGCACTTGCCGAAGATGTCGCAGCCCGTGGCCGCACTCGGCCCCTTGAGCCGCACCAGCGGCGTGTTTCCGATCAGCGCGATGGTATCGGTTGCGACTTGCATGGGCCGACCATTTGCACGCCCGGCGGGAGCGGGCAAGCAAGCGATGCTTCGCGCGTGGCAATAACGCGGCCCATTTGCTTGACCTGCCAGCATGCATTGACTACAAGTGTAGTCATAACGTCGGGAGAGGATGAATGACCCGCATTCCATATCTTGCAATCGCTTGCGTCGTGGCGCTCGCGACGACACCGGGCAGCGCGCGCGATCGGTCCGGCGCGAACCGGGCGAGCGAAGAACTATCCGCGGCAGTCCATCGCGAGCTGGCCGCACAGGGCCCGATCGTGACCGACGCCGATCACGCGCTGATCGCGAGAAAGTGCGGGGATGGCGCGGGCACCAAGCACGCCAACATCCAGATCGACGACGACACGCTGCACTGCGCCAATGGCCAGCGCGTGGCCATGGATGCCGAAACCCGCGCGATGGTGAAGCGCATCTCGACGCGGGCGCAGCGCCATGCCGACCGCGCGATGAAGAGCGCCGCCGTCGCGGAGGCGCAGGCACGGGTCGCGGAGGAAGCGGCGGCACGCGCGATGAAAGAGGCGCGCGCGGCGCTCAGGCAGCGCTAGGCGACTCCCGCGCGCTGCAGATGCGGCTCGAGCCGCCCGGTCAGCCACAGGAAGAACATGCGATAGTCGCTGACCAGCGACCACAACGGATAGGTGAAGGTCGCCGGGCGGTTCTTCTCCACTCCAAAATGCGCGCCCCAGGCGAAGCCGTAGCCGGCCAGCGGGATCGCCAGCAGCCACCACGCGCTGAGCCATATCCCCGCGGCCAGCGCGGCGAAGGTCAGCGCGGTCCCGGCATAGTGCAGTGCTCGCGTCTGCGCCTTCGCATGCTCGCGAAGATAATAGGGCCAGAACTCGGCATAGCGGGTGATCGCGCGCGCCATGGCGGAATGCTAGGACGAGCGCGTGACGCAATCAACTCCGCTCAAGGCCAGCTTCCCGCCCGTCGTCGATCCCGCCGTCCGCGTCCTGATCTGCGGAAGCCTGCCCGGCGACCGCTCGCTCGCCGCGCGGCAATATTATGCGCATCCGCAAAACCAGTTCTGGCGGCTGGTTTCCGCGGTAATCGAGCGCGAGCTCGTCGCCCTGCCCTATCCCGACCGCCTCGCCGCACTGCTCGCCGCGCATGTCGGACTGTGGGACGTCGTCGCCACCGCCCAGCGCCCGGGCAGCACCGACGCCGCGCTCGCCGCGATCCGCCGCAACGATGTCGCCGCGCTCGCCGCCACCCTGCCCGACCTGCGCGCGATCGCGTTCAATGGCGGCGCCGCGCTCAAGCACGGCGTGCGCCAGCTCGGCGCCGCGGCCGGCCGCCACGCGATCGTCGCCCTTCCCTCCTCCAGCCCGCTCCACACGATCGGCTTCGACGCCAAGCTGCCAGCCTGGCTCGCGCTCCGGGACCACCTCACCGTCTGAAAGCTGCGGAAACCGCGCGATTTGCGCGCGCTTGACCTCGCCCCTCACCGTATTTAACGTACTCGTTAAATACAGGACCCGAGTCGATGCACAGCGATCCCTTGAGCGCCCAGTTCGCCGCCCTTGCCGACCCCACCCGCCGTGCGATCCTCGCCCGGCTGGCGCAGGGCGAGGCGTCGGTGAACGAGCTCGCCGAGCCGTTCGACATGAGCCTCCCGGCGGTGTCGCGACACATCAAGGTGCTGGAAAATGCCGGGCTGATCAGCCGCAGCCGCACCGCGCAGTGGCGCCCGGCAAAATTCGAGCCGCTGGCGATGAAGAGTGTCGCCGACTGGCTCGACCAGTATCGGCACTTCTGGGAGTCGAGCTTCGACCGGCTCGACGCCTATCTCAAATACATCCAGACCGCGGGAGGCGGCGTTGAGCGCCACTGATCCCGCCGCGCCGCCGCCGGTGCTCCGCCTGATGCGCGTGTTCGACGCGCCGCGCGACCTGGTCTGGCTCGCCTGGACCCGGCCCGAGATGACCGTCGCCTGGCTCGGCCCGGTCGAATGGCCCGCGGTCACGGTCGAGCAGGACCTGCGCGTCGGCGGCGCCTGGCGCGCCTGCCTGCGCTCGCCCGAGGACGGCCGCACGCTGTGGCAGAGCGGCACCTATCGCGAGGTCGTGGCGCCCGAGCGCCTCGTCTACACCTTCAAATGGGACAGCGACGACCATGAGGACGGCGTGCCCGTCGACACGCTGGTCACCGCGCTGTTCGCCGAGCTGCCCGACAACCGCACCCATCTCGACTTCACCCATGAGGGGCTCAAATCGGCGGAAAGCCTCGCCGGGCACCGTCACGGGTGGACGAGCACCTTCGCGCGCTTCAACGCCTGGCTTGCACGGCAGGAGAGGAACCCATGACCAACACCACCACCCCCGCGATGCTGTGGACCGGCCGCGTGCTGACCGGCCTGTTCGCCCTGTTCATGCTCGGCGCATCGGTGACGCCCAAGCTGATGATGATGCCGATCGCGGAAGAGACGATGGCGCAGCTCGGCTGGCCCGCCGGCTATGCCTTTTCGATCGGGATTCTCGAGCTCGTCCTGGTCGTCCTGTATCTCGTCCCGCAAACCCGCATTCTCGGCGCGGTGCTGATGACGGGCCTGCTCGGCGGCGCGATGGCGACTCAGATCCGCGCCGGCAGCCCGCTGTTCAGCCACATCCTCTTCAGCGCCTATCTCGGCCTGTTCATGTGGGGCGGGCTGTGGCTGCGCGACCCGCAGCTGCGCGCGCTCTTCCCCTTCGCCCGCAAGACCAATCCCTGACCCAGGCTCCAAAGGAGAAAACCCATGTCCGCCAAGTCGATCTTCATCAACCTGCCCGTCCGCGATCTCGCCAAGTCGACCGCCTTCTACGAAGCGCTCGGCTTCACCAAGAACGACATGTTCAGCGACGACAAGGCCTCGTCGATGATGTGGTCGGAGAACATCGTCGTGATGCTGCTGGTGCGCGATTATTATTCGACCTTCACGACCAAGCCGATCGCCGATGCGCACAACACGAGCGCGATGCTGATCGCGCTGTCGCAGGACAGCCGCGAGGCGGTCGACGCGATCGTCGAGAAGGCCGGTGCGAATGGCGGCCAGGCCGATGTGCGCGCGCCGCAGGACCTGGGCTTCATGTACGGCCGCAGCTTCGCCGATCCCGACGGCAACGTGTTCGAGCCGATGTGGATGAACCCGGCGGGCTTCGACGGCGGCGAAGGCTGATGCCGACGCCTCCGCCCTTCACGATGCGCGGGATCGACCATGTCGTCCTGCGCGTCGTCGACTTGCCGCGCATGCTCGCCTTCTATCGCGAGGTGCTCGGCTGCACCGACGAGCGCGAGCAGGAAGCGATCGGCCTCTACCAGCTGCGCGCCGGCGCCTCGCTGATCGACCTGGTCACGGTCGACGGCAAGCTCGGCGCGCGGGGTGGCGCGGCACCGGTCGCCGAGGGTCGCAATGTCGATCACGTCGCCATCGCGATCGCGCCGTTCGACGAGGCCGCGCTCCACGCGCACCTCGCCGCGCACGGGGTCGAGATCATCGAGGAAGGCCCACGCTACGGCGCCGAAGGCGAAGGCCCGTCGATCTATTTCCGCGACCCCGAAAGCAACATCATCGAGCTCAAGGGCCCCGCAACAGCGTGATATAAAGACATAAAGAAATCTTTATATCTTACTTGACACTCGGCCCCGCCGGCGCGATGCTGGCGGGGTCGAAGGTTCTCCGGCCGGCTCGTCCGCGCCGGAGCTAAGACGGGAAGCCGGTGCGAATCCGGTGCTGCCCCCGCAACTGTAAGCGGCGAGCGGCGGTCGCTACGTGTCACTGGGAAGCTCGCTTCCCGGGAAGGCCAGACCGTGCGCATTGACCCGTGAGCCAGAAGACCTGCCCGCGACACGATAACGTCCACCGGCGGGGTGCCCGGTCTGGCCGCATGCGCAATGCGCGGCCGGTCGCCCGTCCGCGCAGGCCCGCACGCGTCCGGCTTCTCCCCGCCTTCTTCGGGGTAGAAGACCAATGACCGTCACCATCGCCACGCTCGGCTTTCCGCGCATCGGCCCGCGCCGTGAACTCAAGCACGCACTCGAATCCTTCTGGTCGGGCAAGTCGGACGAAGCCGCCCTGCTCGAGTCCACCGCCGGCCTGCGCACCGCCGCCTGGGCACGCCAGACCGCGCTCGGCACCGACTGGCTGCCGTCGAACGATTTCTCCCTCTACGACCATGTCCTTGATCTCAGCGTGATGCTCGGCGCGATCCCCGCCCGCTACGGCGCGGCCGACGGCGAGGCGACGCTCGCCACCTATTTCGCGATGGCGCGCGGCACGACAGGCACATCGGAAGGCTGCGCCCATTCGCACAGCCTCACCGCGTGCGAGATGACCAAGTGGTTCGACACCAACTACCACTATATCGTCCCCGAGCTCGCCGCCGGGCAGAAGCTCGCGCTCGGCCGCCTCAAGGTCGTCGAGGAATATCGCGAGGCCAAGGCGCAGGGCTATGAGACCCGCCCCGTCCTGCTCGGCCCGGTCACCTGGCTCAGCCTGGTCAAGGCGAGCGGCGTCGATCCGTTCGACTATCTCGACGAAGTGCTCGGCCTTTACGGCGTGATCCTGGGTCACCTCGCCCATGCCGGTGCGGAATGGGTGCAGATCGACGAGCCGATCCTCGTCACCGACCTCACCGAGCAGCAGCGCCGCGCCTTCACCCGCGCCTATGCCCGGCTCGCGCGCTCGACCCCGCAGCTGATGCTCACCACCTATTTCGGTGGACTCGGCGACAACTTGACCCTCGCCGCCGCGCTCCCGGTCGCAGGGCTGCACATCGATCTCGTGCGTGCGCCCGAACAACTCGCGCCCGTGCTCAAGGCCGCGCCCAAGACGCTCGCCCTCTCGCTCGGCGTGATCGACGGCCGCAACATCTGGCGCGCCGACCTCGCCGCTTTGCTCGACCGGATCGAGCCGCTCGCGGCGGAGCGCGACCTGATCCTGGCCCCGTCCTGCTCGCTGCTTCATGTCCCCGTCGACCTCGCGCTCGAGAGCAAGCTCGACGAGGAGGTAAAGCAATGGCTCGCCTTCGCCGTGCAGAAGGTCGAGGAACTCAGCACCCTCAAGCGCGCGCTCAACGAAGGTCGCGCCAGCGTCACCGCCGAACTGGAAGCCTCCTCGCAAGCAGCCGCCAACCGTCGCACCTCGCCGCGCATCCATGACGCCGCCGTCGCCGCGCGCATCGCCGCGGTCACCCCCGACATGCGCGAGCGCCGCTCGGACCACCCCACGCGCATCGCGGCGCAGGCGGAGGTGCTGAACCTCCCGCTCTTCCCGACCACCACGATCGGCTCCTTCCCGCAGACCGCCGAGGTCCGCCACGCCCGCGCCGAGCATAATCGCGGCAATCTCGACGCCGCGGCGTACGAGGCGTTCCTGCGCGCCGAGACGCTGCGTGCGATCCGCTGGCAGGAGGAGGCCGGTCTCGACATGCTCGTCCATGGCGAGTTCGAGCGCAACGACATGGTCCAGTATTTCGGCGAGCAGCTCGCCGGCTTCGGCTTCACGGTCAACGGCTGGGTCCAGTCCTACGGCTCGCGCTGCGTGCGCCCGCCGGTCCTCTACGGCGACGTCTCGCGGCCGCAGCCGATGACGGTCGAATGGTGGCGCTACGCCCAGTCCGTCACCGACAAGCCGGTCAAGGGCATGCTCACCGGCCCGGTGACGATCCTCAACTGGAGCTTCGTGCGCGACGACCAGCCGCGCGAGGCCTCGTGCCGCCAGATCGCGCTCGCGATCCGCGACGAGGTCCGGGATCTCGAGGCCGCCGGCTGCCAGGCGATCCAGATCGACGAGGCCGCCCTGCGTGAAGGCCTGCCGCTGCGCCGCAAGGACTGGCCGGCCTATCTCGACTGGGCGGTCGATTGCTTCCGCCTCTCCGCCGCAGGGGTCGCCGACACGACTCAGATTCACACCCATATGTGCTATTCGGAGTTCAACGACATCCTGCCCTCGATCGGCGCGATGGACACCGACGTGATCTCGATCGAGACCGCGCGCTCGCAGATGGAGCTGCTCGAGGGCTTCGCCGCCTATGCCTATCCCAGCGCGATCGGTCCGGGCGTCTACGACATCCACGCCCCGCGCGTGCCGGGCGAGGAGGAGATGGTCGCGCTGATGCGGCTCGCCCAGCAGCATCTCAGCCCGTCGCAGCTATGGGTGAACCCCGATTGCGGCCTCAAGACCCGCAAATGGGAGGAAGTG
>NZ_JBCNMA010000129.1:0-9261 GCF_039595165.1 Sphingomonas sp.
TTGCCGGTCGCACCCAAAACGCGTGACCCGTGGCAGCGCGGCGGCGGTTCGTCAAGCAGGGCCCCGCCCGGCGCCGGCCCGCTTTCAATCACCCAGCATATGGTCCGCCACGCTGTAGCTGTGGCTCGCCTGATAGGCGTTCCGCCCGCGGTTCATATGCGTGAGGTTGAACCGCCGAATCGCGCGCGACCCGTGGCTGGACTCCAGGAACGCGCGGATCGAGGCAGCTCCGCGCACCTTGACGCCGAAAATGTCCTTCCCGCGCGGAAAGAACCAGCCGGCGTCCTCAGGCGCCGCCACGCAGCGCTCGATCGAGTCCTGGTCCAGCTGCTCAGGGTCGAGCGCACCCGCGGCGGTGAAGTCCGAGAGATGAAGGATGAAGCGCGCCCGGATGTCCTCGCCGTCGGCATAGAGCGTGAACAGTTCCATCCAGCTCGCGTTGACGCGGACCAGCGGCTTGTCCGACGTCGAGGGCAGGCAGGACACCGACCAGTAATAGCGCTCCGTCATGCGCGGCACGGGGATGCAGCTTGCGCCATAACGTCCGAGCACCTCCAGCACCGCGTCGGCCTGCGGGCGGCGCAGCAGCTTCTGAAAGCGCTCGGCATATTTGAAGCGGTGCTCGAGCGACTCCGCGCGGTCCTCGGCGTCATGCAGAACCGCCTCCCCCTCGAGCCAGCCGCGTTGCTGATCGAGGTCCACGAACTGGCGCAAGCCCTTGGCGGTGCCGGAGGTTTTGCCCATCGCGTCACCCCTCCGCGCCAATGCCTTACTCCCGCGCGATCGTTTGAGAGGAGCTCGCCTCCGAAAGCTCTCCCTGCCAGAGAGCCAACGTGCCGTCGGTGATCGGGAGGACGCCCGAGGTGAAACGATCGATCATGGAAAGCAGCGCCTCGGGCGGGCCGCTGCGCCAATCGTCGCTGGCGTAGAAGCTGTCCTGGCTCGTGCGGCGGTGATCTTCACTGTCATACGCCCGGATCAGGACGAAGCTATCGTCGCCATGCAGCGAACGACCGGCAAACACGATCTGGTGACCCCATGCTGCAAGCAAAGGCGTGACCTCTTCAAGGAACAACGCCTCGAATGCCGCCTGAGCATTCGCCTTGAGTTCGTAGCTGCGGATTTCGATCACACCCGTCATGCCATGATCTCCGTCGGAGCTGTCGGACAGTCAACCAGGAGCGACGACGGACTGCGGCACCGCCGCCGCTGATATGCTTACTCCCACTCGATCGTCCCGGGCGGCTTCGACGTATAGTCGTAGACCACGCGGTTCACGCCCTTCACCTCGTTGACGATCCGCGTCGCCACGCGCGCCAGAAAGCTCGCGTCGAAGGGGTAGATGTCGGCGGTCATGCCGTCGGTGCTGGTCACCGCGCGCAGCCCGCAGACGCTGTCATAGGTGCGGAAGTCGCCCATCACGCCGACGGTCTTGACCGGCAGCAGCACAGCGAACGCCTGCCAGATCGCGTCGTACAGGCCGGCGTTGCGGATCTCCTCGAGATAGATCGCGTCGGCCTTGCGCAGGACGTCGCAGCGCTCCTTGCTCACCTCGCCCGGAATACGGATGGCGAGACCCGGACCCGGGAACGGATGCCGCCCGACGAACACGTCCGGCAGCCCCAGCTCGCGGCCGAGCGCGCGGACTTCGTCCTTGAACAGCTCGCGCAGCGGCTCGACCAGCTTCATGTTCATGCGCTCGGGCAGGCCGCCGACATTATGGTGGCTCTTGATCGTCACCGACGGCCCGCCGGTGAAGCTGACGCTCTCGATCACGTCGGGATAGAGCGTGCCCTGCGCGAGGAACTCGGCGCCGCCGATCTTGCGCGCCTCTTCCTCGAACACATCGATGAAGGTCTTGCCGATGAACTTGCGCTTGGCCTCCGGATCGGTGACGCCGGCAAGGCCGTTGAGGAACAACGTCTCCGCGTTCACGTGCACCAGCGGGATGTTGTAGTGCCCGCGGAACAGCGAGACGACCTGATCCGCCTCCCCCGCCCGCATCAGCCCGTGGTCGACGAACACGCAGGTCAGCTGCTCGCCGATCGCCTCATGGATCAGCACCGCCGCAACGGCCGAGTCCACGCCGCCCGAAAGCCCGCAGATCACCCGCCCCGTGCCGACTTGTTTGCGGATCTCCGCGATCTTGGCCTGGCGGAACTCAGCCATGGTCCAGTCGCCCTTGAGCCCGCACACATGCCGCACGAAGTTGGCGAGCAGCTTCGCCCCGTCGGGTGTATGCACAACCTCCATGTGGAACTGAGTGGCGTAATAGCGCCGCGCATCGTCCGCCACGACCGCGAACGGCGATCCTGGGCTGGTCGCGACCGAGCGGAAGCCCGGCGCCAGCTCGGTCACCTTGTCGCCATGGCTCATCCACACCTGATGCGTCTCGCCCTCGGCCCACAGGCCGTCGAATAGCACGCAGCTGTCCTCGATCTCGATGAAGGCGCGGCCGAACTCACCGCTGTCGCCCAGCGTCACCGTGCCGCCGAGCTGGTGCATCATCACCTGCTGGCCGTAGCAGATGCCGAGGATCGGCAGCCCCGAATCGAAGATCGCCTGCGGCGCCCGCGGCGAGCCCTCCTCGAGCACCGACGCCGGCGAGCCCGACAGGATCACCCCGCCCGGCTTCATCCGCTCGAACGCCTCGGCGGCGGAACTGAAGGGAGCGATTTCGCTATAGACGCCCGCTTCGCGCACGCGGCGCGCGATGAGCTGGGTCACCTGGCTGCCGAAATCGACGATGAGGATGGATTCGCCCGGCTGTGTCATGGCGAGCCGATAGGCAGGCGGGCCGAGCGTGTAAAGCCGGGGAACCAATTGCGCGCTCGCGGATTCCTCGCGCCGCCATGGTGACCGCGCGCTTAACCGCACCCGCAAACCGTTCCGAAGCGCGCAATCGCTTAGGTACAGCGACATGACGACGAACCGGACCCCCCGCCGGATCGCGCTTCCGCTGCTCGGCGCGCTCCTCCTCGCGGCTCCGGCATCGGCGTCGATCCTCGATTATGTCGGCGAGTGCGTGCCGTTCGCGCGCCAGGCCTCGGGCATCCAGATCTGGGGCGACGCCTGGACCTGGTGGGGCCAAGCCGCGGGCAAGTATCAGCGCGGCGATGTTCCCGAGGTCGGCGCGGTGGTCGCCTTCGCCAAGTCGCGTCCTCTGCCCCTCGGCCATGTCTCGGTGGTCAGCCGCATCATCGAGCCGCGCGTGGTGATGGTCACCCACGCCAACTGGTCGCGCTTCGACGGCAAGCGCGGCAAGGTCGAGCAGGACGTTACCCTGTTCGACGTCTCGCCTGCGGGCGACTGGAGCCAGGTCAAGGTCTGGTACCGCGACACGCGCGGGCTCGGCTCGACCACCTACCCCGTCCATGGCTTCATCTACGGCCGGCCGGCGAGTGGCGCGAAGGTCGCCAGGGCGAAGGTCACGACCGAGCTCACCGGCCGCAATCCCGACTATGTCGGCTCGCTGATCGACGCCTACGCGCGCTAGTCCTTGCGCTAAGCACATCCACTCATTGTCGCCCGGGCTGACGAGTGGCTGGACGCACTCGTTCACCTCCGCCACACTCCCCCGATGTTCTTCTCCTTCGTCGACGAGCTCCGCGCCGCGGGCATCCCCGCCAGCATGAAGGAGCACCTCATCCTGCTCGAAGCGCTCGACCGCGACGTGATCGAACGGACGCCCGAGGCCTTCTACTATCTCGCCCGCGCCACTTTCGTGAAGGACGAGGGCCTGCTCGACCGCTTCGATCAGGTCTTCGCCAAGGTCTTTCGCGGCATCTCGACGACGTTCGGCAACGCTACCGCCGGGATCCCCGAGGCCTGGCTGAAAGCGATCGCCGAGAAATACCTGACTCCCGAGGAGATGGCGGCGATCGAGTCGCTCGGTTCGTGGGAAGAGATCATGGAGACGCTCAAGCAGCGGCTCGAGGAGCAGCAGGGCCGGCATCAGGGCGGCAACAAGTGGATCGGCACCGGCGGTACCTCGCCCTACGGCAACTCCGGCTACAATCCCGAGGGCGTCCGCATCGGAGGCGAGAGCCAGCACAAACGCGCGTTGAAAGTGTGGGAGGGCCGCGCGTTCAGGAATCTCGACTCCACCCGCGAGCTCGGCACCCGCAACATCAAGGTCGCGCTGCGCCGCCTGCGCCGTTTCGCGCGCGAGGGCGCCGCCGACGAGCTCGACATCGACGAGACGATCGACGGCACCGCGCGCCAGGGCTGGCTCGACATCCGCATGCGCCCCGAACGCCACAATGCGGTCAAGCTGCTGCTGTTCCTCGATGTCGGCGGCTCGATGGATCCGTGGGTCAAGCTCTGCGAGGAGCTATTCAGCGCCGCGACGTCGGAGTTCAAGAACCTCGAATTCTTCTACTTCCACAATTGCCTCTACGAAGGCGTGTGGAAGGACAATCGCCGCCGCTTCACCGAGCGCACGCCGACATGGGACGTGCTCCACAAGTTCGGCCACGACTATAAGGTGATCTTCGTCGGCGACGCGTCGATGAGCCCGTACGAGATCAGCCATCCTGGCGGCTCGGTCGAGCACTATAACGAGGAAGCGGGCGCGGTGTGGATGCAGCGCGTCAACAACACCTATCCCGCGAGCATCTGGCTCAACCCGATCCCCGAGGAGCAATGGGGCTATTCGCAGTCGGTCCGCATCCTGCGCGAGCTGATGAACGACCGCATGTACCCACTGACGCTGGCGGGGCTCGACGAGGCGATGCGCGAGCTGAGCCGGAAGGCATGAGGAGAGAAGCATGACCGTGTGCGCCGCTCTCGCCCCGATTGCCTTGCTCTGCCTCGCGCTGCCGGGCCTTTCCAAGAACGCCACGGCAGAAACCGTCGTCATCGGTCCGCGGCACGCTCACCTCTACGCCGTCGCCGATGCCTTCGATCGGGCCCAGCTGGCGCAGGACCGCGCCACGTTGGAGCGCATGGTCGATGACGGGCTCGTCTTCATTCAGGCCAGCGGGCAGCGAGCGGACAAGAAGGCGTTCATCGACGGCTGGACCACGCCCGGCGATCGCTACGATCCGGTGAAGCTCAGCGACCGGGAGATCGTGCCGCTGGGTCCGGACGCCTTCCTGATCAGCGCCTATGCCGAGCTCAGCGGCACATCGAGCGGCAAGCGCTTCTCGAGCAGCTTCCGCTTCACCGACACTTTCCGCCGCGTCGGCGGCGAGTGGCGCGCGGTGCACATCCAGGTGACACGCATCGCGGGCTGAGCCGCCGGCCTGCAATGTTGGATTTCGACTGCTGGCTGGACGCCGCTCTTTGAGACCGTCGATCCGCGCCGCCCGACGCTTTCGCCTGACAACCCCACGAACCCACCTCGCGCACGCGTGGCGCCGTGCCTTTTGGGACTTTTCCGCGGCCGCTATCGCGACGTTACAGCCGCTCCACCGAGCGTTGCAGCTTGCGCAATATCCCGGAATCGCCGGCTTGCGCGTCGGCCGCTTCCTGGGCCAGCGCCATCAGCCGCACCGCGCCGAAGCTCGCCGCCAGCCCCTTGAGCCGCAGTGCCGCGCCACGCCAGCTCTCCGGATCGTCGGCGGTCGCGAGCAGCTTCAGCGACCGTTTCGCGCTGTCGAGAAAGGCTTCGCGCAACTCGGCGATCAGCCCGGGCTCATCGCCCACCGCCGCCGCCAAGGTCGCATCGATTGCACCGGGATCATACGCCATGCCGTGTGTCTAATAAGCCGTGCTTAACGACTGGTTTCCCAGCGCTATCCCATTGTCGCGAAACCGTGCTAGACTGGGACAATGAACGGGGGAAGCAACGTGGCGGGTATTGCTGCGAACGAGCGCGACGAGCTCATGCTCGTCGAGGAAGCGGTGCCCGCGAGCGCCGCGCATCCGGAATATGATCCGGGCGAGGATCTCGAGCTCGAGGAGCCGTACCGGGCGCCGGGCGAGTTGCTCGTCCCCCTCCTCGCCGCCGGCC
Organism: Sphingomonas sp.; assembly: GCF_039595165.1. Taxonomy (GTDB): domain Bacteria; phylum Pseudomonadota; class Alphaproteobacteria; order Sphingomonadales; family Sphingomonadaceae; genus Sphingomonas. The sequence continues at coordinate 5,957 of NZ_JBCNMA010000129.1, forward strand.
TTACCCTGGCCTGGTTCGGAGTGATGGGCTGGCTGCTCCAGCCGACCTTCGCCGCGCCGCTGCCCCCGGCCCAGCTGCTCCAGCTGATCGCCGCGCTGTGCGTGCCGCCGATCCTCATCGGCATCCTGTGGCTGCTGTCGCGCCGTTCGAGCCGCAGCGAGGCGCGCCGCTTCGCCGACACCGCACGTGCGATGCGCGCCGAGGCCGCGAGCCTCGAGAGTGTCGTCGCCACGCTGGCCCGCAAGATCGAGGCGAACCGCGCCGCGCTCGCCGCGCAGACCACCGCGCTGATGGCAATGGGCGACGGCGCCGCCGAGCGGCTCCAGGCCGTCTCCAACGGCATGGCCGCCGAGGCGCGCTCGATCGATGCCAGCGCCAAGACGCTAATGGAAAGCGCCGCGACCGCCGAGAAGAGCGTCGCGATCGTCCTCGCCTCGCTGCCCAAGGCGCATGAGGGGATGACCGGCATGGCCGCCACCCTCGACGCCGCCGGTCTCAAGGCCGGCGAGCACGCTGCGGCGCTCGACGCTCAGCTCACCGCGCTCGCCGAGCGCGGCCGCGAGGCCGACAATGTCGCCGGCGGTGCCGCCCAGCGCCTCGCCGCGCACATCGCCAAGATGGAGGCGACCAGCGAGACCGCCGGCGCTCGCCTCGAAGGCGTGGCGGCGCAAATGTCGGAGACGGTCGATGCGATGCTCGACCGCGCCGCCGCCGCGGTGGACGAGGCGCGCAAGGGCATCGCCGCGCAGGGCGAGGCGATGCTGGCGATGCTCGCCGCCAACCAGGCGTCGCTCGACGCCGCGGGCCGCGAGAGCATCGAGGCGGTCGGCGCGCGCATCGCCCAGGTCGAGGAGACGATCGGCCGCATCGCCGAGAAGCTTGGCGAGGAGCAGACCCGCATCGACATCCTGCTCGCCTCGGTCACCGGCGGTATCGCCCAGGCCGACGGCGCGATGGCCGCGCTGCACAACGCGGGAATGGAGCGGACCCAGGCGCTGTCCGCCTCGGTCAGCGCCCTCGACAGCTCGACCGCGGCGATGACCGAGACGCTCAAGATCGGCGACGACACCGCGCGCCGCGTCATCACTACCGCCGAGGAGCTGCTCGTCGCGCTCGATTCATCGGCACGCGAGATCGACGAGACGATGCCCGAGGCGCTCGCCCGGCTCGACGAGCGGATCGGCGCGACCCGCCGGGTCATCGCCGGCGCCAAGCCCGAGCTGCTCGCGCTCGTCACCGCCGCCGAGAGCACGCACGACGCGATCGAGGCGATCGCCGACGTCGTCGCCAAGCAGCGCGACACGCTCGCCAAGACTCAGGCGTCGCTCCTCGAGAGCCTCGAATCCGGTCACGCCAAGACCGACCAGCTCGAGGAGATCGTCGACCGCGCCATCGCCAATGCCCGCCGCTTCGCCGACGAGGCCGCGCCGCAGCTGGTCGACGCCCTGCTCCGCATCCGCGAGACCGCCAGCGCCGCCTCCGACCAGGCACGCGCCACGCTCGCCGGCCTCGTCCCCGAGGCCGAGCGCCGGCTGGAGGAAGCCGGCAGCACCGCGATGCGCCGCGCGATCGATGCGGGCGTGCGCCAGCAGCTCGTCGAGCTGAGCCAGGTCGCCGAGACGGCGGTCACCACCGCGGGCCGCGCCTCGGAGCGGCTGACTCAGCAGATGATCAGCATCGGCGAAGCCTCCGCTGCGGTCGAGCGCCGCATCGAGGAAGCCCGCGCCGAGCACGAGGAGGCGGACCGCGACAATTTCGCCCGCCGCGTCTCGCTGCTGGTCGAAGCGCTCAACTCCGCCGCGATCGACATCACCAAGGCGTTCGCGCACGAAGTCTCGGATAGCGCTTGGGCGGCCTATCTCAAGGGCGATCGCGGCGTGTTCACGCGCCGCGCGGTGCGCTTGCTCGACACCGGCGAGGCGCGCGAGATCGCCGCGCTCTACGACGCCGATCCCGGCTTCCGCGAGCAGGTCAACCGCTACATCCACGATTTCGAGGCGATGCTGCGCCAGGTGCTCGCGCTGCGCGACGGCTCGCCGCTCGGCGTGACCCTGCTCTCCTCCGACATGGGCAAGCTCTACGTCGCGCTCGCCCAGGCGATCGAGCGGCTGCGCACCTGATCGCTATTTCTTCGCCGCGTCGAGCACCTTGAGCGCGAAGGCGAGCCGCGCATTGCGCATGTCGGTATCGGTCGCCTTGGGCCAGGCGCTGCTGGCGACCATCACCAGCCTGGTCGCCGGGTCGACCAGGATGACCTGCCCGAAAATGCCCTGCGCGGCATAGAAGCCGCCGGGCAGCGTCCACCACTGATAGCCATAGCCGCCGCCGGGGAAGGTCGCGTGAGTCCTGGTGGCGTCGGCGAACCAGCCCTCGGGCACGATCCCCTTGCCGCCGTCGAGCGTCAGCTGTCCGATCCGCGCATAGTCGCGCAGCGAGACCGAGAGACAGCAGCCGCTCACCTCCGCGCCGCTTTGGTCGGTCATCCAGAACGCATCGCGCTCCATGCCGTAGCGCCGCCACACCTTCTCGCTGAGATAGTCGGCCAGCTTCCTGCCTGTCGCGCGCCGCACGAGCACGCCGATCAAATTGGTCTCGCCGGTCTTGTAGACGAACTTGGCGCCCGGCTGCTCGACCCGCGGCAGCTTGCGCATATAGGCGACGGTCGGGTCCTGCCCCGCCGGCACCGCCTCGGCGAACATCCGCGCGACGTCGCTGTTGGGGTCGGTATAGTCCTCGTTCCACTTGACGCCCGAAGTCATCGTCAGCAGCTGCTTGATCGTGACGCCGTCATAGCCGGCACCGGCAAGGTCCGGGATGTACTTGGTCACCGGCTCGTCGAGCGACTTGATATAGCCGTCCCTGATCGCCGCACCGACCAGCGTCGAGGTCACCGACTTGGCGACCGAGAAGCTCGTCCACCGTCCCTCGCGCGAATAACCCAGCGCATAGCGCTCGAGCCGCACCTTGCCGTCCTGCAGCACGATCAGCCCGGCGACGCTCTGCGCCTTCATGAAGGCATCGACCTCCGCCTCGGCAAGCGGCAGCGGCGCGCCGTCGGGGAGCGGCCGTACCTTGCCGCCCGCCCTGACCGTGTTGCCGGGGAAGATCTTCTCCATCGCGGGGAAGTTCCTGAGCCGCTCCTCCTGCGACCAGAACAGCACCGCGGCGCCGACCTGGCACAGCCGGGCCTCGTCCTGCGCGGCGGGCGCGGGAGCCGGTGCGGGCATCTCTGCTCTGGGCGCGCAGCCCCATAGCGCCACCGCCGAAAGCGCGATCCAGGCCGTCCGCATGTCCCTCTCCCTTCA
>NZ_JBCNMA010000130.1:0-9250 GCF_039595165.1 Sphingomonas sp.
CTGCATCATGCACACCCACACCACCGCCGGGATGGCGGTGAGCAGCCTCGAGGGCGGGCTGCAGCCGATCAACTTCTACGCCTGCAACTTCGCCGGGCAGATCGCCTATCACGATTTCGAGGGCGTCACGGTGCGCGACGAGGAAGGCGAGCGGCTGGTCGCGCATCTCGGCGACAAGCGCATGATGCTGCTGCGCAACCACGGCATCGTCGCGATGGGCCGCACCCTGCCCGAGGCGTTCGTCAAGCATTGGGCGCTGCAGCGCGCATGCGAGATCCAGCTCGCCACGCTCTCGATGGGCACCCCGCTCAAGGTCTCCGACGAGGTCGTCGCGGTGCACCAGCGCGACCTGCACATGGCGCAGGCCTCGATCGCGCCGGGCGCGGCGGACTTCGCGGCGATGGTCCGGCTGGTCGACCGGATCGACAAGAGCTGGCGGGAATAGCGCATCCGCCGCGGCGGCGGCGCATCTTTCGGCATCGACATGCTCGCGCTTGCGCCCGGCAACGCGGAATCGCGCCCGCCCCGGTTCGCCAACTTCGTCCACGACATGTTCCACTTTCGCTTCCGCCGCGCAGCCGACGCTCCGGCTCCATCGCGCCCCAGCTCCGATCGCGGGTTCGCGCTAAGCCACGAAATAACCATATGAAACTGCGCGACCTTTCCTACACGAACCAAATGGGATAGAATCACGTTCGTGCTTGATAGGGATGGACCAAGGTGGAAACGCAGTTCAATTTTGAACGAGATGTCAATTTGCGGAGCATCGTCCCGGCATGACCAAATATCTCATCTCGTTCCCGAGCGAAGCGATGCAGGTCGCGGACGAGGACATGCCGGCCGTGTCCAACGACGCGCATGCGGTGATCGAGGAGGCCAAGCTAGCCGGCGTCTATGTGTTCGGCGGCGGGATCGACGAGGGAGTCGATCCGGTGCTGGTCGCCGCCGACGGGTCGGTCTCGCCTGACATCTATCCCGGCAGCGACCTCAAGGGCGGCTTCACCGTGCTCGAGGTGCCGACTCGCGAGGAAGCGGTCGAATGGGCGCGCAGGATCGCGGTCGCCTGCCGGTGCGCGCAGGAACTCCGCGAGTTCATGTACGACCCGGCGAGCTAGGCCTACTCCGCCTTCGCGACCTTCGCGAGCAGCGCATCGACCTGGACCTGCGCCCCGGGCGTCGCAGCGAGCGTCTCGACGATACCGTCGAACGGCGCGGTCAGCGCCTGCTCCATCTTCATCGCCTCGAGCACCAGCAGCTTTTGCCCCGCGCTGACCACCTGTCCCTCGGCCACCTCGACCGAAACGATGCGGCCCGGCATCGGCGCGAGGATCGAGCCGTCGCCGGCGGCAGCACCCGCGGCGCCGTCGGTGCGGGCCTCGCTCACGCGGAAGGTCGCGCCCCCATGCACGAGCAACGCACTTCCGTCGCGTTCGTGCGGATAGAAATGCGACGAGAGATCGCCATGATCGGCTTCGAACGTCACCCGCTCGCCATTCACGCTGACCGCGCGCGCGGCTACCGGCGCGCGATTGAGCCGGAACCCGTCCAGGCCATGCGCGATATGCGCGGTCTCGCCCGGCATATCCTGCTCGAGCCAGTAGGTGGCGTGCGTCAGATCCGCAGCGGTCGGCAACGGATCGAAAGTGAGATCCTCGCCGCGCCGCTCGATCAGGCCGGTGTCGAGCTGCCCCTGCGCGAACGCCCCGTCGCCGAGCAAGCGGAACAGAAAGCCGGCATTGGTGCGGACCGGCCACACGGTGAGCTGGCTCAGCTCCGCGCGGAGCATCGCGATCGCCTCGTCGCGCTGCTCGCCATGGACGATCAGCTTGGCGATCATCGGATCGTAGAAAGGCGAGATCACCGATCCCGCCTCCACGCCGGTATCGACGCGTGCGTCACCCGGGAAGTCGAGCACTTCGAGCTTGCCGGTCGAGGGCAGGAATCCCCTCGCCGGATCCTCGGCATAGAGCCGCGCCTCGATCGCGTGGCCGTTGATCGCGATCTGCTCCTGGCGCAGCGGGAGCGGCTCGCCCGAGGCGACGCGCAGCTGCCATTCGACGAGATCGACGCCGGTGATCTCCTCGGTCACCGGATGCTCGACCTGGAGCCGCGTGTTCATCTCCATGAACCAGATGCGGTCGGCGTGGAGGCCGTGGCTGGCGTCCGCGATGAACTCGATCGTGCCCGCGCCGACATAGTTCACCGCGCGCGCCGCCTTCACCGCCGCCTCGCACACCGCGAAGCGCGCCTGCTTGTCCATGCCGGGCGCGGGGGCCTCCTCGATCACCTTCTGGTGGCGGCGCTGCATCGAGCAGTCGCGCTCGAACAGATGGACGATGTTGCCGTGGGTGTCGCCGAACACCTGCACCTCGATATGGCGCGGGGCGAGGATGTACTTCTCGATCAGCACGCGATCGTCGCCGAACGACGAAGCGGCCTCGCGCTGGCAGCTGGCGAGCGCATCGGCGAACTCCTCTGCGGCATCGACGCGGCGCATGCCCTTGCCGCCACCGCCGGCGACCGCCTTGATCAGCACGGGATAGCCGATCTTGTCGGCTTCGCGCTGGAGGCGCTCGAGCGACTGGTCCTCGCCGAGATAGCCGGGCGTGACCGGGACGCGCGCGTCCTGCATCAGCTTCTTGGCGGCATCCTTGAGCCCCATCGCGCGGATGCTGGCGGGATTGGGTCCGACCCAGATCAGCCCGGCGGCGATCACCGCCTCGGCGAAGTCGGCATTCTCCGAGAGGAACCCGTAGCCGGGGTGGATCGCTTCGGCCCCGGTTTGCTGCGCGGCGGCGATGATGCGCTCGCCGATCAGGTAGGATTCGCGTGCGGGGGAGCCGCCGATATGCACTGCCTGGTCGGCCTCGCGCACGTGCAGCGCATTGGCGTCGGCGTCCGAATAGACCGCGACGGCGCGAATTCCGAGCTTGCGCGCGGTGCGGATGATGCGGCACGCGATCTCGCCGCGGTTGGCGATGAGGAGGGACTGGATCATGGCTGAGTTCCTGCTGGGGCGCATCGTGGGGGCCAGGCCTCGCGGCTGCCCGGCTTGAGATCGGCGAGGTAGATTTCGCCCGAGCGGTCGGGCGACGCCTGCGCGAACAGCAGGCGCTCGGCCCGGGGCGAGAGCAGCGGGCCGACTTGAAACACGTCGGTGCGCGCGGGGATCCTTCCGAGCTCGCGCCACACACCGTCCTGCCTGCGGAAATGATAGAGGTGCGAGCGGTCGCCGCGATCGGCGACGAGGATCAGCGTGTTGCCGTCGCGCGAGATCTCCGCCTCATATTCGTTCGCCGCGGTGCTGACCGGTGCGCCGAGGTTGCGCACGCGCCACGCGCCGCCGGGCGCTTGCCGCGCAACATAGATGTCCCCCTGCCCGAATCCGCCCGGGCGCGAGGAGCCGAAATAGAGGTTGCCCGCGGCATCGACGCGCGGGAGCAGCTCGGACTGCGGCGAGTTGACCGGCGCGGGCAGCCGCACCGGCTCGCCCCATCCGCCGCCGGCGCGGCGCGCGACGTACCAGATGTCGAAATCCTCGCCCTTCGGATCGTGGCGGGTCGAGACGAAATAGACGCCCTTGCCGTCGGGCGTGTAACCCGCATCGGCATCGAACGTGCCGGGCGCACCGGCGAAGGACGGCGGCACCGGCTTGCTCCACCCGCCATCCGCGCAGCGCGAGCTCAGCAGCCGCCAGCCACGGAAACTGGCGTCGGCGGCGAGGTAGATCAGCTCCTGCCCATCGGGGGAGAAGGTCGGGCTGGCCTCATAGCCGGTGGTCGAGATCGCGTCCGGCGTCCAGCGCCCGAGATCGTCCGGCGCCGCCGATGCGCCGGCGAGCAGCGCCAGCGCGGCCGCTGCGGTACCCGCCCCGCCCCTCACTTCGCCGCCACCGCCTCGATCTCGAGCAGCCATTGCGGGTCGTAGATGTCGCAGACGATCACCGTCAGCGCCGGGAGGTGACCGTCCAGCGTCTCGCGGCGGATCGCGGAATTTTCTTCGCGATAGCGGCGATCGCTCAGGAAGGTGGTGACCTTGACGAGGTGCGAGAGATCCATTCCCGCGGCGGCGAGCTGCGCTGCGATATTGCGCCACACCAGACGGCACTGCGCGGCGAAATCGGCGGGAACTTCACCGGCGGCGTCGACCGGGATCTGGCCGCTGACGAAGAGCAGCGACTTGCCCTGCTCGACCAGCGCAGCCTGCGAATAACCGCCGCCGGGCTGCGGGGCATCGGGGGCGTTGACGGGGGTCACACCCAGCCTTCGCAGCCGGTGGTCCGTTGCGACCAGGTGATGTTGAGGATCTTCCAAGTTCCGGCCTCACGAACCAGGTCGAAATGATTGACGCCGCAATGGCGGATCTTGCCTTCGAGGAAGAAGGTGTAACGCGCCCACACCATCGCAACGTCGCCATCGACCTTGATCGAGGGCAGCCCGCTGCGCTCCTCGACGCGCTCCTTGCCGGATGCGATGAGTTGGCTGAACTCGGCCAAGGTGAGGCTGCGGATGGAACGCGTCCCGTCCGGCCTCTCCGTCACGCCGGTCAGCTTGCCGTCAGACCGCCCCGCCTGCAGCATCGCCGCGGCATCGCGCGTCGCGATCGCGCCCAGCAGCCGTTCGACCGGCGCCATCACCGCCTCTTCCTCGGCGTTTGCGGGCGGCCGCTCCGGCGTTGGGGCAGCGAGGAGCAACAGCGGGATCAATGCGATCATGGTCGTGTCTCCATCGTCACATCCGGAACACGCCGAAGCGCGTCCCCTCTTCTACCGGCGCGTTCAGGCACGCCGCGAAGGCGAGGCCAAGCACGTCGCGGGTCTGCGCCGGGTCGATGATGCCGTCGTCCCACAGGCGCGCGGTGGCGTGCCAGGGGTTGCCCTCGTCCTCGTACTTCTGGCGGATCGGCGCCTTGAACGACTCGGCCTGCTCGGGCGTCCAGCTGTCGGCGTCGCGGTGGACGGTGGCGAGGACGGAGGCGGCCTGCTCGCCGCCCATCACGCTGATCCGGCTGTTGGGCCAGCTGAACAGGAAGCGCGGCGAATAGGCGCGGCCGCACATGCCGTAATTGCCCGCGCCGAAGCTGCCGCCGATCAGCACCGTGACCTTGGGCACGCTCGCGGTGGCGACCGCGGTCACCAGCTTGGCGCCGTGCTTGGCGATTCCCTCCGCCTCGTACTTGCCGCCGACCATGAAGCCCGAGATGTTCTGGAGGAACAGCAGCGGGATGCGGCGCTGGCAGGCGAGCTCGATGAAGTGCGCGCCCTTGACCGCGCTCTCGCTGAACAGCACGCCGTTGTTGGCGAGGATCGCGACGGGAATGCCCCAGATATGCGCGAATCCGCAGACCAGGGTCGAGCCGTAGAGCGCCTTGAACTCGTGGAACTCCGAGCCGTCGACGAGGCGCGCGATCACCTCGTGCACGTCATAGGGCGCGCGCACGTCGGTGGGAACGATGCCGTAGAGCTCCTCGGCGTCGAATCTGGGCGGGCGCGGCTCCTGGATCGCGATGTCCGGGCCGCGGTCTCGCGGCAGGTGGCTGACGATGTCGCGGACGATGGTCAGCGCATGCTCGTCATTCTCGGCGACATGGTCGACCACGCCCGACTTGCGGCCGTGAAGGTCGCCGCCGCCGAGATCCTCCGCGCTGATCTCCTCGCCCGTCGCGGCCTTCACCAACGGCGGGCCGGCGAGGAAGATCGTGCCCTGGTTGCGGACGATCACGCTCTCGTCCGACATCGCCGGGACGTACGCGCCGCCCGCGGTGCAGCTGCCCATCACGCAGGCGATCTGGGGGATGCCCTTGGCCGACATGTTGGCCTGGTTGAAGAAGATGCGGCCGAAATGGTCGCGGTCGGGAAATACTTCCGCCTGATGCGGCAGGTTCGCGCCCCCGCTGTCGACCAGGTAGATGCACGGCAGGCGATTGGCCTCCGCGATCTCCTGCGCGCGCAGGTGCTTCTTGACCGTCATCGGATAGTAGGTGCCGCCCTTCACCGTCGCGTCGTTGCACACGATCATGCACTGGCGGCCCGAGACCCGGCCGATGCCGGCGATCATGCCGGCGCCGGGCACCTCGCCTTCGTACATGTCGCAGGCGGCGAGCTGGCCGATCTCGAGAAAGGGCGCGCCGGGGTCGAGCAGCCGCTCGACGCGCTCGCGCGGGAGCAGCTTGCCGCGCGCGGTGTGGCGCTCGCGCGACTTCTCGTTGCCCCCCAATGCGGCCTGCGCGACATCGGCACGGAGCCGCTCGGCCAGCGCGCGATTGTGCGCAGCATTTGCGCGGAAGGTCTCGTCCTCGGCGGACAGCGCGGACTTGAGCACCGGAGCGCTCACCTTGCGGCTCCCGCGCGGGTCGCGCACAGCGGTGCAAAGGGAGACATCATGCCGACCATCCTGCTGCTCATCGCATCCAATATCCTCATGACCATCGCCTGGTACTGGCATCTCGGCAAAGGCGGGCTGGAGAAGCCGCTCGTCACCGTCATCCTGATCTCCTGGTTGATCGCCGGCGCCGAATATTGCTTCGCCGTCCCCGCCAACCGCGTCGGATATCTCGCCGGCTGGACGCCGGGCCAGCTCAAGATCGCGCAGGAGGCGATCGCGCTGATCGTGTTCGGCCTGTTCATGGTGACCGTGCTCGGCGAGGCACTGCACTGGCGCCACGCCGCGGCGTTCGCGTGCATCATGGCGGGCGTGGCGTTCCTGTTCGTCGGAAAGTGAGTCACGCCGCGGCCTCCGCGGGGAGCCAGCGGTCACGCATCCACGCCTCGGACGCGGCGGCCACGCATTCGGAATAATCGGGCAATTCGGGGCCGATCAGCGGCAAGCCGAAATCGGCGACGGTAGAGCGAATGCCCTCGGCGTCGAGCGCCCGGCCGGCGGCGCGGGCGTGACGGGCGACCTCCATTTCCTGTCCCCAGAAATAGACGAGCTTCGCCCCGACATTGGCCTGCATCCGCTGCACCTCCGCGACGCGGCCGTCGCTGACCAGCGGGAGCCAGATATCCGGCATCAGCAGGTCGACCGGCGCGTCCGGGCGCCAGTCGAACGCGTCACCGGAGACGATGCGGACCTTGTCCCCCGCCCCGCCCGGCAGCCGCGCGAACAGGTCGAGCTCGCGGTGCATGGCGATGACATCGGGGTCGCGCTCGACCACGGTCACGGCGGTGACCTCCTCGCGCAGCGCGCTGGCGGCGGCGGACCAGCCCATGCCGAGGCCGAGCACCGCGACATGACCGGAGGCGAGCGCAACGCCGATCCCCTGGCTCTCGAACTCGAGCGGGGTGAGCGACATCCAGGTCTCGCCGTCGCGCGTGAGCGCCGACACGGTATGAAGGCCGGGCGGGCTCCAATAACCGCGCGTCAGCACGGTCGCGGGAGCATGGAGCTCCCACCGCCCGCTGGTCACCGGCCGATAGAGATGCTCGAACAGCGCGGTCCCCGCGGCGAGCGCTGGAACCAGCCCGGCGGCCTGCGGCATCACGCCGCGCCGACCAGCTCGCGGCCGATCAGCATGCGGCGGATTTCGTTGGTCCCCGCGCCGATGTCGAGCAGCTTGGCGTCGCGCAGGAAGCGCTCGACCGGCCAGTCCTTGGTATAGCCCGCGCCGCCCAGCGCCTGCACCGCCTCGCCCGCGACCTTGAAGGCGTTCTCGCTGGCGAGCAGGATCGCGCCCGCGGCGTCGAAGCGCGTCGTCTTGCCCGCGTCGCACGCCTGCGCGACAGCATAGACATAGGCTCGCGCCGAATTGAGCGCGACATACATGTCGGCGACCTTGGCCTGCATCAGCTGGAAGCTGCCGATCGCCTGGCCGAACTGTTTCCGCTCGCGCAAATATGGGAGCACCACGTCGAGACAGGCCTGCATGATGCCGAGCTGGATACCCGCGAGCACGGTGCGCTCATAGTCGAGGCCGCTCATGAGCACGCCGACGCCGCCGTTGAGCGGGCCCATGACGTTCTCCTCGGGCACCTCGCAATCGTCGAACACCAGCTCGGCGGTGGGCGAGCCGCGCATGCCCATCTTGTCGATCTTCTGCCCGATGCTGAAGCCCGGCATGTCCTTTTCGATCAGGAAGGTGGTGATGCCGCGGCTACCCTCGCCGGTCTTGGCGTAGACGACCAGCGTGTCGGCATAGGCGGCGTTGGTGATCCAGAATTTCGTCCCGTTGAGGATGTAGCGGTCGCCGCGATGCTCGGCGCGCAGCTTCATGCTGACGACGTCCGACCCGGCGCCCGCTTCGGACATGGCGAGGCTGCCGACATGCTCGCCCGAGATCAGCTTGGGGAGGTACCTCGCCTTCTGCTCGGGCGAGGCCCAGCGGCGGATCTGGTTGACGCAAAGGTTGGAGTGCGCGCCGTAGCTGAGGCCGATCGAGGCCGAGGCGCGGCTGACTTCCTCGCACGCGACGACATGTTCGAGATAGCCGAGGCCGAGCCCGCCATATTCCTCCTCGACGGTGATGCCGTGCAGGCCGAGCTCGCCCATCGCCGGCCACAGCTCGTCGCGCGGGAACCAGTCCTCGGCATCGATGCGCGCGGCGAGCGGCTCGATCCGCTCCTTGGCGAAACGCTGCGTGGTGTCGCGGATCATCTCCGCGGTCTCGCCGAGCGCGAAATCCATCTGGGGCAGGCTCATCGGGCTCTCCTGGGATTTTGGGCCCAGCTTAGCGAGTGATCGCCGCGGAGAAAAATTGAAAGGCGGCGCGGAAGAACATAGACCGCATCTATGATCGACCGCTACCTGCTGCGCTATTTCCTCGCCGTCATCGATAGCGGTACGTTCACCGCGGCGGCCGCGCAGGTCAATGTCTCGCAGCCGACGCTCTCGGCCGGCATCACCAAGCTCGAACGCGAGACCGGCGCCAGGCTGTTCCGCCGCAACAGCCAGCGAGTCGAGCTGACCGAGGCTGGCGCGCGCTTCGCCGTGCATGCGCGGCGGATCGAGCGCGAGTTCAACCTGGCGCAGGCGTCGGTCGGGGAGATCGCCGCGGCGGGAACGCTGCGGCTCGGCGTGCTGACGACGCTCGCCACCGCCGATCTCGCGGCGTTCGCGGCGCGCGCGGCGCGGACCGCGCCGCGGCTGGCGATCGAGCTGGTCGAGGGCAATGCCGCGGCGCTGTCGCAGCATCTCGCACGGGGCCGCATCGACCTCGCGCTGACCGCGACGCATGGCGAGCCAGAGACCGAGGCGCTGCGCAGCGAAGCCTATGTGCTCGCCCTGCCCGCAGCGCATCCTCTGGCGGGCGAAGC
>NZ_JBCNMA010000131.1:0-9135 GCF_039595165.1 Sphingomonas sp.
CTCGGACTCCTCGCACTGCTGCTCGGCACGCCGGCCTATGCCCAGGCCGCGCTGGACCATGGCGGAATCGAGGATATTCGCAAGCATGGCGCGCGCGGCGACGGCCGCACGATCGACAGCCCGGCGATCAACCGCGCGGTCAAGGCCGCGGCGAAGCGCGGCGGGGGCGTGGTGCTGGTGCCGCCGGGGCGCTACCTCAGCTTCTCGATCCGGCTGCTCGACAATGTCACGCTGGCGCTGTCCGCCGGCGCGGTGATCGAGGCGGCGAACCCGGACATCCACGGCCGCAACTACGATCCGCCCGAGAATTATCTGGAGGAGCAGTTCCAGGATTTCGGGATCACCCATGTCCACAACAGCCTGATCTATGCCGACGGCGCGTCGAACATCGGCGTGGTCGGGCCGGGCATGCTCCACGGCCTCGGCCTCGACCGCGAGGGGCCGGGGGACCATTGGTGGCAGCGCGAGCACTGGAAGTCGGCCAAGGCGCTGGGGATCAGCCCCAAGGAACTCATGCTGCGCGATCCAAAGGAAGCCGAGCAGGTCGGGCGCGCCAACAAGACGATCGGCCTGATGAACTGCCGCAACGTGCGGCTGCAGGATTTCACCATCCTGCAGGCTGGCCATTTCGGCATCATCGCGCATGGCTGCAGCAACATGGCGGTCGACGGCGTGGTGATCGACACCGACCGCGACGGGATCGACATCGACTGCTGCCGCGACGTGCGCGTGCTCAACTGCACGGTCAACGCGCCCAAGGACGATGCGATCGTGCTCAAGAGCAGCGGCGCGCTCGGCCGCAAGGTGATCTGCGAGGACATCCTCGTCCAGGGCTGCAAGACCAGCGGGTACCTGATGGGCTCGCTGCTCGACGGCAGCTACCGCCTGTCCGATTACGGCTCGCCCGACGGCAATGGCGTGCTCGGGCGGATCAAGATGGGCACCGAGACCGTCGGCGGCTTCCGCAACGTGCGCATCGCCGATTGCATCTGCACCAACAGCCGCGGCATCCTGATCGGCATCGTCGATGGCGGCACGATGGAGGATGTGTCGGTGAGCGGGATCACGCTGCGCGGTCCGGTCAACCACCCGCTGTTCGTTCACCACGGCGCCCGCATGCGCGCGCCCAAGGGCACGCCGGTCGGCAAGATCCGCCGCATCCGCTTCGAGGATGTGCAGGTCTCGGGCGGCGACTGGCGCGAGCCGTGCGGGGTCGAGGGCTTTGCCGACGGGCCGATCGAGGATGTAACCTTCCATGGCGTCGAGGTCCATTCGCCGGGCGGCGGCACTGCGGCGGACGCGGCGCGCGAGCCCGAATATCGCCGCGAGACCAGCCTCGAGGTGAGCTACCTCAAGACACTGCCCGCATCCGGCTTCTGGGCGCGCCATGCCAAAAGGCTGACGATCAAGGACTGCCGCTTCAGCGTCGAGAAGGCGGATGCGCGGCCGACCGTGGCGTTGCGCAACGTCGAGGGCGCGATCATCGACGGGCTGGTGTCCGACAAGCCGCGCGAGGCCGCGATCGTGGCGAAGGACAGCAGCGGGATCGCGACCGGCGACATCCGGACGCTCGCATGATCGAGTTGGGCGATCTCGCCTTCGGCGCGGCGTCGATCGGCAATCTCTATCGCGCGGTGCCCGACGCGCAGGCGCGCGAAGTCGTGGCGCGAGCGTGGGACGCGGGCATCCGCTATTTCGACACCGCGCCGCATTACGGCTTCGGGCTGAGCGAGAAGCGGCTGGGCGCGGCGCTGGCCGAGCTCGATCCGGCGCAGACCGCGATCGTCTCGACCAAGGTCGGCCGGCGGCTCGACCCGCGGCCCGATGCCGACCTGACGGTCGCGCGTCAGGCGTTCGTCTCGCCCGAGCCCTATGAGAGCGTGTTCGACTACAGCTACGACGCGGTGATGCGCTCGTACGAAAGCAGCCTCGCGCGGCTGCGGCGCGACCGGATCGACATCCTCTACGCGCACGACGTCGGCGGCTTCGCGCATGGCGATGCGCATCCCCGGCGGTTCCGCGAGTTTCTCGACGGCGGCTATCGCGCGATGCGCGAGCTGCGCGATTCGGGCGCGGTCGGCGCGATCGGATTGGGGGTCAACGAGACCGCGGTGTGCATCGAGATGCTGGGCGAAGGCGAGATCGACCTGATCATGCTCGCCGGGCGCTATACCCTGCTCGAGCAGGACCCGCTCGACGACCTGCTGCCGCTCTGCGAGCAGCGCGGCGTGCGACTGGTGGTCGCCGGGCCGTACAATAGCGGCATCCTCGCCAAGGGCGTGCGCCACGGCGGCGCGATCCCCAACTTCAACTACGAGCCGGCGCCGCCCGCGATCGTCGAACGTGTCGGCGCGATCGAGGATAGCTGCGCGCGCCATGGCGTGCCCCTCGCCGCGGCCGCGCTGCAATTCCCGCTCGCGCACCCGCAAGTCGCGTCGGTGGTGCCGGGGATGGGCTCTGTCCGCCAGGTCGAAGATGCGCTTGCGCTCATGGCCCAGCCGATCCCGGTGGCGTTGTGGGCCGAGCTCAAGGAGGCGCAGCTGATCCGCCGGGACGCGCCGACGCCCCACTAACGCCATTCCTCCCGGGAGGGGGAGGGGGACCAGCGAAGCTGGTGGAGGGGTAGCTCACCACTGGCGTCACTGCTGGTGGAGAATACCCCTCCGTCACCGCTGCGCGGTGCCACCTCCCCCTCAGGGGGAGGAGTTATCGTGCCTCACCCCTTGCGGCTGGCTTCGAACAGGAACCAGGCGCGTTCCTCGGCCTGATCGGTCCATTCGTCGAGGATGCCGCTGGTCGCGTTGTCCTTGGCCTCGTCGACGATTTCCTTCGCCTCGCGCAGCAGCGCGATCAGCTTGAGATTGTCCTCGCGCAGCTCGGCCAGCATCGCGTCGGGCGCGACGAACTCCTTGTCATTGTCCTCGATCGTCTGGTGGCGCGAAATGTCGCCGACCGAGCGCAGCGTGGCGTTGCCGGTCTTGCGCACGCGCTCGGCGATCGCGTCGGTGGTCGCCAGGATCTGCGCCGCCTGATCGTCGAGCATCAGGTGATAGTCGCGGAAATGCGGGCCCGAGACGTGCCAGTGGAAATTCTTGGTCTTGAAGTACAGCGCATAGCTGTCCGCCAGGATGCCGTTCAGCGCCTGCGCGACGGTCTTGGTGTCGTTGCGGTTGAGGTCGGTCGGCGTCTTCAGCGCGGCGTTCGGTTCGGCCATGATAGGTCCCCATCGGTTGAGTCGGCAATGGAACGATCCCTTGCCATATAGGGTCCGCTGTCGCGCCGCAAAATGCCCGATCAGAGCAATCGACGTGCTAGATCAGGCGCAGCGCCCCGAGCGCGAGGATGAGGGCGGCGACGAGGCAGACCAGGCCGAAGCCGATGCGATAGGCCCGCACCGGCAGCTTGCGCCACGCCGCCTCGCCCATCACCGCCGCGGCGGTGTTGACGACGAGCACTGCCATGGTCGCGCCCGCTGCGGCGAGCGCCGGCGCGGGGCCTTGCGCGGCGAAGGCGAGCGTGAAGAATTGCGTGGTATCGCCCGCGGCGAGAATGAACACGCCGAACAGCGGGGTCAGGAACGCGCCGAGCTTCCAGCCTTCGAGCCGATCGGGCGGCTTAAGGCGCCACAGCGCGCCCATCGCCGCGAACCCCAGCGCGAGCGCGAGCAGGAGCTGTCTGGCGTTGGGGGTCAGCATCGGCGCGATCAGCAGGCCGCCGGTCGCCGCGACCGCATTGCCGGCGGCGTGCGCGAGCCCCGCTGCGAGCGCGACCAGCAACGGCTTGCCGAAGCGGTCGGCGAGGAGCGCGACCAGCCAGGGCGAGCGGTCGCCCGACTGAGTGAGCAGCACCGCGATGAAGGCGGGGACGAGTGAGTCCATCAGGCCAATCGGATAGCACAGGCGGCGGCGAAGGCCGCGCCGGTGCGCGCATCGTCGCGGCCGCAGCCGACCGCGTCGCGCAGCAGCGACAGGCCGCCGGCGATCATCGGCCCGCGCTGCCCCGCCGCCAGCGCGGCTTCGAGCGCATGGACCACGGGGAGGGCAGGCGTAATGCCGTTGGCGAGCGCGATTCGGCGGATCGCATCGAGATCGGCCGCCAGATCGGCGGTCGCCGCATGTGCCGCGCGCGCGTCGAGCGAATCGATTCGGTGGCTCAGCTCGCTTGCCAGCACCCAGTTGCGTGCGTTCCCCATCGCGCTTCTCCCCGGCGACATGGGCGAACGCTGCGCCCTCTATGGTTAACAGGCTGCTAATCGGCCGGTGGTGAAGTGGTTTGAATTCGTCTCATCGTCATTTCCGCGCAGGCGGGAATCCATTCTGGCTGGCCTGTCGACAACAGCCGCGAACACAGCGGCAATGGATTCCCCCCTTCGCGGGAATGACGAATAGGGTTCAGGAAGGTCGGCAGCCTCGAACTGCGTTCGCCAATCCGCCTCCGCGCTTGACATTGCGCGCCTCACGGGGCATGCGCCCACCCCTGACAGCGGCCTGCCAGCGCGCGGCCGCTTTATTCTTTTGAACCAGACTGCAGGATTCGGGCGATGGCCAAGCCGACAACCGTCAAGATCAAGCTCGTCAGCACCGCTGACACCGGCTTCTTCTATGTCACCAAGAAGAACCCGCGCACCCAGACCGAGAAGCTGAGCTTCCGCAAATACGATCCCGTCGCGCGCAAGCACGTCGAGTTCAAGGAAGCGAAGATCAAGTGACGCAAGCGGCGGCGTAAGCCGCCGCACGTCATCCCGGACTTGATCCGGGATCCAGGGCCGCGGGCGCATCGCTCAGCGGCCTTTTCCGTTTGCGCGCTTCATAGCAGCGCCTGCACCTCTTCGACGAAGCGCATCACCGAGATCGGCTTGGTGACATAGGCGTTGGCGCCGGCCGCCCTGATCCGTGCCTCGTCCTCCTGTCCGGCATAGGCGGTCACCGCCATCACCGGGATGCTCCGCAGCGCCGGATCGCCGCGCATCCGCCCGATGATGTCGAGGCCCGAGATGTGCGGCAGCTGGATGTCCATCACCACCAGGTCGGGACCGAACGCGCGCGCGGTCGCCACCGCCTCGCGCCCGTCGCGGACCGGCGAGGTTTCGAAGCCGTGCGCGCGCAGCAGGTCGCAGAAAAGTTTGAGATTGAGTTCGTTGTCCTCGACAACCAGCACCCTTTTTGCCACGCGCAGCTTTCCACCCCAGAGGTCGTAAAAGCTCTAGGCGATGCACGCGGGCGAGACAAATGACGACATGCTCACATTGGCGCTGGCCGCGCTGGGCTGGACCGTGTCCGACGCCGGCCGCGCGCAGCGGCTGCTCGATGTGACTGGCCTGACCCCGGCGGACCTGCGCGCCCGCGCGGCCGAGCCTGATGTGCTTGGAGCGGTGCTCGGTTTCCTCGAGGCGCATGAGCCCGACCTGATCGCCTGCGCCGAGACGCTCGGCGTCCAACCCGCGGCGCTGGTTGCGGCGCGCGCGAAGCTGGAGACCCCATGAAGCCGCTGTTGATCTGCGACTGCGACGAAGTGCTGCTGCACATGGTGCGGCATTTCAGCGCCTGGCTCGACGAGACCCATGACGTCGAGTTCGACGTGTCGAACCACG
This sequence comes from Sphingomonas sp., assembly GCF_039595165.1. Taxonomy (GTDB): domain Bacteria; phylum Pseudomonadota; class Alphaproteobacteria; order Sphingomonadales; family Sphingomonadaceae; genus Sphingomonas. The sequence goes on from NZ_JBCNMA010000131.1 coordinate 5,591, forward strand.
ACTGGGCCAATGCGATGAGGCGGCGCAGCGGCGACCAGCTCAGCGTCGAGGAGATCTGGGGCTTTCTCGGCGGCTTCTTCCCGGGCGAGATGGCGCGCCAGACGCTGGTGCCGCACGCCCGCGAGGCGCTCGCCGCGCTGGCGCGGACCGCCGACATCGTCATCCTCACCAACCTGCAGGAGCATTGCCGCGAGCCGCGCATCGCGCAGCTCGACACCCACGGCATCGTCCACCGCGTCGAATGCAACCAGGGCGGCAAGGGCCGTCCGGTGGCGCAGCTGGTCGAGGAGCATGGCGCGGGCGTCGCGGTATTCGTCGACGATCTCGCCCAGCATCACGAATCGGTCGCGCGCAACGCGCCGCATGTTCACCGGCTGCACATGGTGTCGGAGCCGGCGATGGCGCCGCACGTGCCGCCCGCGCCCTTCGCGCATGCCCGCATCGACGACTGGCGCGAGGCCGAGGCGTGGATTTCCGCGCGCTTCGCCGCTGGCCAGCCTGCCGATCAACTCGAAAACATGGGAGAGATGTAATGACCCCGACTGATTCTGGCGTCCACGCCAAGCTCGCCGAACTCGGCCTGACGCTGCCCGAAGCCGCGGCGCCGGTCGCCGCCTATGTGCCGACGGTCGAAGCGGGCGGGCTGCTCCACATCTCGGGCCAGCTGCCGTTCAAGGACGGCGCGGTGATGACCGGCCGGCTCGGCGAGGACCGCGACCTCGCTTATGGCCAGGAGGCGGCGGAGCGCTGCGGCCTGATGCTGGTCGCGCAGATCGCCAAGGCGCTGGGCGGGTTCGACCGGGTCGAGCGGATCGTCAAGCTCGGCGTGTTCGTCAACTCGACGCCCGGCTTCACCGATCAGCCCCAGGTCGCCAACGGCGCGTCGGAGCTGATGGAGAAATTGTTCGGCGAGGCCGGGCGTCATGCCCGCGCCGCGGTCGGCGTCGCGGCGCTGCCGCGCGGCGCCGCGGTCGAGGTCGACGCGATCGTCGCGCTGCGCTGAGCGTCTGTCTGGAAATGCGCCAAAGAGCGCGTTTCTAGGCGGCACCGGCCTGCTCCCCCACCCGGCCAGCCAGCGGCAACATCATATGGGTGGCCGGGTGGGGGAGCGGGCCGGTGCCGCAATGCGCCGAAAGGCGCATTCCAGACAGACGCCTGACTGTTGCGTATGTGACAATGTTGTTGCGCTGCCGCCACAGCGGCGGCGCAATTGGCTCGAGCGCGCAAATGATGATTGTGCAGCGCAGCGGGATACGGCAAGTTCAGCTCAGCAAACGGCAATAGCCGCGCCGGGGCGCATGCCCTGAGCCAAGGCGGCGTCCCGGTTGCTGGCAGGTGGGGACCACTCGTTTAGAGAGAAAGGGATCCCATGCGTTTCACCAAGTCCATCGCCGGCGCGCTGCTGCTCGCCGCGACCGCAACCCCGGCCTTCGCTCAGGAAGAGCCCGCCGCGGCCGAAACCGAAGCTCCGGAGGCGCTCGCCGTCACCGGCGGCGTCACGCTGATCACCGACTATCGCTTCCGCGGCGTCACCCAGACCAACGAAGATCCGGCGATCCAGGGCACGATCAACTTCAACCATTCGTCGGGCTTCTATGCCGGCGTGTGGGCCTCGACGATCGACGGCGGCCTCGACGGCAGCACGCCCGCGCTCACCGGCTATGGCGATGCCGAGGTCGACCTCTATGCCGGCTTCACCAAGACGCTGAGCAGCGGCGTCGGCTTCGATGTCGGCCTGCTCTACTATCTCTATCCGGACGGCGCCAAGGGCCTCAAGACCGACTTCTTCGAGCCCTATGCCGCGATCACCTACACGATCGGCCCGGTCTCGACCAAGCTCGGCGCGGCCTATGCGTGGGGCGGGCAGGACGGCCTGGCCGGCTTCGACGTCAAGGGCGGCAACGACGACAATCTCTATGTCTATGGCGACATCTCGACCGCCATCCCGACCACGCCGATCACGCTCAAGGGCCATCTCGGCTATTCGGCCGGCTCGCTCGGCTCGCTCAACGTCCCGGGCGTGCTCGACAACAACTATTTCGACTGGAGCGTCGGCGCGGAGTGGGTCGGCGGCCCGATCAAGGGCGGCGTGACCTATGTCGATACCGACATCTCGAACGAGGATGTCGTCGGCATCGGCAATTTCGCGCAGCGCCGCGGGCGCGGCTCGACCGTGCTGGCCTATATCGGCTTTTCGTTCTGATCGACCGGGGAAGGGGGCCGGCCGGTCCCCTTCCTTGTGTCCGGACATGAAAAGGGCGGCCGCGCCGAGCGTGGCCGCCCTTCTCGTTGTCGGATCGAATCAGTTCTGCGGCGTGGGCGTCGGGGACGGCGCAGGAGCCGGGGCGGCCGGCGCGCCGGCGCCGGTGCGCGCGTCGCGCCCGTCGCCCTGCGGCGCGGCGACGATGTCGCGGGTGGTGCTGCCCTTGTCGACGACATTGGTGTCGGGGCTGCCGACCGAGGAACGCACCCCGGTATCGGCGGCGCTGCTGCCGCCCGCCGCCTGCACCGCGGCCGCTTCCGAAGCGCTGCGCTGCGCCGGGCCGCCAAACAGCGCTTCGAGCGCCTGTTGCGAGGGCCCGCCCGAATCCTGCGGGCGCGGCGCGCCGGGCTGGGGCGGGCGCAGCGCGAAGTCGGGCGGGATCACCAGCGGCGCCTGGCGCGCCACGGCGAACTCGTCGGGACGCTTGCGGTTGAACATCCCGCCGCTGCCGCAGCTCACGAGCAACATCGCCGAGCCGCCGATGGCGGCGATCAGCACGGATTTACGCATTGGCATTCTCCACAGGGGCAGCGTCGGCATTTGCGTCGGCTTTTTGTTTGTCACGCACGAACAGCGCCCGGACGAGCAGGATCACGACGCCGATGGTAATCGCAGCATCGGCGACATTGAAGACCAAAAAAGGGCGCCATTCGCCGAAGTGCAGGTCGGCATAGTCGACGACATAGCCGAAGCGCACGCGATCGACGATGTTGCCGAGCGCGCCGCCCAGCACCAGCGCGAGCGCGAACATGTCCGGCCGGCTCTTCTCGCGCGCCATCCACCAGGCGACGCCCGCGGCGATCGCGGCGGTCAGCGCGACGAGCAGCCAGCGCATCGTCGGCGTGTCGGCGGGCAGCAGCCCCAGCGACACGCCGATATTGGCGACGAAGCGCAGGTCGAAGAAGGGCAGGATCTCCTTCGACGCGCCGGGATAGGCGAGGCCGAGCCCCTCGACCACGAACGCCTTCATCGCCTGGTCCGCGACGAAGATCAGCGCGGCGAGCGCGAAGCCGATGGTACGATTGCGATTCATGGAACGAACGTCATCCAACTACTTGGGTGCAGCGGTGGCACAGCGCGCCCTCGGCTTCAACCTCCGGCAGCAGCCGCCAGCAGCGCCCGCACTTCTCGTGGCTGGTGCGGGCGACGGTGACCTCGCCCTCCTGCTGCTTGACGTCGGCGACGATGAACACCTCCGCCAGTTCCTTTGCCGGGCGGAGCATCTCGGGCACGGTCACCTCGGCCTCGAGGCTCGAGCGGATCGCCTTCTCGCGGCGATAGG
>NZ_JBCNMA010000132.1:0-8979 GCF_039595165.1 Sphingomonas sp.
ACCTTGTGCCCGCGCCGCATCAGCTCGCCCGCCAGCGCCGCCGCCGGGACCATGTGTCCGCCGGTGCCGCCGGCCGCGAGGACATAGTGCCGTGCCGAACTCATCAACCGCTCCCTCGAACCGTGTAAGGCGAGCGTTTGAGATACGGGTTCCGCCGCGTGAAGGCGAGCAATAGTCCCATCCCGATCGACAGCGCGACCATCGACGATCCGCCGTACGAAATGAACGGCAAGGTCATGCCCTTGGAGGGGGCGAGGCCGGTATTCACCGCCATGTTGATCAGCGCCTGAATCCCGAATTGGGCCGCCAGTCCCGCCGCGGCGAGCAGGCGAAAATTGTCTTCTTCGTCGAGCAGCTTGATCAGCACGCGCAGGATGATCGCGAGGTAGAGGATGGCGATGCCGATGCACGCGATCAGTCCGAACTCCTCGCCGACGACCGAGAAGATATAGTCGGTATGCGCCTCGGGCAGCTTGAACTTGACCGAGCCGCCCCCCGGCCCGGTGCCGGTGGCGCCGCCCGCGGTCAGCACGGCGTGTGACATGTCGGTCTGGTAATGCTCCGCCGCCGCCTTCTCGGGATCGGGGAACAGGAAGCTGTCGATGCGCGTGCGCGCGGTGTCGTAGAACAGATAGGCCGCAATCACGCCGCCGACCGCCGCCCCGCCGAGCATGCCGATCGCACGCGTGGAGATGCCGGCGAGCATCAGCAGCACGATCCACACCATGCCGAACACCATGGTCTGGCCGAAATCGGGCTGCTTCATCAGCAGCGCCGCGACCAGCGCGGTGAGCACGCCGGTGAGCGGGATCACGGGCAGATCTGGGTCCTTGGCGCGCATCGACAGGAACCAGGCGGTGGTGACGATGAAGAAGGGCTTGAGGAACTCCGAGGGCTGGACCGAGGCGAAACCGAAGCCGATCCAGCGCCGCGCGCCGTTGACTTCGGCACCGAGGAAGGCGGCCGCCGCGACCAGCACGATGCACACCGCGGTGCCGACGATCGCCATGCGCCGCGCCAGGCTGACCGGCAACATCGATACGACGAGCAGCACCGGCACCGAAAGCCCGACCCAGATCGCCTGACGCCAGAAATAGTGCATCGACGCAAACTGGGTATTGCCGTCCGAATAGCGCACCGCCGAGGCGGGCGAGGCGGCTGCAACCGCGACCAGCCCGATGCCGATCAGCAGCATCGCGAGCAGCAGCAGGATGCGGTCGATCTCCCAGAACCACAGGCCGAAGCTCGAATTGCTGCCGCGGCTGAGCTTGTCCTCGACCTTGCCGCGCCAGCCCCGCTTGCGCACCGCGGGCAGGTTGCGCCTCACGTCCGTCATTCCAATGCCCCCACCGCCGCGCGGAACTGAGCGCCGCGGTCCTCATAGTCCCTGAACTGGTCGAACGAGGCGCAGGCGGGCGACAGCAGCACCGTCTCCCCCGCCTTCGCCTGTGCCGCCGCCGACTTGACCGCGGCGTCGAGCGTAAAGCTGCGCTCGACCGGGAACTCGCCGTCGAGCAGCGCGGCAAACATCTCGGTGGCGTCGCCGATCGTATAGGCGCGCGCGACATGGCCGAAGCCCGGGCGGCACGCGTCGAGATCGTCGGTCTTGGCCTGTCCGCCGAGGATCCAGTGGATGCGTCCGAACGCCGCCAGCGCGGGGGCGGTCGAGGTCGGGTTGGTCGCCTTGCTGTCGTTGACGTAGAGCACGCCGTTCTTGGTCGCGACGCGTTCCATCCGGTGCGGCAGGCCGGGGAAGCTCGCGAGGCCGCGGTCGATGCTGGCCTGATCGACGCCCAGCGCCTCGCACGCGGCGATCGCGGCGAGCGCGTTCTGGGCGTTGTGCGGCCCCTGCAGCGCGGGCCAACGCGACTGGTCCATGCACACGCCCGGCGCGATCTTGGTCAGGTCCTCGGCGCGGCCCGAGCGCGACACCTGTCTGGCGATATCCTGCGAGGCCGCGTCGCCGATGCCGATGATCGCGGCATGCCCCCTGGATTGCATCGCGAACAGCCGCGCCTTGGACGCCGCATAGCCGTCGAACCCGTCATAGCGGTCGAGATGATCCGGCGTGATGTTGAGCAGGATCGCGACGTCGCAATCGAGGCTCTGCGTCAGGTCGATCTGGTAGCTCGACAGCTCGAGCACGTAGACGCCGCCCTCGGGGAGCGGTTCCTGTCCCAGGATCGGCAGCCCGATATTGCCGCCGAGCCGCGCGGGGATGCCGGCGGTGTCGAGGATGTGGTGGATCAGCGCGGTCGTGGTCGACTTGCCGTTGGTGCCGGTGATGCCGACCACCTTGTGGGGCGGCAGCTCGGCACGCGCCTGCGCGAACAGCTCGATATCGCCGATCAGAGGGACGCCGGCCTCGCGCGCCTTCGGCGCGATCGGGTGGCGGTTGATCGGCACGCCGGGAGAAACGGCGACGCCTGCGAAACCGGTCAGGTCGATTTCGACGGGATCGGCGAGGCTCAAGCCCTCTCCCCCTTGGGGAGAGGGTTGGGAGAGGGGCCTGTCCACAGGCGATGGGCTCGGTGAGACCCCTGCCCCCTCACCCCGACCCTCTCCCCGGAGGGGAGAGGGAGAAAGCGCCGCCCGCGCCGCCTCGTTCGAATCCCACGCCGTGACCCGCGCCCCGGCACTCAGCAGCGCGCGCACCGTCGCCGCGCCCGAGCGCGCCAGCCCCAGCACCGCATAGCGTTTGCCGCGCCAGGACGCGCTGACGATCACCGCAGCTTCAGCGTCGACAGGCCGGCGAGCGCCAGCACGAAGGCGATGATCCAGAAGCGGATCACGACGGTCGGCTCGCTCCAGCCCATCTGCTCGAAATGGTGGTGGATCGGCGCCATCTTGAACACGCGCCTGCCGGTGCGCTTGTACCAGAACACCTGGATGATGACGCTGAGCGCCTCGACCACGAACAGGCCGCCGATGATGCCGAGCACCAGCTCGTGATGCGCGACCACCGCGATCGTGCCGAGCGCGCCGCCGAGCGCGAGGCTGCCGGTATCGCCCATGAAGACCGCCGCCGGCGGGGCGTTGAACCACAGGAAGGCGAGCCCCGCCCCAACGATCGCGCCGCAGAAGATGGCGAGGTCGCCCGCCCCCGGCACGTGCGGGATGCCGAGATAATTGGCGTAGATCGCGTTGCCGGCGAGATAGACGATCAGCAGGAAGGCCATGCTCGCGATGATCACCGGCATCGTCGCGAGCCCGTCGAGCCCGTCGGTCAGGTTCACCGCATTGCCGAACGCGACGATCGTGAACGCGGCGAAGGCGACGTAGAAATAGCCGAGATCGACACTGAACTGACTGAAGAAGGGCACGTAGAGCACGGTGCCGTTCTGCTGCGTGATCACCCAGGCGGCGGCGCCCGCGATGACGAACTCGCCGAGCAGCCGCATCCGGCCCGAGACGCCCGCCGTGCTCGCCTTGCGCACCTTGTCATAGTCGTCGAGGAACCCGATCATCCCGAAGCCGAGCGTCACGAACAGGCACGCCCAGACATAGGGGTTGGAAAGGTCCATCCACAGCAGCACCGCCAGCGACAGGCTGGTCAGGATCATCAGCCCGCCCATGGTCGGCGTGCCGCGCTTGGCGAGGTGGCTCTGCGGGCCGTCGCTGCGGATCGGCTGGCCCTTGCCCTGGCGAACGCGCAGCCAGCCGATGAAGCGCGGGCCGATGATCAGGCCGATCACCAGCGCCGTCGTCACCGCCGCGCCCATGCGGAACGAAAGATAGCGGATCAGATTGAGGATGCCCGGAAAGCCCAGCCACTCGGCGATCTCGTAAAGCATTATGACCTTCCCGCCAGCGCCGCGACGACCCGCGCCAGCCCGACTCCGTTCGAACCCTTGATGAGGACCGCATCGCCGGGGCGGAGCATCTGGTCGATGCGCTCGCGCGCGGCAGCGGCGTCGGGCACATGGACCAATTCGACCCGCCCCTCAAGCGCCCGGGCAAGCGGCGTCATCCCTTCGCCGACGAGGAGCAACGCTTCGACGCCCGCATCGAGGATCGGCTCGCTTAGGTCGGCGTGGAAGGCGTCGGACTGGTCGCCCAGCTCGCGCATCTCGCCCAGCACCGCCACGCGCCGCGCGGCAGGCGTCTCGGCGAGCACGGCGAGGGTCGCGCGCATCGAAGCCGGATTGGCGTTGTAGCTCTCGTCGATCACGAGCGCCTCGCCGTCCGCGAGCGCCGTCTTGAAGCGCGCCCCGCGTCCCGCGAGCCCGCCCATCTCGGCAAGCGCGAGCCCGGCCTGCTCGAGGTCGCCGCTCGCCGCATCGATCGCCGCCAGCACCGCCATCGCGTTGGCGACCCAATGCCCGCCGGGCTGCGACAGCGTGAAGCCGAGCGTGCGGTCGGGCCCGATCTGCGCCGTGACATAGGTGCCGCCGGCCTGGCCCGGCACGATCTCGACCGCGCGCACGTCAGCGCCCTCGCCGAGGCCGAAGGTCACGATCCGTGCGGCATGCGGCTCGGCCGCGGCGATCAGCCGGTCACGATGCGGGCTGTCGAACGGCACGATCGCGGTGCCGCCGGGCTCGAGCCCCTGGAAGATCTCGCCCTTGGCGTCGGCAATCGCCTCCTCGTTCGGAAAGAATTCGGTGTGGGCCGGCGCGATCGTGGTCACCAGCGCGATGTGCGGGCGGACCATGTGGGTCAGCGCGAGCAGCTCGCCGGCATGGTTCATGCCCATCTCGAACACGCCGTACCTCGCCTCGCGTGGCATGCGGGCGAGGCTCAGCGGCACGCCGGTATGGTTGTTGTAGCTCTTGACCGATCGGTGCGCGAAGCCCGGCGCGATCCGCTCGAGGCATTCGAACAGCGCTTCCTTGGTGCCGGTCTTGCCGACCGATCCGGTGACGCCGATGACCGTGCCGGCCATGCGCTTGCGGCTCGCCCGCGCAAGGTTCTCCAGCGCGACCATCGTGTCGCCGACGAAAATGTGCGGGCGCGCCGTCTGGGAGGAAACGACCGCACCCGCGGCCCCGCTCGCGAAGGCCTGATCGAGAAACTTGTGCCCGTCGGTGGTCTCGCCGGTGAGCGCGAAGAACAGCGCGCCCGGTCCAACCTCGCGGCTGTCGAACGCGACCGCATCGGCGACGAACTCGGCCGACGCCGTCCCGCCGGTCGCGGCGGCGATCTCGCCCGAAGTCCATAAAGGCTCGCTCACGCCGCCGCCTCCCGCGCCACCGCCACGTCGTCGAACGGCAGCACCATGTCGCCGACGATCTGGCCCTGCTCATGGCCCTTGCCCGCGATCAGCACGATATCCTGCGGCCCCGCCTTGCCCACCGCGAGGAAGATCGCGCCGCGCCGGTCGCCGACCTCGGTCGCGCCCGGGCAGCCCTTGAGGATGTCGGCGCGGATCGCCGCCGGGTCCTCGCCGCGCGGATTGTCGTCGGTGACGATCACCAGGTCCGCGCCCGCCGCGGCGGCCTCGCCCATCGGCTCGCGCTTGCCCGGATCGCGGTCCCCGCCCGCGCCGAAGACGAGGATCAGCCGCCCCGCCGCGTGCGGCTTGAGCGCGGCGATCGCCGCCTCGATCGCGTCGGGGGTATGGGCGTAGTCGACATAGATCGGCGCGCCGCTGCGGCTGATCGCCGCGCGCTCGAGCCGCCCGCGCACCGGCTGCAGGCGCGAGAGATTGGCCAGCGTCGTCGCGATGTCGCCGCCGGTGGCGATCACCAGCGCCGCGGCGATCAGCGCGTTCGCCGCCTGATAGCCGCCGATCAGCGGCAGGCTGACGCGATGCTCGACACCCTCCACCTCGACCACCAGCTTCTGGTCGAGCAGCGTCGGCTCGCGCGAGATCAGCCGGATCGTGCTGCCATGCTCGCCGACCGTCATGACGCGGTTGCCGCGCATCCGCGCGATGTCGATCACCCGCTCCGAATGCGCATCGTCGGTCCACACCACCGCGGTGCCGTCGGGATCGAGCACGTCGGCGAACAGCCGCAGCTTGGCGGTGAGATACTCCGCCATGTCCTTGTGATAGTCGAGATGGTCGCGCGACAGGTTGGTGAACGCCGCCGCCGCCACCGGCAGCCCTTCGGTACGGTATTGCGACAGGCCGTGGCTCGACGCCTCGAAGGCGAGGTGGGTCACGCCCTCACGCGCCAGCCCCGCGACATTGGAGAGGAAGGTCACGACGTCCGGGGTGGTGAGGCCGGTCGAGACCATCTCGCCCGCGCTGGTGACGCCGAGCGTGCCGATCGACGCGGCATTGTGCCCGGCCATGCGCCACAGCTGGCGCACCATCTCGACGGTCGAGGTCTTGCCGTTGGTCCCGGTCACCGCCACCGCGGTCTCCGGGAAGGGCGCGAAGAACCTGGCGGCGATCCGCGCGAATTCGGTGCGCGGATGATCGGTCGCAATGTGCACCGCGCCCTCGACTCGCGTCTCGGGCCGCGCGATCACCGCGATCGCACCGCTCGCCACCGCCTGTGGGATGAAGTCCTCGCCGTTGAAGCGCGCCCCGCGAAAGGCGCCGAACACGGTGCCGGGCGCGACCTTGCGGTGGTCGATGGCGAACCCGGTGACGATCGTATCTTCGGCGCCGCCGGTCAGTTCGCCCAACCTCACTCGCCCGCTCCCGGCGCGACGACCGGCGCCGAGGCGGCGGCAGCGGCTGCGGCTGCGGCTGCGGCTGCGGGCTTGTTCCTGGGTTCGGCCTTCCACAGCAACGGCGTGAGATCGGAGACGTCGACGTCGCGCGCCTCGTCCGGCACCACGCCGAGCATCGCGCCGGTGCGCATGATCACGCGGTTGACCACGGGGGCGGCGGTCCAGCCCGCGGTCGAGAAACCGTGGGTCTGGGCGTTTCCGACAGGCGAATCGAGCATCACCAGCACCACATAGCGCGGTGCGTCCATCGGGAAAGCCGCCGCGAAGGTCGAAACATTCTGATTGCGCTTGTAACCACCTGCGCCGGGCACTTCCGCGGTGCCGGTCTTGCCCCCGACGCGATAGCCCGGGGCATCGGCCTTGCCGCCGGTGCCGTGGGTGACGATCAGGCGCAGCAGCTGGCGCATCCGCGCGCTCGTCGCCTCGGAGATCACGCGGCGGCCGGCCGGGGCCTTGCCCGGCTCGATCTTGCGCAGCGTGGCAGGGCGCCACACTCCGCCATTGACCAGGGCGGCATAGGCACTGGCGAGATGCAGCGGCGTCACCGCGATGCCATGGCCATAGGCGGTCGTCATCACCGTGGTGCGCGCCCAATATTTGGGCCACAACGGCGAGGCCTTGCCGCCCAGCTCGATATCGGGCCGCTGGTCGAAGCCGAGCTTGCGGAACATGCTCTCCATCCGCTCCTTGCCCAGTTCGTCGGCGATGCGGGCGGTGGCGATGTTGGACGAGTAGATCAGCGTCTCGGGGATGTTGAGCCAGCGCTTCTGTGCGTGGTCGTCGCGGATGCGGAAGCCGCCGACCTGGAGCGGCGCCGTGGCATCGTAGCGCTTGGCCATCGACGGCGCGACCCCGCTCTCGATCGCGAACGCCATGGTGAACGGCTTGAACGCCGAGCCGAGCTCATAGACGCTCTGAGTCACGTTGTTGCGGAAATGCTCGGGGTTCGAGCCCCTAATGTTGTTCGGGTTGAACGTCGGCAGCGAGGCCAGCGCCATCACCTCGCCGCTCGCGACGTCGAGGATCACCCCTGCCGCGCCGCGCGCCTGGAAGCTGGTCATCGCCGCGCCGAGCTCGCTCTCCAGCGCCGCCTGCGCGCGCAGGTCGAGCGACAGCGCCACCGGCTGGCCGCGCCGCGCCGGATCGGTCAGCTGCTTGTCGAGCGCCAGCTCCATGCCGGTGACGCCGTTGCCGTCGAAATCGAGATAGCCGAGAACGTGCGCGCCGAGGCTCGCCTGCGGGTAGAGCCGCTGCGGCTCGCGCGCGAACTCGATCCCCGGCTCGCCCAGCGCGTGCACCGCCGCGACCAGTTCGGGCACCGCGCGGCGCTGGAGATAAGTGAAGCGCGAGTCGCTGCCCAGCAGCTTGGCGTATTCGCCCTCGCTCTTGCCCGGCAGCGTCGCCGCGAGCGCGCGCGCCAGCTCGGCCTTGTCGCCGATCACCTTGCCCGGCCGTACGCCGATCGACCAGGCGTCGATGGTCCGCGCGAGCGGCGCGCCGTTGCGGTCGACCAGGTCGCCGCGCAACGGCACCAGCATCGCGTTGATGCTGGTGGTCTCGGCCGGCTCGGCGAACAGCGCGAGCAGGACCAGCCGCCCGACGATCACCGAGATGCCCGCCGCGAACAGCAGCGCCAGGATCATCAGCCGCACATGCGCGACCGCCATCGTCGCGTGCCGGGTACCCGGACGCGTGCGATTGCGGGGCGCGGGGGCGGCGACGAGGACGGTCACCGGACCCGGCGTGCCTCGGCCCGGACGCCCTTCATCAGGTCGCCGAAGCTCGAATCCTTGAGCAGCTTGCGGTCGAGCATCGCCACTTCCGCTTCGCGGGGCGTGCGAGGCGCGGCCTTGGCGGGCTTCGATGCGGCCTTGTCCGCGACCTTGACCGGCTTGGACGCAATCTTCTCCGCGACTCTGACCGGCTTCGCGAACGTGGCCACCGCCTCGGGCTTGGGTGCCGGCTTGGCCTGAGGCTTCACCGCAGCCGCAGCCGCGGTCGCCACTGGCGTCTTGGTCGCCGGCGTCCCTTCGACCGAATCCGACGCGGTACGGGGCGCCACCACCTCGGGCACGCCCGCGGGCACCACCATCGCGGCATAGCGCTCGGCCACGCCCTCGGCCTCGAGCGCACGCATCGAGGCGAGCGCGGTGTCGCTCGCCAGGAACTGCTGCGGCGTCGGCGCGGTGTAGCGCATCACCTCGCCGTTCCAGCGCTCGAGCTGGGCGAGGTTGGCGCGCGTGTCGAACTCGGTCTCGAGCCCGCGGATATCCTTGTGCGCCTTGGCGATCGCGCGCTCGACCGCCTCGACGCGCGTGCGCTCGGCCGCGACCATCGAGGAGACGAGGTAGC
>NZ_JBCNMA010000133.1:0-8897 GCF_039595165.1 Sphingomonas sp.
CATCGAGCCGCGCAGGAAGCGCGCGGCGAACCACATGCGGCGCGCGGTCTTGCCGACCAGCGTATGGAGCCGGTCGCCGTGCACCGCGTCCCACGCGGCCTGCGCGGCCTGCCCGACCGGCGTGAATTCGAGCCGCGCCGCGCGGACGCGGTCGCGCATCGTCTCGTTGCTGCCGACCGGGGTGCCGTCGAGGATCGCGGTGTCGATGAAGCTCGGCAGCAGCGCGCGCACGCGGATCCCCTCGCCATGCCATTCGGCGTCGAGCGCTTCGGTGAAGCCGCGCACCGCGAACTTGGTTGCCGAGTAGATCGCGACCCCCGCCGTGCCATAGATGCCCGCCGCCGACGCGGTGTTGAGCAGGCAGCCCTCCGAGTCCTTCAGATAGCGGTGTCCGGCATGGGCGCCATAGACGACACCCATCAGGTTGATGTCGACGCAGCGGTCGAGCTCATCGACCGTGGTCTGCGCGAAATTGCCGCCCACGCCGACTCCGGCATTGTTGAACAGCACGTCGAGCCGCCCGCCGCTCGCCGCGACGAAATCCGCCAGCGCATCGCCCCATGCCGCGCGGTCGCGCACGTCCAGCTTGTGGACGGTCACCGGCGCCCCGCCGAGCAACCGCGCGGTCTCGGCCATCCCGGCGTCGTCGATGTCGGCGAGACCGACCCGCCAGCCGCGCGCGGCGAAGAGCTGCGCCACGGCCCGGCCGATGCCCGATCCGCCGCCGGTGATGAAGATCGCCTGCATACCCCTCTCCTCCGCGCCGTACCGCTTGATCTAATTTGGCGGCGACGTTCTAGGGGAGCAGACCAAACCCGATTTTGCAAGCCATGAGATCACTCGACCAGTGCGTCGATCGCTCGGGCCATGTCGATGTCGCGGCCGGACAGGCCGCCGGCGTCATGGGTGGTGAGCAGGATGTCGACGCGATTCCACACGTTCGACCATTCGGGATGGTGGTCGGCTTTCTCGGCAAGCAGCGCGACCTGAGTCATGAAGGCGAAAGCCTGGCTGAAATCGTCGAAGGTGAAGCGGCGCGTGATCGCGTCGCGGCCCTCCTGATAGTCCCATTCGGGCAGCCCCTCGAGCGCGTCCTCGCGCTCCGCCTGGCTCAGTTGCTCGACCATCCTTCCCTCCCTTGCCTGGCTCGGGCATAGCGCAGGCACGATGGCCGAGCAAAATGCGACTTACGCCCCGGACGCCGCGCAGATGGAGACGCTCGCACGGGCGGCGCTGGCGCGCATTCCGGCGCCGTTCGCGGCGCACCTCGCCGATGTGGTGCTCGTGATCGAGGAGTTCGCCGACGAGGAAACGCTGCGCGACATGGGGTTCGAGGACCCGTTCGAGCTGACCGGCCTCTATGTCGGCCGCCCGGTCGGCGAGAAGGACGGGTTCATGGGCGAGCTGCCCCGGCCCGATACCATCCACCTCTATCGCCGCCCGCTGCTCGACGAATGGGTCGATACCGGAGTCAGCCTCGAAGCGCTGATCACCCATGTCGTGGTGCACGAGGTGGGGCATCATTTCGGCTTGTCGGACGACGACATGCATGCGCTGGAAGACAGCGTCGGGTGAGCGCGCCAAGGCTCGCCTTCGACCATGTCGCGTGCCTGCGCGGCGGGCGGCTGCTGTTCGAGGGGCTGAGCTTCACGCTGGAGGAAGGCGGCGCGGCACTGGTGACCGGGCCGAACGGCGCGGGCAAGTCGAGCCTGATCCGGATCGCGGCGGGCCTGCTCGAGCCGGCGGCGGGGACCGTGGCGGTCGAAGGCGAGCGCGCGCTGCTGACCGAGGCGGCGGCGCTGGATCCCGAGCTGCCGGTGGCGAAGGCACTCGGCTTCTGGGCCGGTCTCGATCGAAGGCGCGATGCGGCCGAGGCGGCGCTCGAGGCGGTGGGCCTGTCCCGGCTCGCGCCGGTACCGGTGCGGCTGCTGTCGACCGGACAGCGGCGGCGCGTGGCGATCGCGCGGGTCGTGGCGAGCGGCGCGCCGGTGTGGCTGCTCGACGAGCCGGCCAACGGCCTCGACCAGGCGGCGGCGGCGACGCTGGGCGCGCTGATCGCCGAGCATCGTGTGGCGGGCGGGATCGTCGTCGTCGCGACTCATCTGCCGATCCATATCCCTGGCGCGCATGGCGTGCGGATCGGGGAGGCGGCATGAGCGGCTTCGCTTCCCTGGTGCGGCGCGAACTGCGGCGGGCGTGGGCCGCGGGTGGGCTGACGCTGCCGGTCGCCTTCTTCCTGCTGGTGGCGATCCTCTTTCCGTTCGCGATCGGGCCGGAGCCCAAGCTGCTTGCGCGAGTCGGCGGCGGGGTGATCTGGGCGGCGGCATTGCTCGCCGCGCTGCTTCCGGTCGAGCGCTTGGTGATGCCGGATCTGGAGAGCGGCATGCTCGATCAACTCGCGGTACGCGGCTGGGCGGATGCGAGCGTGGCGGCGGCGAAGACGCTGGGGCATTGGCTGGGCTTCGCGCCGACGCTGCTAGTGGCGACGGTGATCGCGGCGGCCCTGCTCAACCTCTCGCTCGACCAGGCGCGCGCGGCGCTGTTGGCGCTGCTGATCGGCACGCCGGGACTGGCGGCGCTGGGGGTGGCGACCGCGGCGCTGACCGCTGGACTACGCGGCGCGGGGGCGGTGGCGGGGCTGGTGATGCTGCCCTTTGCGGTGCCGTTGCTGATCTTCGGCGCGGGCGCGATGACGGGCGACGCGAGCGCGATGAAGCTGCTGGGGGCGGTGAGCCTGGTGCTGGTGGCGGGGTGCCCGCTCGTGGCCGGCGCGGCGATGCGGATGGGGCGGGGCTAGAATTCCTCCGATTTCTTCGTCATTCCGGCCTTGTGCCGGGGATCCACCGGAAGGCTAGCTTTGAGCTAGAGGCTCGATCGCATCGCGCGCGGCACTGTGGATCCCGGCACAGGGCCGGGATGACGGATCGCACTACCGACTCCACCGCGCAAAGATCGCGGTCGGCAACAGCAGTCCCCTCGCCTCCTCGCGCACCGCGAGCTCGCCGCATTCGATCTTGCCGCCCAGGTCCGCGAAATGCTGGTTCAGCAGCTCGCCGATCGCCAGCGCGGACATGCGGATCGCGTAGACGGTGAGGAACAGGAAGCGCGAGTCGGCGTCCAATAGCTGGCGGCAATTGGCGATCAGGCCGGGCAGGTCCTGTTCGAGCTGCCACACCTCGCCGGTCGGGCCGCGGCCATATTTGGGCGGATCGAGCAGGATGCCGTCATAGCGGCGGCCGCGGCGTACCTCGCGCGCGACGAACTTTCCCGCGTCGTCGATGATCCAGCGGATCGGCTTGTCGCTCATGCCGGAGAGCGCGGCGTTGCCCTTGGCGGCCTCGACCGATTTCTTCGAGGCATCGACATGCACCATCTGCGCGCCGCTCGCGGCCATCGCCAGCGTGCCGACGCCGGTATAGCCGAACAGGTTCATGACGGCCGGCGCCTCGACCCCGGCGACCTGCTCGCGCATCCAGCTCCATACCGGCGCCATGTCGGGGAAGAAGCCGAGATGGCGGAAGGGCGTGGTCTGGGCGGTGAAGCGGACCTGGCCCCAGGCGAGTGGCCAGCCCTCGCGCGGGACGGGCCTGGAGAACACCCAGCGGCCGCCGCCCTCGTCGTCGGGCGCGGGCGTGAACTCGCCATGCGCGTCCCAGCCATCGGACGCGGGCGCCCACATCGCCTGCGGCTCGGGCCGGATGAAGCGATAGTCGCCATAGCGCTCGAGCTTGCGGCCATGGCCCGAGTCGACGAGGCCGTAATCGGCCCAGGGTTCGCCGGTGAGAGTGACGAGGTTCATCGTCTCCCCTTAGCGGGGCGTGGCGCGCTCGGCGATATAGGTCGTCACCGCCTCGAAGGTCGCGGGAAGGACGTCGTAGCGCTCCTCGCGATCGAACAGGTCGCCGATGCGCGATGGCAAGGTGGGGCGGATGCCGGTGGCGCGCTCGACCGCGTCGCCGAACTTGGCGGGGTGCGCGGTGGCGAGGGTGACGACCGGCACGTCGGCGGCGATATCGGCGCGGCGCGCGGCGGCGAGGCCGATCGCGGTGTGCGGGTCGAGGATCTCGTCGGCGCGGCTCGCGGCCCAGGCCATCGCCTGCGCCATCTCGCCGGCGTCGATGCGGTCGCTGGCGAACAGCGCGGCGGCGCCTTCGCGCTGGGCGTTGGTGAGACGCATCGCCTTGCTGGCCTCGAACCCGCGCATTTGTTCCGCGAGTGCGGCGCCGTCGCGACCGGCGAGGTCGAACAGGAGGCGCTCGAAGTTCGAACTGATCTGGATGTCCATGCTCGGCGCGGCGGTCGGCGTGACGGTGCCGGTCGAATAATCGCCCGCCGAGAGCGCACGGTGGAGGATGTCGTTGACGTTGGTCGCGACGACCAGCTTCGCGACGGGAAGTCCCATCTTTGCCGCGACATAGCCCGCGAAGACGTCGCCGAAATTGCCGGTCGGCACGCTGAACGCGACCTCGCGATGCGGCGCGCCGAGGCGGACGGCGGCGTAGAAATAATAGACCACCTGCGCCATCAGGCGAGCCCAGTTGATCGAGTTGACCGCGGTCACCTGGAAGCGGGAAGAGAACATGTCGTGGCCGAAGGCCGCTTTCACGATCGCCTGGGCGTCGTCGAAGCTCCCTTCGATGGCGACATTGTACACGTTCGGCGCCAGCACCGTGGTCATCTGGCGGCGCTGCACGTCGCTCACCCGCTTGCTCGGGTGGAGCATGAAGATGTCGATGCCCTCGCGCCCCGCCACCGCGTCGATCGCGGCCGAACCGGTGTCGCCACTGGTCGCGCCGATGATCGTGAGATGCTGGTCGGTGCCCTTGAGGAAGCGCTCGAACAACAGGCCGAGCAGCTGGAGCGCGACGTCCTTGAACGCCAGCGTGGGACCGTGGAACAGCTCGAGCAGGAAGTGGCGGTGGTCGAGCTGGACCAGCGGGGTCACCGCATCGTGGCTGAAGCGGCCATAAGCCTGCGCGCACAGCTCGCGCAACTCGGCCTCGGTCAGGCTGCCCGCGACGAACGGCGCCATCACGCGGACGGCGGTCTCGACATAGGAGAGGCCGGCGAGGGCCGCGATCTCGGCTTGGCCGAAACGCGGCCATTCGACCGGGACATAGAGCCCGCCGTCGCGCGCCAGCCCGGCGAGCGTCACGTCACGGAAATCGAGTTCGGGCGCGGCGCCGCGCGTGCTCTGGTAGCGCATGAGGCGCGGGGTTAGCCGCGCGCGGGCCGAGCGGCAAGAAAGTCTAGCTTTGCGGCGGCCCCGGTTCGGCGGGGGGCGCCGGGGGCACCGCCTTCCGGTCGCGCCAGCGCAACGCGAGGACGTAGATCACCGCCGCGGCCAGCGCGAACAGGAACCATTGCACGGCATAAGCGAGATGGTTGTTGGGGACGCTCGACGGGTCGGGCCGCGCGCTCTCGGCGAGGCCGGGGGCGGGCTTCTCGGCGACCAGCATCAGGCTGCGCGGCGGCCGCTTGCCGAACAGGCCGGCGAGCAAAGGCGTGGCGTCGGGCGCATGGGTGATCGTGCCGATCACCTCTCCGCCCTTCCACACCGGCTCCACGCCGGGGGCGGCGCTGACGCCCATGTCGAACTTGACCGTCAGCGCCTCGATCCCGGTGCGGCACTCGGCGATATGGCGCCAGCCCTTGGCGCCGCTCTCGGCGCGGCCGGCCTGTTCGCTCCAGCCGACCACCTCGAGGCACATCGCCGAAGCGCGGCGGAAGAGGTGCTCGTCGCCGATCGGCGGGTTGGGGAAGGCCATCACCGGGCGCGCGCTGTTGCCGGCATAGCGTGCGATCATCGCCGCCTTCTCGGCGCGCCGGTCGAGCTGCCAGATGCCGAGCCCGATCATCGCGATGACGGCGAGGGCGACGATGATCGTGGGGACGACCGGAAACTTCATGCGCCCGGCTCCTTCAGGCGCCCCTCACGCGCGGCATTGCGATATTCGAGCGCGAGCAGCGCGCCCTTCGCCCAGCGCAGCGAGAACACGACCAGCACCACCGTCAGCGGAATCCACAGCAGCAGGTGGAGCCAGATCGGCGGGCTGGCGGCGAGCTCGAGCGCGATCGACAGGACGACGATGATCGTGCCGACGATCAAGGTGAGGAACGCCGCGGGACCGTCGCCGACGTTGAACGCGGCATAGTCGAGCCCGCAATTGCCGCAGCGCGCGGCGAACTTCACCCAGCCCGAAAACAGGGAAGGCGCGCCGCATCGCGGGCAGGCACCCTTGAACGCGGAATCGGGAACGGGAATGGCACCCGCGCTGCCCGGTTCCGGCGCCGGTTCAGGCACGACCTTCGCACCAGGGATCAGGCCGCATGTCGACCGGCGCGCCCGGCAGTCCCGGTGCGGGAAAGCGTGCCTTGAAGGTGAAGGCATGCGCGCTGGGTCCGAACCGCTCGAGCATCCACAGCCGCGCGAACACGTCGCTGACGCTCGGCGTCTCGCCCGCGCCGATCCACCACAGCACCTGGTAGTGGCCGTCGAAGCGCTCGAACCAGTGCTTGCGCCGCGCCATCACCGGCGTGTGCGCGCTGCGATAGACGAAGCCGAACAGCGCCTCGGCATCTTGCCACACCGAGAGGTTGACGATCAGCTGCGGATCGGGCGTCGGCTGGAGGTCGGTGGCGTTATTGCCCTCCCCCGTCAGCCGCCACACGAAGCCAGGGCTCGCCTCGGCCAGAGCATTGATGCGATCGAGTTCGGCGAAGAAACCGGCGACCTGCGGATCCTCGGGCGGCGCGAGCAGCCGCCCGATATTGGCCTGTGCGAGGTGCCAGCCCGGCGCCGTCACCCGTGGACCGGCGCGCCCGCGCTGCCCCAGACATAGACGACGACGAACAGGAACAGCCAGACGACGTCGACGAAGTGCCAGTACCAGGCCGCCGCTTCGAAGCCGAAATGCTGGCGCGGCGTGAAGTCGCCCTGATAGGCGCGCAGCAGGCAGACCATCAGGAAGATCGTTCCGACGATCACGTGGAATCCGTGGAAGCCGGTCGCCATGTAGAAGGCCGAGCTGTAGTTCGACTTGCCGAACACGAACGGCGCATGGGCGTACTCATAGGCCTGGATGCTCGAGAAGATCAGGCCGAGGATGATGGTCAGCCACAGGCCCTTCTTGACCACGTCGTTCTCGCCGACGCCGAGGAAGCCCCACAGGCCCTTGAGTTCGCCGCCGCGCTGATTGTGGATCAGGCCATGGTGCGCCCAGGTCACGGTGGTGCCCGAGAGCAGCAGGATGAAGGTGTTGAGTAGCGGCAGCTGGAAGGCGTTGAGCACTTCCATGCCCTTGGGCGGGAACTGCGCGACGGCGTCCTGCAGCACTTCGACCGTGCTCGCATGCTCGCCGCTCACCGCGATCGCGGCGGGGAACAGCGCGAAGTCGAACCACGCCCAGAACCAGCCGACGAAGAACATGACTTCCGAGGCGATGAACAGGATCATGCCGTAGCGCAGGTGAAGCTGCACCACCGGGGTGTGATCGCCGGCCTTGGACTCCTTGATCACGTCCACCCACCACGACGCCATGCAGAACAGGGTGGCGACGAGGCCCGAGAGCAGCACCCACACGCCGTGCGGATGATCCTTCATCCACATCAGCGCGCCGGTCGCGAGCCACAAGGCGGCGAGCGAGCTCAGCATCGGCCACGGGCTGGGCGGGAGAATATGGTAGTCGTGGTTCTTGGCGCCGGCCATCGTCCGTCCCTGTTCGTTTAGGCGTGATTCAACGCCGCCTTAAGGGGTGAGGTGAGCGTGTGCAATGGTGGTTGAGGGCCCCGAATGCCGCCCTCGGGCACCGCTCAGCCCTTGGGCTTGTCCGGATCGACCGGGTAGAAGGTATAGGACAGCGTGATCTTCTCGACGTCCTTGGTGTCGGGGTCGGTCAGTATCTTGGGATCGACATAGTAGATCACCGGCATGCGCACCGTCTCGCCGGGCTTCAGCGTCTGCTCGGTGAAGCAGAAGCACTGGATCTTGCTGAAATACTTGCCCGCCTGCTGCGGCGTGACATTGTAGGTCGCGGTGCCGGTGATCGGCACGGTGCCGGTGTTGGTCGCGGTGTAGAACGCCATGTCGCGCGCGCCGATCGAAATCTCGTCCGAGGCGACCTCGGGCTTGAACTGCCAGCTGAGCGCGGGACTGACATTGCTGTCGAACGCGACGGTGATCTTGGCGTCGACCGCGCCGGGCGCGGCCTCCGCGCGCATCGTGGTGCCGCCGAAGCCGGTGACCTGGCAGAACAGGCGGTAGAGCGGCACGCTGGCGAAGGCGACGCCGGTCATGGTGCACACGCCGAGCACGGCGAGCAGGGCGGTGCGCAGCTTGCGGTCGATCTTCACGGGTGCCTCACCGGGATGCCGGCGCTGATCTTCACGATGCTGATCGCGAACACCAGCACGACGAAGGCGAGCAGCAGCAGCGCCATCACGCGGGCGCGCGACTTCTGCCGGGCGCGGACGAGGTCTTCTTCTTCAGGGGTCATGCGAGCCCCCGATCGGCCGCGACCGCGGCGAACAGGATGAACAGATAGGAGATCGAATAGGCGAACAGCCGCTTCTCGGGCTTCATCGAGTCGCCGTCCGTGGCCATGCGCGTCGCCACCTGCGCGGCGAAGAGCGCGAACAGCGCGGTCGTGGCGATGGCGGTGATACCGTAAAGCGCGCCGGTCAGGCCGAGCGGCCACGGCGCGATCGCGGCGATCGCCATCGGAATGGTGTAGAGCCCGATCTGGGTGCGCGTGGCCTTCTCGCCCGCGACCACCGGCAGCATCGGAACCCCGGCATTGGCGTAGTCGGTCTTCACGAACAGCGCGAGCGCCCAGAAATGCGGCGGGGTCCATGGCGCTGTAGTTGGAGGCACCGATGGCGCGCACCTTGCCGGCTTC
>NZ_JBCNMA010000134.1:0-8882 GCF_039595165.1 Sphingomonas sp.
CATGCCGCTCGGGCTCGAAGCCCCTCCAAAAGGGGCTCCCATGCGCTGCCATCACCGTGCCGTCCCCATCGCGCTCGCGGCCGTGCTGATCGACGCGATCGGCTTCGGCATCGTCCTTCCCGTCATGCCCACGCTGATCGTCGAGCTGACCGGCGGGACCCTGCCCGAGGCGACGCGGATCGGCGGCTGGCTGGCGATCGTGTTCGCGCTCGCGCACTTCTTCGCGGGACCGATCCTCGGCAATCTCGGCGACCGCTACGGCCGGCGGCCGGTGCTGCTCGCGGCGATGCTGATCTTCGCGATCGACTATGCGCTGATGGCCTTCGCCCCCACCATCGCCTGGCTCTTCGCCGGGCGGCTGATCGCCGGAATCGCGGGCGCGGTCTACGGCCCGGCCAACGCCATCCTCGCCGACGTCACCCCGCCCGAGAAGCGCGGCGCGACCTTCGGCCTGATGGGCGCGGCCTTCGGCATGGGCTTCGTCATCGGCCCGGCGATCGGCGGGCTGCTCGCCGATCTCGGGCCGCGCGCGCCGTTCATCGCCGCCGCCGCGCTCGCCGCGCTCAACGCGACCTGGATCTCGATCTGGCTGCCCGAGACGCTCGCGCCCGAGAATCGCCGCCCGTTCGAATGGCGGCGCGCCAATCCGCTCGGCACCTTCGCGCCGCTGTTCGGGCTCAAGGGCGCGGCGCCGCTGCTGATCGTCATGTTCATCTGGCAGCTGGCGCACCAGGTCTACCCCTCGACCTGGGCCTTCTATGCCGAGCTCGCGCATGGTTGGGATTCCGAAGCGATCGGCTGGTCGCTGGCGGCCTCGGGCGCGGCGATGGCGGTGGCGCAGATCTTCGTCACCGGCCGCGCGATCGCGCTGCTGGGCGAGACGCGCACGGTGATGATCGGGCTGGTCATCGGCGCCCTGGTCTATGCCGGCTACGCCTTCGCCGACCAGGGGTGGCAGGTCTATGCGCTGCTCACCGTCGGCGCGCTGCAGGTGCTCGCCTATCCCTCGCTCAACGCATTGCTCAGCCGCATGGTCGACGCGTCGAACCAGGGCGCGCTGCAGGGCGGCATGGCGAGCCTCGCCAGCGTCGCCGCGATCCTCGGGCCGCTCAGCCTGACGCAGACGCTCGCTTACGGCGCCGAGCATGGCTTCCCGGGCGCGGCGTTCGCCTTGGCGTCGGCACTGGCCTGGGTCGCCGCGATCATCGTGCTGATGTTCCTGATCCGCCGCCCGCAAAGCGACCAGAAGGCGGTTGCGTAACGATCCGGCCACCCCATCTGTCGCGCTCAACCCCTGCCCCGGGAGACGCGTCCGATGATCGACCTCTATTACTGGCCCACCCCGAACGGCCACAAGATCACGCTGTTCCTGGAGGAGGCCGGCGTCCCCTACACGATCCACCCGGTCAACATCGGCGCGGGCGATCAGTTCAAGCCCGACTTCCTCAGGATCGCGCCCAACAACCGCATGCCGGCGATCATCGACACCGCGCCCGCCGACGGCGGCGAGCCGGTGAGCGTGTTCGAGAGCGGCGCGATCCTGATCTATCTCGCGCTCAAGGAAGGCAAGTTCTACGGCGACACCCCGCGCGAGCGCACCAACATCCTGCAATGGCTGATGTGGCAGATGGGCGGGCTCGGCCCGATGGCCGGGCAGAACGGGCATTTCAACATCTACGCGCCCGAGCAGGTGCCCTACGCGATCGAGCGCTACACCAACGAGACCAACCGGCTCTACGGCGTGCTCGACCGGCAGCTCGCCGGCAAGCCGTTCGTCGCGGGCGAGAATTACTCGATCGCGGACATGGCGATCTATCCGTGGATCGTGCCGCACGAGAACCACAAGCAGAATCTCGACGACTTCCCCAATATCAAGCGCTGGTTCGAGGCGGTGAAGGCCCGCCCCGCGACGATCCGCGCCTATGCCAAGGGCGACGAGGTGCGCGGCCAGGCCCAGCCGCTGACCGACGCCGAACGCGCGGTGCTGTTCGGCCAGACCGCGGCGAGCACCGCGAAGGTGTGACCTGAAAATCCTCCCCCGCCAGGGGGAGGTGGCAGGCGCAGCCTGGCGGAGGGGGAGGACGGCGGGACCTTCGCTTCCTCCCCCTCCGTCGCCTTCGGCGCCACCTCCCCCTGGCGGGGGAGGATAAGAACTCAGCCCCGCCCCGGCCTTCTCGACAGCCCCACGTCGAGATGCGCGCCAGCGTCGAGCAGCACCGTCTCGCCCGTGATCACGCGGCTGGCGGGGTCGAGCAGATTGACCACCGGCCCGGCGATGTCCTCGGCATGCGCGGCGAGTCCCATCGGCGTCTGGCTCGCGATGAACGTCTCGAACGCTTCGAACGCTTCGGGCGTCATGCGTTCGCTGAACCAGCCGGTGCCGACATAGCCGGGGGCAACCGCATTGACGCGGATCGCCGGGGCGAGGACGCGGGCGAGGCTCTTGGTCATCGTCACCAGCGCGCCCTTGGATGCGGCATAGGCGACCGACGAGCCGTTGCCGAACACGCCCGCGACTGAGGCGATGTTGACCACCGCGCTCGCCGGCCCCTCGCGCATCGCCGGGGCGCAGGCGCGGATCATCTGGAACGGCGCGACGGTGTTGAGCCGGTAGATGTCGAGGAAATCCTCGGCGTCGAGCCCGTCGAGGTCCTCGTGGTTGGCGAACTTGGTCTTGCCCGAATTGTTGACCAGCAGGTCGAGCCGTCCGAACGCCTCGGTCGCGGCCTTGGCGAGCGCGCGGCACTGCGCATCGTCGGCGATGTCGGCCTGCACCGCGATCGATCCGTTGCCGACTTCCGCCGCCAGCGCTTCGGCGGCGTCCTTGCTCGAAGCATAGTTGACCACGCACCGCACCCCGCGCGCTGCCAGCCGCCGCACCACCGCGGCGCCGATCCCGGTGCCGCCGCCCGTGACGATCGCTGCCATGCCCTCCATCTCGGTCATCATCCCGCCTTTCGAAGATCGCGTATGGCAGCCCCCGACGCTTTCGCATAGCCTCCGCCCCGAATCGAGGAGAGAGAATGCCAACCGCCGCCGACATCCTGACCCACCCCTTCGGCACGCTGCCCGAGCTGATCGCCGCGCATGCCCGCGAGCGCGGCGACAAGACCGCGATCGTGCACGGCGAAGCGAGCCTGACCTATGCCGAGCTCGACGTCCGCATGAACGAGATCGCGGCGATGATCCAGCGCGACGGCGCCGCCAAGGGACAGGCGATCGCGATCGTCGGCGCGATGTCGCTCGACTATGCGGTGGTCTTCCTCGCCGCGATCCGTGCCGGCTGCGCGCCGGCGCCGATCGCGCCCTCCTCGACCGGCGACCAGATGGCCGCGATGATCGCCGATTGCGGCGCGCCGCTGGCGTTCCTCGATGCCGACGCTGCCGCGACGCTGGGCGACCGGCCGGTCGCGGCGAAGCGGATCGCGCTCGACGCGCTCCCGGCGGACGGCGCCGAGCCGCAGCCGGTCGCGATCGGCCCGGACGACCCGTTCAACATCATCTATTCCTCGGGCACCACCGGCACGCCCAAGGGCATCGTCCAGCCGCACGCGATGCGCTGGGCGCATATCGCGCGCAACGCCGCGGCGGGGTTCGGCGACGCGGTGACGATGATCGCCACCCCGCTCTATTCGAACACCACCCTGGTGAGCTTCATCCCGACGCTCGGCTGGGGCGGCACCGCGGTACTGCTCGGCAAGTTCGACGCGCGCGGCTTCCTCGAGGCGGCGGCGAAGCATCGCGCGACGCATGCGATGCTGGTGCCGGTGCAGTATCAGCGGATCATGGCGGTGGCGGACTTCGACAGCTTCGACCTCTCCGCCTTCCGCCTCAAGACCTGCACCAGCGCGCCGTTCCCGCCCGCGCTCAAGGCCGATGTGCTGGCGCGCTGGCCCGGCCTGCTGGTCGAATATTACGGGATGACCGAGGGCGGCGGCACCAGTGTGCTGATCTGCAACATGTTCCCCAACAAGCTCCACACCGTCGGCGTTCCGGTCGAGGGACACGACATCCGCCTGATCGACGAGGAGGGGCGCGAGGTGCCGCGGGGCGAGATGGGCGAGGTGGTCGGCCGCAGCCCGGCGATGATGAGCGGCTATCACGGCCGCGAGCAGGCCAGCGCCGACGCCGAATGGTTCGACGCCGAGGGCAACCGGTTCATCCGCCACGGCGATGTCGGGCGCTTCGACGAGGACGGCTTCCTGATCCTGATGGACCGCAAGAAGGACCTGATCATCTCGGGCGGGTTCAACATCTATCCGAGCGACCTCGAGGCCGAGCTCGGCAAGCATCCCGGCGTGCGCGACTGCGCGGTGGTGGGCGTGCCGTCCGAGCAATGGGGCGAGACGCCGGTGGGGTTCTACGTCCCCGCCGACGCCACGGCGGCGGAGGACATCCTCGGCGCGGTCAACGCCGTGCTCGGCAAGACGCAGCGGCTGTCCGCGCTGGTGCCGGTGGACGAGCTGCCGCGCAGCGCGATCGGCAAGGTGCTCAAGCGCGAGCTGCGCGACCGCTATGCCGAGGTCCAGCCGGCATGACCTCGCTCCCCGCGCTGCTGGCGCAGGCCCGGCGGACCGAGACGGGCTTCGCGACCGAGATCCCGTCCAACTGGCTGCAGGGGCGCACCGCCTATGGCGGGTTGTCGACCGCGCTCGCGCTCGCTGCGGCCAAGCAGATCGAGCCCGACCTCCCGCCGCTGCGCTCGGCGCAGGTGGCATTCATCGGGCCGCTGGCCGGGCCGGTGACGGTCACCGCCACCAAGCTGCGCCGCGGCCGCAACGCGGCGTTCATTCAGGCGGACATCGTCTCGGAAGCAGGGTTGGGCCTGCGTACGACCTTCGTGTTCATGGCCGCGCTGCAGTCGGCGATCGACCATGACACGACCGTACCCGCGCGCCACGCACCGCCCGCCGCGGATGCCGAGCTCTACACGGGACCGCCCGGGTTCTTCACCGGCAACTTCAACTTCCTCGACCTGAAGGACGCTGGACCCACCGAATGGCTGCGCTGGGGTCGGCTGATCGAGCGCGACGGCCTCGACCCTGAGGTCGAATTGATGGCGCTGGGCGACGCGCTGCCGCCCGCGGCGTTCAAGCTGTTCGAGAAGATGACGCCGCTCTCCTCGCTGACCTGGATCGTCAACTTCCTGCGTCCCAGGCCGGTGACGACCGACGGCTGGTGGCTGCTCCACGCGCAGACCGACATCGCGCGCGAGGGCTATTCGAGCCAGGCGATGCGCATGTGGAACGCCGACGGCGCACTCGTCGCGGAGGGGAAGCAAGGCGTCGCCATTTTTGGCTGAGCCCGACAAGCAACGCGTCGCCATTTTTGGCTGAGCCTCGGGAACAATGCCCCTCGTCACCCCGGGCTTGACCCAGGGCGGGGCTGCCTTGGCCGGTCGAAGAAGCCCGGCCCCGGGTCAAGCCCGTGGGTGACGGAAAAGGTTCGCGCCCTCGATGCAAGGCGGGTTCGTTCCCCCTGATACAAGTTGCGACACTTTCGTGGTGCGCTGACATAGGGTTGCGACAGGCGGCATTCAGAAGGGCGTCATTCGCGGCTCCGGCCGCCCGAGAGGAGCCCCGACCGATGAAGAATCTTCTGACCGCAAGCGCGATCGGCGCGATGCTGGTGGCCGGCGTCGCGATCGCGACGCAGACCGACACCCCGATGGCGCCGAGGCAGCCGCTGTCCAAGGCGCAGATGCTCGAGCGCGCCGACGCCCGCTTCGACCGGATGGACGCCAACAAGGACGGCCAGCTGAGCGCCGAGGAGCGCAAGGCCGGCGCCGAGACGGCGCGCGCCGCGATGGCCGAGAAGAAGGGCGGCGAGATGGCCGACTTCATGCCCGGCGCGCGCCGCGGTGGCCGGATGGCCGACCGCGCGATGGAGCGCGCCGATACCAATGGCGACGGCATGATCAGCAAGGACGAAAACCGCGCCGCGGTCGAAGCGCGTTTCGCGCGCATGGACGCCGATGGCGACGGCACGATCGGCGCCGACGAGCGCCGCATGGGTCGTGGCATGGGCAATGGCAGGCGTGCCCGGGCGCAGGCGGCCGCCGGCGAGGCGATGGGCGCGCCTGCCGCGATGAAGTCGGGCAGGATGCAGGCCGGCCATATGATGAAGCACGCCGACAATGACGGCGACGGCGCGATCAGCAAGGCCGAGTATGACGCCCAGTCGGCACAGCGCTTCGCCAGGCTCGACGCCAATGGCGACGGCAAGATCGACGCGACCGAGATGCAGGCGCAGCGCGGCAAGAAGCGCGGCGCCAGCGGGACCACCCCGCCCTCGCCTGCTACCCCCCAGGACGAGTGAGCGGCATGCCGGGCGGGCTATACGACCTCCTCCGTGCCCGCCCGGCACTCGCGGCACGGCTTGCGACGCGGGCGCGGGGTCTTCCGGCTGGCGGCGAATCTGCTACGCCAGCGGAGATGACCGCAGAGACCCCGCATTTGCTGCTCGTCGACGACGAGCGCTCGATCCGCGAGCCGCTGGCGCAGTATCTCACCAAGCAGAATTTCCGCGTGACACAGGTCGGCGACGCCGAGGCGGCGCGCGCGCGGCTGTCGGCCTATGCCATCGACCTGGTGGTGCTCGACATCATGATGCCGGGCGAGGACGGCCTCAGCCTCTGCCGCCACATCCGCGCGACCAGCGAGACGCCGGTGATCCTGCTGACCGCCAAGAGCGAGGAGACCGACCGCATCGTCGGGCTCGAGATGGGCGCCGACGACTATGTCGTGAAGCCCTTTTCGCCGCGCGAGCTCGCGGCGCGGATCAAGGTCGTGCTGCGCCGCATGCAGGTGGGCGGCACGCGCCAGCACGCCCCGGAAAGCGGCAGCTACGCCTTTTCGGGCTGGGTGCTCAAGACCGGCGAGCGCGCGCTGGTCGATCGCGACGGCGTGTCGGTGCCGCTCTCGACCGGCGAGTACAACCTGCTGCTCGCGCTGGTGATGCGCCCGCGCGCGGTGCTGACCCGCGACCAGCTGCTCGACCTCACCCAGGGTCGCGAGGCGGCGGCGTTCGACCGCGCGATCGACAACCAGGTCAGCCGGTTGCGCAAGAAGATCGAGCCCGACGCCAAGAACCCCACCCTGATCAAGACCGTGTGGGGCGGCGGCTATACGCTGGCGAGCGACGTCACCAAATTGTGAGCGTGCTCCGCCGCCTCGTGCCGCGCAGCCTCACCGGCCAGATCGCGCTGCTCGTCGCCGTCGCGCTGTTCGTGGCGCAGGCGATCAACTTCGCGCTGCTGCTGCGCGAGCGCCGCGCCTATCGCTTCAGCCAGGTCACCGCGCCGGCGATCACGCGCGTGGTCGACGCCGCCGAACGCATCCGCGACGGCCGCTTCCGCGAGCCGCAGGACGGGCGCGACAAGGCCAAGAGCCGCTTCCGGCTGCGGCCGACCAATCCGATCGAGCCGGGGCTGGAACCGCGCCTCGACGTCGAAGAGGGCATCCGCCAGGCGATGCGCGAATCGAACCTGCCGGTCGGCCGGATCGTCACCGGCCTCCGGCCGATCTCGCCCACCGATCCGCGGTTTGCCCGCATGAACGCGCTGCGCGCCGAGCGGATAAAGCGGATGGGCGCCGAGCTCAGCGTCGCGGTCGAGATTCCCGGCAAGGGCTGGCTGACCATGACCACCGGCTGGCCCCGCACCGAACGCTCGCTGATCTGGCAGCTGATCGCGCAGACGCTGATCCTCTATGCCGTGGTGCTGATCCCGGTGCTGTGGATCGGTCACCGCGTCGCGCGCCCGCTGCGCAAGCTCGCGGCGGCGGCGCGCGACTTCAAGCCCTCCGATCCGGGCGAGCCGGTCGAGGAGCGCGGCCCGGGCGACGTCCGCGCGGTGATCGCCGCCTACAACACGCTCAGCCGCCGCGTCACCGCGATGCTCGACGAGAAGGACCAGATGCTCGGCGCGATCGGGCATGACCTGCGCACGCCGCTCGCGGCATTGCGCGTGCGGATCGAGTCGGTCGAGGACGACGAGGATCGCGAGCGCATGGCGGACACGATCGACGAGATGAACCGCACGCTCGAGGACATCCTCAGCCTCGCGCGGCTCGGCCGGCCGAGCGAACCGCCGACCGAGACCGACCTGTCGGCGCTGATCGACGCGGTGGTCGACGACTTTCGCGACCTCGGCCACCCGGTCGAGTATCAGGACGGCCAGCGGCTGATCCTGCATTTGCGCCCCGCGCTGATGCGCCGCGCCGTGCGCAACCTGATCGAGAACGCGGTCAAATATGGCGGCGGGGGCGAGGTGCTGCTGAGCTCCGACAAAGACGCGGTGCGGATCGAGGTCGCCGACCGCGGACCCGGCATCCCGCCCGACCAGCTCGGCGCGGTGTTCGATCCCTTCACCCGGCTCGATCCCTCGCGCAACCGCACCACCGGCGGCGTCGGCCTCGGCCTCACCCTCGCCCGCGCGATCGTGCGCGAGGCGGGCGGCGACATCGCGCTGGCCAATCGCGACGGCGGTGGGCTTTCCGCCACGATCACGCTGCCCAGGCGGTGACTTGCCGTCCGCCGGCCGCTATTGCCCAGCCATGAGCGAGACTCCCGCAGAGACCGAAGCCCGCGCGATCCGGCGCCGCTGGCTCACCATCGGCGAACTGGTCGCGGTCGCCGGCGTGATCATCGCCGGCGTGTCGCTGTGGCTGAGCTGGGCCGACAAGCGCGACGAGGCGAGCCAGAAGGCGGCCGAGGCCAGCAAGGCGAAAGCGGCCGAGACCCGGCTCGATCTGCGCGCCAGCGTGAGTGATGGGGGACGGCAAGTGACGCTGGCCGATCCGGCGCACGAGATCCTCGATACCGCGGTCGCCTTCCCCAAGGCGCTGGACGTCGGCACGCAGGCGCCGGTACTGCCGAGGATC
>NZ_JBCNMA010000135.1:0-8735 GCF_039595165.1 Sphingomonas sp.
AGCCGTTCCTCGACGCGATGGAACAGATACATCATCGCCGGCGAGCGCACCGCGGGATCGTCGAGAATCTGCGTCATGTCGAAGCCGACCGTATCGGAGACGAGATCGGTAAGGTCGGTCTCGTTGTCGAACAGCCAGGCGCGCTCGCCGTCGCCCCACCACGGGCGCAGCCGCGACCACAGGTCGGCGGCATGCGGGCGGTGCCCGCCG
The DNA here is from genome assembly GCF_039595165.1 of Sphingomonas sp. Classification (GTDB taxonomy): domain Bacteria; phylum Pseudomonadota; class Alphaproteobacteria; order Sphingomonadales; family Sphingomonadaceae; genus Sphingomonas. The sequence goes on from NZ_JBCNMA010000135.1 coordinate 211, forward strand.
CGCAGCAGCTCCACCAGATAAGTGAGCTGGCGATCCTCGACCGGCTGCTGGAAGCTCGCGTCGATCGCGTCCTTGATCTGCGCGATCTCGTCGGTGTCGGCGCCACCCGCGAGCAGCGCGATCCAGTCGATCAGGAACTGGCGATTGGCCGGGCTGTCCTCGAGCTGGAGCGGATTGAGCCCCGACGGCGTGCCGGGCCGCAGCACGTCGTAGCGCCCGCCGATCGCGCGGATGAACAGCTCGGCGCCGCGATCCTTGTCGAAGAAGATGATGCGCGGGCGGAACTTGCGCGACTGGGCGAGCAGGAAGTTGAGCACCACGGTCTTGCCCGAGCCCGACGGCCCAATCACCGTGAAGTTGCCGAGATCGGCCTGGTGGAAGTTGAAGAAATAGGGCCCCGCGGCGGTGGTCTCGAGCAGCGAGACCGCTTCGCCCCAGTGATTGCGCCTTGCCTCGCCAAGCGGGAAATTATGGTTGCTCGCCAACCCCGCGAAGTTGCGCGTCGAGACCAGGCCGCGGCGGGCGATGTACTTGAAGTTGCCGGGGAACTGCGCCCAGAAGGCCGGTTCGAGTGCGAGATTCTCGCGGACCGCGACCGCGCCGAGATCGGCGAGCGCCGCCTGCGCCTCGGCGATTCCCGCGTCCACATGATCCGGCGTTCCGCCGCGGATCGCGATCGTCAGGTGATGCTCGCCGAACCCCGCCCGGCCGGCGGCGACATCGTCCTTGGCGTTCGACAGCTCTGCGCGCAGACTCACCGCCTCGTCCTCCGCCGAGCGCATGCGGCGCAGCGCGAGATTCATGCGGGAGAGTGCCGCCTGGCGATCGACGAAGCCGAAGCTCTGCGAGATCGTGAGCTCGAACGGCAGGCGCAGCAGGTCGTCGAACATCCCGGACGCGGTGTGGCCCGGATAATCCTTGAGCGAGAGCAGGCCGAGGTAGCCGGGGGCATGCCCGCCCTCCGGACCGAGCTCGACCGTTTCCTGCCCGAAGCTAACGCGCCGCCACGGGAGGAAATGGCCGATATCCTCCTCGGGCAAGAACATGGGGCGCATCTCGCCGTTGAACAGGTTGGCGAGGAACTCGATCGGCTCGGAGCAATCGCCGTGGCGCGTCGCATAGGTGCCGAGCAGCCGCGGCCCGTAGCTGCCCAACGCGGCCATCAGCGCCTCGCGCGCGGCGTCGAGCTCGCGCAGCTCATAGGCTTCGGCGGCGGACCGGTCGATCGCAGCGTTGCCGAGCCACGAGCGGATGCGATCGAGCACGCCAAGCCGCCCCTGGACCGGGCGCCGGATCAGGGTCAGGAACAGCTCGTTGACGTAGAGTTGCTTGGCCGCAAGCCGCTCGCGCCACCGCTCGTCGAGCTGCTGCGAGAAGCTGTCGGGGAATTCGGAGGTCAGCTCGACCTCGACCCGCCGCCGCACGACATGGTGATACAGGGCGAAGCGCGACGTGCCGATCGCCTGCAGCATCGCGTCGCGCAGGCGCTTGCGATAATCGAGTTCGTCGGTGTCCGCCGTCTCGAAATGCAACCCGCGCAGGTGGACGGTCTGCATCAGCAGGCCGTCGCGCGTCCGCAGCGTGTGCGGGTTGACGTGGCAGGCATAGGGCAAATGGTCCCCCGCCGCCTTTTCGCGCGCCATCACCTTGGGGTCGCTGGTCAGGGGCGGCAGCAAGGGCATCGCCGGATCGCCTGGTCGTCCGAACCGGCGGGATCGGCCAGAGCTTGCTGTGCTTGAGTGGGAAGCGCGGCGAGCGAGCCGACCAGCGCGGCAAAGCCGACGCATCGTACGCGATAGTGAAGCATCTTCCCCGGTTCCCGATTCGGCGCGCATGATGCGACGGCAGGCGTCCTTTGCCAACCTTTTGCCAAGCTTTGGCAATCTGCCGCGCACGGCCTCCGCCACCCGCCGGGCTGGCTGGCAATAAGGCAGGACGGGACCGGGCAAAGAAAGGCCAGCCACCTTGCGGCGGCCGGCCAGGATCGGAGGCGTTCCTCGTGAGGGAGGGTCAGAACGCCACGCGGGCACTCAGCACGAACTGACGGCCGCTGTGCGTCAGCACGTTGAGGCGGTTGGTCTCGTCCACGAACTGATCGTTGAGCTCGTCGGTGAGGTTGATGCCTTCGAGGCTGAGCTTGATCTTGTCGGTGAGGTTGTACGAGACCTGCGCGTCGATATTGGTGGTGGCGTTGGTGCCGTTATAGGCGTTGCCCTCGGTCCCCGGCACCGCGACGAGATAGCTCGAGCGATAGGCGACCGAGCCGCGGATCGAGAATTTGGGAGTCTCGAAATAGAGCGTGGCGTTGGCGGCGTGCTTGGACAGGCCGACGAGTGTCGCCTTAACGGTTTGCGAGCCGGTCGCCGAAAGGCGGTATTCGATGTCGGAGTCGACATAGGTGTAGTTCGCCAGGACGCCGAAATTGGAGAGGATGCCGGGCAGGAAGGTGAAGGGCTGCTGCACGTTCACCTCGAACCCGCGCAGCAGGCCGCCGTCGGAATTGACCGGCTGGCTGACGAGGAAATCGTCATTGGGCGAGGCGGGGGTGCCGTCGAGCAGCGAGTCCGGGAGGCCGAGGCTGCGGAAGGGCACGGTGTTGCTGAGCGTCTGCACGAAGGTACCGATGTCCTTCTGGAATACCGAAACCGCGTAGATCGCGCCGCGCGTCGGATACCATTCGATCGACGCGTCGAGGTTGGTCGACTGAGTCGGCATCAGGTTGGGATTGCCCGAGCTGAAGTTGCGGTTGCTGCCCGAAACGCTGAGATTGCCGCCGGGCGACAGCGAGCCGATGCCGGCGCGTGCGATCGTCTTCGCCGCGGCGAAACGGATGAGCAGCGTGTCGGTGATGTCGAACACGAGGTTGGCGGACGGCAGCCAGAAGTCGTAATTGCGGTCGGCGGTGACGAGGTTCACCGCCGCGCCCTGGCTGGCATAGCCGGTCGAGAGCTGGTCGGTCTTGACGTAGCGCATGCCGATATCGCCGCGCAGCGGGAATCCGGCGTCGGCGAAGTTGAATTCGGCCATGCCCCAGACGCCCAGATCATCCTCGCGCACCGTGACGAACGAGCCCCGCGCGCTGCTGTTCTCGATCCCGCCGGTGGCATAGACCGGGTTGGTCGGCGCGTTGAGGAAGGCGAGGAACGCGTCGAGGTTCGGCACCACCCAGCCGGTCGGGCTCCCCGATGGCACGTCGAGCCCGCGGCCGAAGCCGGTGAACTGCGTGGTGAGCGGTGCGATCTGGGCTGCAGTGAGAGTGGTCACCACCGCCTCGCCCGACAGACGCCGCCGCTCGCCCGAATCATATTCGAAGCGCCGCCAGTCCGCGCCGAGCTTGAGCTTGAGCACGGAACTCGCGGTCCATTCGAGGAAGCCCTTGGCGGTGGTGAAGCTGTTGTCGACGGCCTGCGGGCGGATGCGGACCTCCGAGGTGCCGTTGGTGAAGGCGAAGGTCGCAGGGTTGGTGATGTCTACGCCCGGCCGGATCGTCGGGAAGCGAGTCGAGAAATCGTAGAAGAAGCCGCTGGTGTTGGCCGCGTCGAGCGTGACCGTGGTCTGCACCGGATTGCGGAATTCGGAGCGCGAATAGCCGACGATTCCTTCGAACCGCAGGCTCTCGCCGAACTTCTGCTCGATCGTGCCGGTGAGCTGGTAGAAGTCGGTCTTGAGCTCGTCGTAGCGCGACTGGACGCGCAGATCGACATTGTCGAACGTACCGCTGATGATGTTGTTGTTCGCGTCGATCGTGCCCGAGCGGATGATCGTCTGGGGCTTGCCCGATCCCGACCGGCTGAAGCCGATCGCCTGAAACTGCGCTTCCTTGCGCGTGCCGTCGAGACGCGAATAGAGACCGTCGATCGAAATCAGCGTGGCGTCGCTCGGGCGATACTGGAGCGCGATCGCAGCGCCGAGGCGTTTCTGCTCGATATCGTAGCTGACCAGACCCGGGATGCGTGGATGGAAGAGGGCGGTCTCGGGATTGGTATCGTTGATCTGCTGGATCGTCTTGCCCGCGATCGTCGAGCTCGGGTGGAAGCCGCCGTTGAACCCGCCATAGGTCCAGCGCGTGATGTTGGCGCCTTCCTCGACCAGGCGGCGCTCCTCATAGGCGACCGAGACGAGCGCACCGAACCTGCCGTCGGGGCTGGTGGTGGTGAGCAGGCCGGAGAAGCGGGGCTTCGCCTTCTGCGCGAGGTCGTTGTAGCTGACCGAGGCTGAGAACACCGCTGCCGGCTCGCGATAGTCGAACGGGCGCGCGATCTGGAGGTCGACGGTGCCGCCGAGCGAGCCTTCCTCGACATCGGCGGTGGCGGTCTTGCGGACGGTCAGGCTGTTGAACAGGTCGGACGAGAAGATGTTGAAGTCGAAGCCGCGGCCGCGGTTGACGCCGCCGGAGTTGTCGGTGCCGCCGGTGGTGCCGATCGCCTCCATGCCGTTGATGCGCACGCGGCTATACTCGGGGCCGAGGCCGCGGACCGAGATGTTGCGGCCCTCGCCGTTGACGCGGCTGATCGCGACGCCGGGGATGCGCTGAAGCGATTCGGCGAGGTTGAGGTCGGGGAATTCGGCGATGTCCTCGGCCTTGATCGCATCGACCGCGGCGGTCTCGCGCTTCTTGACGTTGAGCGCGCTGCTGAGGCTCTCGCGGAACCCGGTGACGATCACTTCCTGACCGGCATCGGCGGGCGCTTCCGGGGCCGGTTCGGCGGTCTGCGCCTGTGCGGCGGAGAGCGCGGCGGCGGCGCCCGACAACGCGAGCACGGACTTCAGGATATGGATGCGGGACATTTCAGGCTCCCCTCTCGACTGGCTGTGAACGGCTTCGTGACGAGCCGATTGCGATGTTCAGCTAGGCGCGGGCGGGGCGGGGAGGCTAACGCCAATCGGACATGAATCGATGCACGAGATGCACTGATCGCGCCGGTGCGGTCGCGCCAACCACATGGATCGAGCCAGTTTCTGACTTGATCGTCCCGCTCTTTGCCTTGGACGCCCCTCCGCACCCCCGTTACCGGTGCTCGAACAAGGATCATGCGCATGGGACGCGTGACCCGCAGGAGAGCGACGCGTGACCGACCAGCGCACCCGGCCAACCCATGTGCGGCACGCGATCATTGCGCTGATCTTCATCATCACCACCGTCAACTATGCCGATCGCGCAACCTTCTCGATCGCGGGGAGCGCGGCGGCGAGCGAACTGGGACTGAACCCGGTGCAGACCGGCTTCATCCTCTCCGCCTTCGCCTGGGCCTATGTGCTGGCGCAGGTGCCGGGCGGGCTGCTGCTCGACAAGTTCGGCACCAAGCGAGTCTATGCCGCGGCGATCGCCTTGTGGTCGATCTTCACCGCGCTGCAGGGCCTGGCCGGGCTGGTCGCGTTCCTGCCCGCGATGGCGATGCTGTTCGCGCTGCGCTTCCTGGTCGGGCTCGCCGAGGCGCCGTCCTTCCCGGGCAATGCGCGGCTCGTCGCCTCATGGTTTCCCTCGGCCGAGCGCGGCACGGCGTCGGCGATCTTCAACTCGGCGCAATATTTCTCGCTGGTCGCCTTCGCGCCGCTGATGGGGTGGCTGGCGCACAGCTTCGGCTGGCGCTCGATCTTCTGGGTGATGGGTGCACTGGGGCTGATCGCGACCGCGGTGTTCGTGCGCTATATCCACAGCCCGGCGCGGCATCCGTCGATCAACCAGGCCGAGCTCGATCATATCGAGCAAGGCGGCGGGCTGGTCCATATGGAGGATGGCGGCGCGGGCAGCGCGGCGGCGTTCGACTGGGACAATGTCGGCAAGCTGATCGCCAACCGGATGATGCTGGGCATCTATCTCGGGCAGTATTGCATCAACGTGCTGACCTATTTCTTCGTCACCTGGTTCCCGATCTACCTCGTCAAGGAACGCGGGCTGAACATCATGGAGGCGGGGCTCGCCGCTGCCGCGCCGGCGTTGTGCGGCTTTGTCGGCGGGCTTGCCGGGGGTTATGTCTCCGACTGGATCCTCAAGCGCACCGGATCGCTCGATCTCGCGCGCAAGGGGCCGCTGACGGCGGGGATGGTGCTCGCCACCGCGATCATCGGCTGCGTGTGGGCCGAGCAGGAGTGGCTGGTGGTGACGCTGATGTCGGTCGCGTTCTTCGGCAAGGGCGTGGCTTCGCTCGGCTGGGCCGTGATGGCGGATGTCGCGCCGAAGCGGCTCGCGGGCCTGTCGGGCGGGGTGTTCAACATGTTCGGCAACATGGCCGGGATCGTCACGCCGATCGTGGTGGGATACATCGTCGCGGCGACCGGATCGTTCGACTGGGCGCTGGTCTATGTCGGCGTGCACTGCCTGATGACGATCTTCGCCTTCCTGGTGATCGCCGGGCCGATCCGCCGCATGACGATCGGCGAATGAGGATGGATCGCAGAGGACTGCTGCTCGGCGGCGCGGCCGCGACGCTGGTGCCCGCCACCGCGCGGGCGTCGAAGACACAGCTTCGAGTGGCCACGCCGATGGCGCCGCCGCAATGGGCCTTGCTCCAGCGCAAGCTGATCGCGCGCAATGCGGCGGCGTGCGAGGCGTTCTACGCGAAATATGTCGACAAGCGCGACTGGCTGCTGGTGTTCGAGCGCTGGGGCGCCAATGACGGCCCGGACGACGCGGCCGAGGCGACCAACGATTGGGCAATCCTCCACGCGCTGGGTGCGCCCGATCGCATCCTCGACCTGACCCAGCGTTTCTGGGAGGGGCATCTCAAGCAATATGCCGCGATGCGCACGGTCGAGGTGCCGATCGCGCGGCGCGGCATGTATCACCGCGACTTTCCGGTGCAGATGGACTGGCAGCATAATTCGGAGGGGCTGACGACCTTCAACGTGCTCGGCTTCTCGGCGCCGCGCGATCCGGCGCTGATCTCGCGCACGCGGCGCTTCGCGGACTTCTACACCGGGCACGATGCGAGCGTGCGCAACTATGATCCCGCGCGCCGCGTCATCCGCAGCATGATGAACGGCAGTCGCGGCCCGATGATGCGCGACGCGACCGCGCTCGACTGGGCGGGCGACCCGTTCGAAGCGGGCGAGCGCTTCCACATGGAGCATGGCGAGTCGACCTATCAGCAGACGCTCGACCATTATGCCGAATACACCGATGTGGTCGGCGACAACCCGCTCAACCTGCAGGCGACGACCTTGGGGCTCAACGCCTATGCGCTGGGCGGGGGCGACCGCTACCGGCGCTGGGCGCTGGACTATCTCGACGCGTGGGTCGAGCGCGCCAATTCCAACAACGGCATCGTGCCGAGCAAGGTCGGGCTCGACGGCAAGGTGGCGCGCGACTGGTGGGGCGGGGTCTATGGCTGGGGCTTCTCGCCGGTGGTGCCGCAGACCGGCAAGCGTGAGGACCGCAACCGCGTGCCGCGATCGATCACGGCCTTCCTCAACGGCACGCTGCTGACGGGGGACTCTGCCTATGTCGAGGTGTGGCGGCGGCAGAATGCGCGGATCAACGATGTCGGGCGCCAGCGCGACGGCAAGTTCGAGACGCCGACCATGTATGGCGCCGAGGGCTGGTACGGATGGAAGCCCGGGCCCTATCGCCTGAACGGGTTCGAGATCTGGTATGTGACTCAGCGCGCGGACGATCTCGCGCTGGCGGGCGAGAATCCGTGGGTAGAGTTCCTCCACGGCAGGAATGACGACTATCCGGTCGAGGCGCTGAACGCCGACCTCGCGCGCGTTGCCGAGCGCGAGAAGCGGATGCGCGAGGACCGCACCACGCGCGACACGCGGCTCGCCGACTGGCCGCTCGACAAGACCCCGGCAAGCGTCCGCAGCCTGATCCAGCTGATGACGGGGGGCATGCACATCGCCCGGCCGCCCTGGTCCGCGACCTCGCCCAACCAGGGCGGCGTCGTGCTGCATTGCCGGCTGCGCTACTTCGATCCCGAGCGCCGGCGGGCTGGGGTGCCGGAGGATGTCGCGGCGCTGGTCCATGCGCTGGGCGATGCCTCGGCGGAGGTGACGTTGGTCAACCTCGGCATGGTGGCGCGGACGGTGACGGTGCAGGGCGGCGCCTATGCCGAGCACCGGATCGCGCGGGTGACGCTCGACGAGAAGGAAGTGCCGGTCGGCGGGCGCGACTTCACATTGCGGCTGGAGCCGGGCTGCGGCGCGCGGCTGAAGCTCGCGATGCGGCGCTACGCCAACGCGCCGACGCTGGCATTTCCCTGGGACCGGTAGTGCCATTCTTTCGTCACCCCGGCCTTGAGCCGGGGCTGGGCTTCTTCTTCGACGAGGGTAGTAGCTCGACCCCGGCTCAAGGCCGGGGTGACGGTAAGTATTAGATGTTCCGCAGCCTTACCCGCCCGGCTTGATATAGGGCGCAACGGACCAGAGCAGGCGTTCCTCGCGGCGCGGGTCGGCGACGAGGCGGGTGTCGGTGTCGAAGATCATCGTGCGTCGTTCCTCCAGCGTGAACTTGGGCCATGCCGGCACGCTCGCGCAAGTCGGATCGCCTCAACCGAACCGGACAGCTCCACCACCTGCGCGTCCAC
>NZ_JBCNMA010000136.1:0-8715 GCF_039595165.1 Sphingomonas sp.
GTCACCGCCTCGTCGACCGAGAGCAGCAGCACCGCCTCGCCGCCCGCCTCGCGGCGGCCGAGGTGGAAGGTGCCGATATTGACGCCGGCGTCGCCCAAGGTCGCGCCGAGGCGGCCGATGAAGCCCGGCGCGTCCTCGTTGACGACATAGAGCATATGGCCGGCGAGATCGGCCTCGACCTTGATGCCGAACAGCTCGACCAGGCGCGGGGTGCGGTTGCTGAACAGCGTGCCGGCGACCGAACGCTCGCCCGCATCGGTCTTGACCGAGACGCGGATCAGCGTGTGGTAATCGCCTTCCTTCTCGGTCTTGATCTCGCGCACCTCGACGCCGCGCTCCTTGGCGAGGAAGGGCGCGTTGACCATGTTCACCGTGTCGGTCTGGGTGCGCAGGAAGCCCGCCAGCACGGCGCTCACGATCGGCTTCTGGTTGACCTCGGCCGCGGCGCCCTCGCTGTGGATCGAGACCCTCGGGATGTTGCCATGGGCGAGCTGGCCGACCAGGCTGCCGAGCTTCTCGGCGAGCTCCATATACGGCTTCACGCGCGGCGCTTCCTCGGCGGAAAGGCTCGGCATGTTGAGCGCGTTGGTGACGCCGCCGTTGACGAGATAGTCGGCCATCTGTTCGGCGACCTGGATCGCGACGTTGACCTGCGCCTCGCTGGTCGACGCGCCGAGGTGCGGCGTGGCGACGAAGTTCGGTGTGTTGAACAGCGGGTGCTCCTTGGCCGGCTCGGTCACGAAAACGTCGAGCGCGGCGCCCCCGACATGGCCCGAATCGAGCAATTCCTTGAGCGCCGCCTCGTCGACGAGCCCGCCGCGCGCGCAGTTGATGATGCGCACGCCCTTCTTGGTCTTGGCGAGGTTTTCCTTCGACAGGATGTTGCGCGTCTGGTCGGTCAGCGGGGTGTGCAGCGTGATGAAGTCGGCGCGGGCGAGCAGCTGGTCGAGCTCGACCTTCTCGACCCCCATCTCGACCGCGCGCTCGGGGCTGAGGAACGGGTCATAGGCGACGACCTTCATGCGCAGGCCATGCGCGCGATCGGCGACGATCGAGCCGATATTGCCCGCGCCGATCAGGCCGAGCGTCTTGCCGGTCAGCTCGACGCCCATGAAGCGGTTCTTCTCCCACTTGCCCTGCTGAGTCGACAGATCGGCCTCGGGCAGCTGGCGGGCGAGCGCGAACATCAGCGCGATGGCGTGCTCGGCAGTGGTGATCGAGTTGCCGAACGGGGTGTTCATCACCACCACGCCCTTGCTGCTCGCATAGGGGATGTCGACATTGTCGACGCCGATCCCGGCGCGGCCGATGACCTTGAGGTTGGTCGCGGCGTCGATGATCTCCTTCGTCGCCTTGGTCGCGCTGCGGATGGCGAGGCCGTCATACTGGCCGATGATCGCCTTGAGCTCTTCCGGCGTCTTGCCGGTGATCTCGTCCACTTCGACGCCGCGCTCGCGGAAGATCTGCGCGGCCTTGGGGTCCATTTTGTCGCTGATGAGCACCTTGGGCATTTCTCTAGTCCTGTTCCCTAGGTCGTCATCCCCGCGAAGGCGGGGATCCATTGCCGCTGACGTGGCGGCTCCTTCGACAACCTGTGTGAATAGATTCCCGCCTGCGCGGGAATGACGATTTGTTGGTTAAGTTCAGCCAGCCTTCGCCGACGCGTAGGCCCAGTCGAGCCAGGGGCCGAGCGCTTCGATATCCGCGGTGTCGACGGTCGCGCCGCACCAGATGCGCAGCCCCGCCGGAGCGTCGCGATAGCCGGCGACGTCGTAGGCGGCGTCCGCCTTCTCGAGCAGCGAAGCGAATTTCTTGATGAAGTCCGCATCGGCGCCCTCGACGGTGAGGCACACGCTGGTCTTCGAACGCGAGGCCTCGTTCGCGGCGAGATGGCCGAGCCAGTCGCGCTCGGCGACGATCTTGTCGAGCGCCGCGGCGTTGGCGTCCGAGCGCGCGATCAGACCGTCGAGCCCGCCAAGGCTCTTCGCCCATTCGAGCGTGAAGATCGCATCCTCGACCGCGAGCATGCTGGGGGTGTTGATCGTCTCGCCCTTGAACACGCCCTCGGCGAGCTTGCCCTTGCTGACCAGGCGGAACACCTTGGGCAGCGGCCAGGCCGGAGTGTAGCTTTCCAGCCGCTCGACGGCACGAGGGCCGAGGATCAGCACGCCATGGCCGCCCTCGCCGCCGAGCACCTTCTGCCACGAGAAGGTGGCGACATCGATCTTGTCCCAGGGCAGGTCGTAGGCGAACACCGCACTGGTGGCATCGGCGAAGGTCAGGCCCTCGCGGTCGGCCGGGATCCACTCGCCGTCCGGCACGCGCACGCCCGAGGTGGTGCCGTTCCAGGTGAACAGCACGTCGTCCGCGAAGTTCACCTGCGAGAGGTCGGGAAGCTGGCCGTAATCGGCGCGGATCACCATGGGATCGAGCTTGAGCTGTTTGACCGCATCGGTGACCCAGCCCTCACCGAAGCTCTCCCAGGCAAGCGTGGTCACGCCGCGCGCGCCGAGCATCGTCCACATCGCCATCTCGAACGCGCCGGTGTCGGAGCCGGGGACGATGCCGATGCGATGCGTGTCGGGCAGCCGCAGCATCTCGCGCATCAGCTCGATGCAATAGGCGAGACGGTCCTTGCCGAGCTTCGAGCGGTGCGAGCGTCCGAGGACCTCGACCGCGAGCTTCGACGCCTCCCAGCCCGGAGGCTTGGCGCAGGGACCCGAGGAGAAATGGGGGCGAGCCGGCAGGTGAGCGGGCTTGGCAATGGACGCAATTCCGGCGTCGGCGGCAGTCACTTCAGTCATATAGACTCTCCTTGCAGAGAGCACGCGCGGCGTTGGGACCGCGTGGCCCGCCGGCGGCCCTAATGGCCGGCCCCGCGAAGTCAAGCAAAGAGCTGCCGGTGGAATAGTATCTTTTGAACCCATCGTTCCGCGCCGCGGATTTGGCGGTTGTCGCGGATTCGGACCAGCCGCTAAAGTCGCGTGCGATGCGTATTCTGTCGGTCCTGCTGTCCGCCCTGCTCCTGACCGCCTGCTTCGGCGGTGGCGAGCGCGAGCCGCCCAAGCGCCCCGGCATCCGTCCCGATCCGCGCGGGCCGGTGACGCTCAACCTGCCGACCAGCCGCGAGACTCAGCTATGCTATGCCGACCTGTCGCGCGAGGGCGTGCGCTTCAGCCCGCTGCCCGACCGCGACTATGGCGGCGGATGCCAGGTGATCGGCGCGGTGCAGCTGATCGATGTCGGCCTGCCCGTCTCGGGCCTCAAGGCGATGCGTTGCCCGCTCGCGCGCAGCTTCATCGCCTGGGTGCGCAACGCCGCGGTTCCGTCCGCGCGTGAGATCTTGAACGGCGAGCTGGTGCGGGTGGAGACCTTCGGCACCTATTCGTGTCGCGGCATCATCGGCGGCGGAAGCCGCGCGGCGGGGCGCGTGTCGGAGCACGGCCTCGGCAATGCGGTCGACGTCGCCGCGTTCATCCTGCGCGACGGGCGGCGCATCAGCATCGAGCAAGGGTGGAACTCGGACGACGAGAAGGTGCGCGATTTCCTGCGCATCCTGCACCGCTCGGCGTGCCGCCGCTTCGCCACCGTGCTCGGTCCCGACTATAACGCCGCGCACGACAACCACTTCCATCTCGACATGGGGCGCGGCCCTTTCTGCCGTTGAGGAATTGGATTAAGCGTCGCCGATGACAGATACCAAAGTCCCTTCGCGCGTCTTTCCGCGCGCACGCCAGGATGCCGAGACCGCCGCGACCGGCGTGTCCACCCCGCAGACCGAACATCCCGCCTATCGCCTCGCCTTCCAGGACATGGACTTCCTGCTGCGCGAGGACCTGCGTCCCGTCCGCTTCCAGCTCGAACTGCTCAAGCCGCAATTGCTGCTCGACGAGGCCAGGATCGCCTCGACCTTCGTGATCTACGGCTCGGCGCGAATCCCCGAACCGGCCAAGGCGCAGGCGCTGCTCGACCTCGCCACCGACGACCAGTCGCGCCGCATCGCCGAGCGGCTGATCGAGAAGTCCAAATATTACGACGTCGCGCGCGAGCTGGCGGGACTTGCGAGCTGCTATCCGCTCGACGAGACCGGGCAGCGCCACTTCGTGGTGTGCTCGGGCGGCGGCCCCTCGATCATGGAGGCGGCGAATCGCGGCGCGACCGAGAAGGGCTGCGAATCGATCGGGCTCAACATCGTGCTGCCGCACGAGCAGGCGCCCAACGAATATGTGACGCCGTCGCTGTCGATGCAGTTCCACTATTTCGCGCTGAGGAAGATGCACTTCCTGCTGCACGCGCGCGCGGTGGCGGTGTTCCCCGGCGGGTTCGGCACCTTCGACGAGTCGTTCGAGCTGCTGACGCTGATCCAGACCGGCAAGATCGCGCCGATCCCGGTGCTGTTCTACGGCAAGGAATTCTGGAACCGAGTCGTGAACTTCGACGCGCTGTGCGAGGAGGGCGTGATCAGCCCGCGCGACCTCGACCTGTTCCACTTCTGCGAGACCGCGGAAGAGGGGTGGGCGATCGTCGAGGACTTCTACGCGGACCGCGAAGGATAAATCCCGACGCTTCGTCATCCCCCGCCTGCGCGGGGATGACGTCTATCGGGTGACTCTCAGTGGCCCTTCTTCGCCGCCTCGGTCGCAGCCGCCGGGTCGACCGACGGCGCGCCGCTCGCAGGGGTGCCGGCATTGCCCATCTCGGTCGAGTTGGCGTCGGGCGCCGCGGCATTGCCGGCGGCGTCGCCCGCGGCCGGTGCCGCCTCGGCCGCCGGAAGCGGGAGGTTCGAGCCCTGCGCGTTCATGTACGCGATGACGTTGGCGCGCTCCTGCGGGTCGGACAGGCCGGCAAAGGTCATCTTGGTGCCCGGCGCGTACTTGCGCGGGCTGGCGAGCCACTGGTCGAGCGCCTCGAACGTCCAGTTGCCCGGCACGCCCTTCAGCGCGTCCGAATAGCCGAAGCCCGGCATATGGCCGTGCGGCTTGCCGACGGTCGCCCAGATGTTGGGGCCGACGCCGTTGGCGCCGCCATTGGTGATGGTGTGGCACGCCGCGCACTTGGCGAACGACGCCGCGCCCTTGGCGGGATCGGCCTTGGCGAGGCGGTTGGCGATCGGCTCGGCCGCGGCACCGCCGCCGCCGCCGCCTTCGCCGCCGTCGGCGCTCTCGACCGGATAGCCGGCCTTTTCGGGCTTGCCGCTATGATAGATCATGCCGCTGGCGATCGACAGGCCCAGCGCCGAGGCACAGCCGAACAGGACCCAGCCTGCGATCGTGTTCATGCGATTGTCCATTGCGCGCCCGTATGCCCCAAGAGTTGATGACGACGTGTCGAAGTTGGCGGTTCCTTTAGAGTGGCCTTTTGCACACCGCAACCCGGGCTTGCTCGGCTTCTTCCACCTCGCTAATCGCGCCCGCCAATGGAAAATTTCGCCGCGCCCGCGCGTCCGATCGTCGCACGCATGACGCAAGCAGCGCTTGCCGAGCCCAAACGTGCCGTCGCCTTTCAGGGCGCGCCGGGTGCGAATTCGCACATGGCGGCGCTCGAGGCCTTCCCCACCGGGCTGCCGCTGCCCTGCTTCAGCTTCGAGGATGCGATCGACGTCGTGCGCGAGGGCAAGGCCGATTGCGCGATCATACCGATCGAGAATTCGCTCCACGGCCGCGTCGCCGACATCCATTTCCTGCTGCCCGAATCCGGCCTCACGATCATCGGCGAGCATTTCCTGCCGATCCGCTACGCGCTGATGGGCCTGGGCGAACGCGCTGGCGTGCGCCAGGCGATGAGCCACCCCCAGGCGCTCGGCCAGTGCCGGCTGTGGCTCAAGCAGCAGGGTATCGCGCCGCTCTCCTATCCCGACACCGCCGGCGCCGCCGCGGTCGTGGCCGAGGACAATGACCCGGCGACCGCCGCGCTGGCGCCGCCGGGGGCCGCGGCGCTCTACGGCCTCACCATCTTCGAGAACGACGTCGCCGACGCCGATCACAACATGACTCGCTTCGTCGTGCTGGCGCGCTCGGCACCGCCGCTCCGCGACCATGGGCCGTACATGACGACCTTCGTCTTCGAGGTGAAGAACGTGCCCGCCGCGCTCTACAAGGCGCTGGGCGGCTTCGCGACCAACGGGGTCAACATGACCAAGCTGGAAAGCTACCAGCGCGGCGGCAGCTTCGCGGCGACCGAATTCTATTGCGACATCGTCGGCCGCCCCGGCGACCCGGCGGTCGACCGCGCGCTCGACGAGCTCAAGTTCCATACCAAGTCGATGCGCGTGCTCGGCACCTATCCCCAGGCGCGCGCGCGGCCCGAATAGGCTCGCCGCGCCCGGTCGGCCCTGCTAGTCCTCGCGCAACAAGGGGCAGGGATGATCGACGAGTTCGAGCAGGATGAGGTGCGCCGCAGCGCGGTGTTCGGCTGGCCGCTGCTCGTGGCGCTGCTGAGCTGTCTCGCGCTGATCCTCGCCAGCGCGTTCGCCCCGGCGCTGCTGCCGCGGCTCGACCTTTCGACGATGGTGCTGGCGGGGGCGGGCGCGGGCCTCGCGCTGTGGCTGCTGGTGCTGCTCGCGGGAAGCCGCACGCGGCAATGGCTGGTGGTCGGCGGCGCGCTGCTCGCACTTCCGGCGGCGGGCGCGCTGGCCGGGCTGGGCGCGGGCCGCATCCATGTCGCGCGCTCGGCCGAGGATGCGCGGACCTTCGCCGAGCTCGACATCGCCGCCGACGGCAAGCCGAGCGTGCCGGGCGGCGCGGCGGCGCGCGGCGCGGCGTCGGCCGCCTATCTCGCGGCGATCCGCGAGGCGGACAAGGACGACCGCGCTTGGGACGATGCGCTGGTCAAGCTCAACCTCGGGGTGCTGAGCAGTCCCTATCTGCTTCAGCAGGCGCCGCAGATCCTGGGCAATTGCGCGTCGATCGCGAGCCTGGAGCAACTGGCGCAGGACCACGCCAAGCGGGCGCGTGCGCGAGCGGCGCAGCTCGTCGCGGCGGTGGATCGCTCGGAGCTTCCGGCGGAGGCCAGGCCGGGCGTCCGCACCGTCGTCACGGCGGGCGACGAAGCGGCGCAGCTGGCGAACCGGATCGAGCTGGCGCGCGCCAGCCGGGCGCAATGCGAGCTGCTCGCGCGCCGGACCTGGCACAATGCGGCGGGCTATTTCGGCTTCGCCAATGCCGGCGATCGCGCGCAGTTCAAGGAGATCACGGGGCAGGTGCTGGCAGCGTCGGGCAAGGCCGAGGCGCTCAAGCGGGCCGCGAGGGACCGGCGCATCGCCGGACGCGAGCAAGTGCGCGAGGCGCTGACGCGCTAGCCGAGGGTCCGTGTGAGGAAATCGCGGATCAGCGGCGTGACCTGCTCGAAATGCGTCTCGAGCAGCCAGTGGCCGCCATCGTCGAACAGGTGGAGCTCGGCATCGGGCAGGTCGCGCAGATAGGCGCGGCCCGCCGCTTCGGGCATGAACCCGTCGCATGGTCCCCACAGGATCAGCGCGGCCGGTTGACGCTCGCGCAGATAGCCCTGGTAGCGCGGGAACCAGTCGCGATTCGCGCGCAGCCCGGCGATCACGTCGCGACAGAGGCTGCGCCGCTGCGGATCGGTCAGCGCCCAGTGCAACGTCCAGAGATCCGGCGGGATTCGGGTAGCGACCTCCCCTTCGGTGCCGCCGATGAATTCGTGCCGGTAGCCTTCGAGCGTGATCGCGTCGGCCAGCGCCGCCTTCCGCTCGGGAGTCGGATCATCCCAATATGCCTTGAGCGGATCGTAATTGGGGCCGAGCGTGTCCTCGTAGATGTCGCCATTCTGGATGATCACCGCGGCGATCCGCTCCGGATGGGCGATGGCGAAACGAAGGCCGATCTGCGACCCGAAATCGTGCAGCCAGATTGCGCATCGCTCGACGCCGAGCCGGTCAAGGAAGGCATCGAGGAAGGCGGCATAGCCGTCGAAATCATGCGCGAAGTCCGCCGGGGTCGCGCTGTGCCCCCAGCCCGGGAAATCCGGCGCGAGCGTGCGCCAGCGGTCGGCGAGCGCCGGCATCAGGTTGCGATACACGAAGGACGAGGCGGGATAGCCGTGCGGGAGCAGCAGCACCGGCGCGTCGGCCGGCCCCGCCTCGCGGTAGAAGATGTCGACGCCGTCCACGTCGATGCGGCGGTGATGGACTTGGGGCATGACGGTTCGAACGCCGCGCCGCGCCGCTGGTTTCAGCCGGCGGGGCGAACCGGTGCAGCGGCGTCCCGGCCCGCCACGGTCGCCCAAGGACGGACGCGCCAGCTCGTGACCAGGCCGTTGACGACATAGGGATCGTTGCGCGCAAACGTCTCCGCGACCGTCGCGTCATCGGCGATGAACAACAGCAGCGCGCCATCGATCGGATCGCCTGCCGCACCGGCGAGCAGCAGCTCGCCGCGATCCGCCGCCGTCCAGGCGAGCGACAGATGCGCGTCGCGGAACTGCGACCGCCGCGCCAGATAGTCGGGCGCGAGCTCGTAGCTGAGCAGCCAGTGCGCCATCAGTCGGCGAACAGCAGCACGGGCGTCTCGAGCAGCTTGCGCAGCGCCTGGACGTAGCTCGCCGCGTCCCAGCCATCGACGACGCGGTGGGCGCAGCTGATCGACAGGTTCATCAGCTTCGCCCGCACGATCTCGTCACCCTGGAACACCGGACGCTCGACGATCTTGTTGGGGCCGATGATCGCCACCTCGGGCTTGTTGATCACCGGCGTCGTCG
>NZ_JBCNMA010000137.1:0-8711 GCF_039595165.1 Sphingomonas sp.
ATCAGTGGCTCATGGCGGAGCGGGAGGGATTCGAACCCTCGATACGGTTTTGCCGTATACTCACTTTCCAGGCGAGCGCCTTCGACCACTCGGCCACCGCTCCGCATGCCAGGAACGCGCTGCCTAGTGATTTGCGCCGGTCATCGCAAGCGTTGCGCGCCGCACGCGCGCGTGCCAGCCTGCGGCGATGCTGACCGCCCTTCTCGCCGTCGCGCTCCAGGCGGCGCCGCCCGCCGCGCCCCCGCCTCCGCCCAAGCCGTCCGATGCGCTGCCCGCCGACTGGCGCGCGGTGCCCGACGACGAGCTGCTGGTGCTGACGCTGGCGGGCGACCGCCGCGTCTATATCCGGCTCGCCGCGCGCTACACGCCGGTGCATGTCGCCAATATCCGTAAGCTCGCCGCGGCGCGCTGGTGGGACGGCGAGACCGTCTATCGCGTGCAGGACAATTATGTCGTGCAATGGGGCGACGCGACCGAGAAGAAGCCGCTGCCCGCCGAGGTGATCGCCCGGCCGCCCGCCGAATATGACTGGCCGCGCTACGATGCGGTGACCAGGCTCACCCGCGCCGATCCCTATTCGACCGCGACGGGGCACAGCGCCGACGGCTGGCCGCTCGCGACCAACGGCACGGTCGCGTGGATCCCGCATTGCTACGGCATGGTCGGCGTCGCGCGCGATCTCGCGCCGAGCACCGGGAGCGGCGGCGACCTCTACGCCGTGATCGGCCATGGCCCGCGCCATCTCGACCGCAACATCGCGATCGTCGGCCGCGTGCTCGAGGGGATCGAGCATCTCTCGACCCTGCCGCGCGGCACCGAGGGCGGGCTCGGCCTGTACAAGGATGCGAGCCTGTACGTCCCCATCGTCAGCGTGCGCCTGGCCAGCGAGCTGCCCGCGGCAGAGCGCCCGCGCTTCGAGTACCGCGCCGCCGACAACCCGCGCTTCGCCGCCTGGGTGAAGGCGCGCGAGAATCGCGAGCCGCCCTTCTTCGAGCTGCCCGCGGGCGGCGCCGACATCTGCAACGCGATGCCGCCGGTGCGGCGGGCGCCGTCGCGCGACGGCGGAAGTTGACACCAGGTTGACACTATCGCGCTGTTCAGGGCTGACGGGTGCGGGCGGCAGGTCGTGCCCGGTGCCTCAGCTCGCGCCGGGATGACGGCCAGGGCCGACGATGCGCAAGAGCGAGCGCAGACGCTCGCAAATGAAATCCAACATTGCAAGCGGTTTGGGCAAGCGGCTTTGGGCGGAGGCTGCCCTCGCCCTTCCGCCGCTCCTTCCCATGAGCCTGTCGAGGGGCTCCCCAGCGGATCGCATCGCGAAGCCCTTCGACAAGCTCAGGGCAAACGGGTATCGGGTGTGGCCTGATTTACGCTTCCGCTCAGCGCCCGACCCAGTCGGCGACCTCGCCCGCGACCTGATTGGCGGCGGTGTTGAGCGCGACCCCGGCGGCCGCCGGCGTGATCTCCGCGATCGGCACGCGCGCCTCGAAGCGGCGCCGCTCGAAGGTCATCGCCGGGCGCGTCCCGCGCTCGGCCACCGGACGATCGCGCACCAGGGTCGCGTCATAGGTCACCACCGCCTCGCTCGTCGCGGCGTCGAGGCCGAACTGCTTGAGCTCGCCGCCGAGCCGCGCGCCCGGGTCCGACAGCGACTGGCGCAGCGTCAGCACCACGCGGCCGGTGCGCGCCGAGATCGTCTCCGACAACAGCCGCGCGAACAGCCGGCTGGGCGGCTCGACCCACACCGCGTCCTTGAGATAGGCGACATTGGTAGCGTCCGAGCGCACCGGCACGCGCGCCACCGCCAGCTCCTGCGCGGCGATCGGCGTGGTGATGGTGATCGACTTGGCGGAGGCCGAATTCACCGTCTCGCCCACCGCGATCGTGGCGGTCGGGGTCAGCGTCAGCAGCGAGGGCGGCGGCTCGGCGCCGAAGCGGATGCAGCCGCCCAGCAGGAGCGGCGCGGCGAACAGGAGCGGGGCGAGCGTCTTCATGGGGCTGCTCACTTCTTCTTGGGTTCATAGTCGGGAAGCTTGGGCGAGCCGATCAGCGAGCCGGCGCCGCCGCGATCGACCTTCTCCGCCACCGATTGCAGCGCGATCGCCATCTCGCGCAGGTCCTGGATCAGCTGATTGACCTCGGGGATCGTCCGCGTCGAGACCTCGTCGATCCCGGCATCGGCCTTGCCCAGGGTGCGCTCCAGCGCCTTCATGCTGCCGTCGGCCGAGGCGATCGCCTTGCGCAGGTCGGCCATCGCCGGGCGCACCTCGCTCGCCAGCACCTGGTCGGTGGTACCCGAGAGCTTGCCGATCTGCTCGGCGGCGAAGCCGGCCTGCTTGACGGTGTTGCGCAGCTCGCCGATCGCCAGGCGCAGATCGGGGCCGGCCTTGGCGAGCTCCTCGGTCATCCGGTCGGTATTCTCGAGGATCCCCGCGATCGACGCCTGGTTGCGGTCGGAGAGCAATTCGGTCAGCCGCTCGGTCAGCGTCGACAGCCGCTCGAGCAGCCGCGGCGCGGTGTTGAGCAGCGCACCGAGCCCGCCCTGCTTGGTCGGGATCACCGGCACCCCGAGCGGACAGACGCTGCGCGGGTTGACCTCCGGGCAGACGATCGGCGGCGCGCCCTTGACCGCGCCGTCGAGCTGGATCTGGCTGACTCCCGTGAAGCCCACGCCCTGGATCGTCGCGGTGGTGCCCTGCAGGATCGGCACCTCCTTGTTCACGCTGATCCGCACGCGCACCAGGCTGGGATCGGGCGGGAACAGCGCGATCTCCTTGACCTGCCCCGCGGGCACGCCCGAAAAGGCGACCGCCGAGCCCTTGTTCACGCCGTCGACCGCCTGCTTGAAGAAGATGTCGTACTCGTTCTCGGCATTGGTGTTGAGCCGCGCGAGCCACACGGTGAACAGCGCCAGCATGGCGAGCAGGATCAGCACGACCGCGCCGACCAGCACATGATTTGACCGGGTTTCCATCTATGCCCTCGTCCCTTGCGGTTCCGTCCGCGCCGCCCCTTCGGCGCTGGAGACGGCCGCCCGCCCGCGCGGGCCGTTGAAATATTCCTGGATCCACGGGTGATCCAACGCGAGAAGCTCCTCGATGGTGCCGACCGCGATCACGCGCTTGTCGGCGAGCACCGCGACACGATCGCAGATCGCGTAGAGCGAATCGAGGTCGTGCGTGATCAGGAACACGGTGAGGCCGAGCGTGCGCTGGAGCGACAGGGTCAGCTCGTCGAACGCAGCGGCGCCGATCGGGTCGAGCCCGGCGGTGGGCTCGTCGAGGAACAGCAGTTCGGGATCGAGCGCGAGGCTGCGCGCGAGCCCGGCGCGCTTCTTCATGCCGCCCGACAGCTCGGCGGGATATTTGGGCCCGGCGTCGGGCGGCAGGCCGGTCATCACCACCTTGTAGGCGGCGATCTCGTCGAGCAGCGCCTGGTCGAGCCGGGGATAGAACTCCTTGAGCGGGACCTGCACATTCTCGGACACGGTCAGCGTCGAGAACAGCGCGCCGCCCTGGAACAGCACGCCCCAGCGCTTGCGGATCTCGATCGCCTCGTTCTCGTCGATGTCGAGCGCATTCTCGCCGAACACCTCGACCATCCCCGCGTCGGGCTGCTGCAGGCCGATGATCGAGCGCATCAGCACCGACTTGCCGGTACCCGATCCGCCGACCACGCCGAGGATTTCGCCACGCTTGACGTCGAGGTCGAGATCCTCGTGCACGACCTGCTCGCCGAAGCTGTTCTTGAGGCCGCGGACGCGGATGATGGCCTCACCCTCGAAGGTCGCCGCGGTCATCAATTCCACCCGACTTCGGTGAAGAACACCGCGAAGAAGGCGTCGAGCACGATCACCAGGAAGATCGCCTGGACCACCGCGGTGGTGGTGCGGGTGCCGACCTGCTCGGCGTCGCTCTCGACCTGCATGCCCTGGTAGCAGCCGGCCATCGCGATGATCGCGCCGAACACCGGCGCCTTGACCAGCCCGACATAGAGATCGGTGATCGGCACCACTTCGCGGATGCGCTGGACGAAGGTGATCGGCGGGATGTCGAGCGAGATCCAGCAGAGCAGCCCGCCGCCGATGATCGCGACGATCGAGGCGTAGAAGCCGAGCAGCGGCAGCATCAGCACCGCGGCGAGCACGCGCGGCAGCACCAGCGCCTCCATCGGGTTGACCCCGATGGTGCGCATCGCGTCGATCTCCTCGGTCAGCTTCATCGTGCCGAGCTGCGCGGCGAACGCCGAGCCCGAGCGGCCGGCGACCATGATCGCGGTCATCAGGATGCCGAGCTCGCGCAGGGTGATGCGGCCGACCAGGTTGATCGTGAACACCTCGGCGCCGAACTGGCGCAGCTGCACCGCGCCCTGCTGCGCGATGACGATGCCGATCAGGAAGCTCATCAGCCCGATGATGCCGAGCGCCGAGACGCCGACCACCTCGAAGCGGTGGACCGTCGCGTGGAAGCGGAAGCTGCGCGGATTGACGATCACGCGGCCGAACGCCATCGCCGTCGCGCCCATGAAGCCGAGCAGGCCGTAGAGCGTCTTGAACGCCTGGATCACCGCCTCGCCGACTTCGGCGAGCAGGCGCGCGAAGGTGCCGAGCGGCGCGCGCGGCATCGCGATCGGCTGGTCGGCTTCGGTCACCTGGTCGAACAGATGCTGCGCATCGCTGGTGAGGCCCGACACCTTCGCGCCGGAGTCGCGGGCGAAGCGATGGATCACCCAGGCGCCGACCGTGTCGATCCGCTCGATCCCGCGCATGTCGAGCTCGGCGACCGGGCCGTCGACCGCGGCGAGCCGCTCGGGCAGGTCGCCGATCGAACGAAGCGAGAGGTTGCCGCTGAACCGCAGCGTGCCGCCCTCTGCCGGGTCGTGCTGGAAATCCGCTGGCGCGTTCATCGCCTCACCCATCGTTCATTCGGACTGGAACGGCAAGCTCCCGCGTTTACAGAGGTTTCGGTCCCGTCCCAATCCCCGAATCAGGCCCAAGGTTCCCGAATGCGCCGCCTCGCCATCTACGACATGGACAAGACGATCACGCGCAGGGCGACCTGGACGCCGTTCCTGATCCACGCCGCGCGGGCGCGCGCGCCATGGCGATTGGCGCTGCTGCCCGTCGCCGGGATCGCGTCGCTCGCCTATCTCGTCAAGGCGATCGATCGCGCGCAGCTCAAGGAGAAGACGCATCGGCTCATGCTCGGCCGGGCGATCCCGCCAGGCGACCTCGACACGGTGGCCGAGGCGTTCGCCGACGGCGTGGCGGCGTCGAATCTGTTCGCCGACGCCCGGGCGCGGGTCGAGGCCGACCGCGCCGCGGGCTGGGAGCCGGTGCTGGCGACCGCGAGCCACGGCTATTACGCCCGCGCCATCGCCGCGCGGCTGGGGATTAGGCAGGTGATCGCGACCGAGGCGCGGCGCGACGCCGAGGGCAACGTGCTCGCGGGGATCGAGGGCGAGAATTGCTACGGCCCGGCCAAGCTGCGGCTGATCGAAGCGTGGCTGGCGCGCGAGGGGCTGGCGCGCGGCGAGGTCCGGATACGCTTCTACAGCGACCATGTCTCCGACGCGCCGGTGCTCGAATGGGCGGACGAGGCGTTCGCGGTGAACGCGCATGGCCCGTTGCGGCGGCTGGCGGCGGCGCGGGGGTGGACGGTGCTGGATTGGGCGGGATAGCCCGCCAACCCCGCTGACGACCCCATTGCCGTCATCCCGGCCTTGCGCCGGGATCCGCCGCGGGACCGGCGGCAGGCAAGGCTTGACGACATCGACTGGGGCGCCGTGGATCCCGGCACAAGGCTGGGATGACGGTGGCGAAGAGGCGAGCGGCGGCCCTACAGCACCGTGTGCAGCGTGTGGATCACCAGCCCGACCAGCCCGCCCACCAGCGTGCCGTTGATGCGGATATATTGCAGGTCCTGTCCGACCGCGTTCTCGAGCCGCCCAGTGATCGTGCGCGCGTCCCAGCCGCGTACGGTGTCCGACACCAGCCGCACGATGCCGTCGCCATAGTCGGCGGCGGTGCCGACCGCGGCGCGGCGGACGAAGCGGTTGATCATGCGCGCGAGGCGCGGATCGTTCTGCAGCGTGTCGCCGAGTTGGCGCAGCGCGTCGCCGAGCTTGCCCGCGAGCGCCGCGTCGGGATCGCGCGCGATGCGCAGCAGGGCGGCGCGGCCCTGTTCCCACATCCCCTCGATCCAGCGCGCGAGCGCGGGATTGTCGAGCAGGTCGGCCTTGAATTCCTCGACCTTGATCCGCGTCGGGATGTCGAACTGGAGGTCGAAGGCGAGCTTCTCGAGCCCTTCCTCGACCTTGGCGCGCAGCGGGTGGCCTGGGTCCTCGGCGACGTCGGCGACGAGCTTGTAGAGCCCGTCGATGATCGCGTTGGCGAGCGTCTCGTCGAGCCCGGTCCAGCGCATAATCGCGCCCGCGCGCTCGTGCACCATCTTGCGGATCAGCCCCTCATTCTGGTCGATCACCTTGGCGAGCCAGCGCAGCATGCCGTCCATCAGCGGCAGGTGGCGCCCCTCGGCGATCGCCGCGCCGAGCGCCTGGCCGATCAGCGGCGCGACGTCGGTCTGGCGCAGGCGGCTGGCGACCGCGCTCTTGATCATCCCGCCGAGCTGCTCCTGGTCGAGCGATTCGAGCAGGCTCGCCGCCATGCGCGAGGCGCCACGGCGCAGGCGGCCGGAGGATTCGGGGGGCTGGGCGAGCCATTTGCCCGCCGCGCCCGCGACATCGACTCGGCGCATCCGCCGCGCCACCACCCCGGGCACGAGGAAATTGTCGCGCAGGAAGTTGGCGAGCGCCGTCGCGATGCGGTCCTTGTTGCGCGGGATGATCGCGGTGTGCGGGATCGGCAGGCCGAGCGGGTGGCGGAACAGCGCGGTGACCGCGAACCAGTCGGCGAGCCCGCCGACCATCGCCGCCTCGGCAAAGGCGCGGACGAAGCCCGCCGCCGGATAGACGGGCTCATAGTGCCGCGCCGCGAAATAGACCGCGGCCATCGCGACGAGCAGTCCGGTGGCGATGAAGCGCATGCGCCTGAGGCCCGGCGGCGGCGGCTCATGGCGAGCGCGGGCATTCGTCACTCGGCCGGAAAGCGCGCGGGGAGACGGGTTCATGCCCGTAACAATCCCCCCGCGCGCGATTGGTTCACTCGGCAGGCTGGGTTCCCTCCCCGCCGTGGCCGATCCGGCCCTGATGCTCGATCACCGGTCCCTGCGGCCCGTGCTCGTCACCGGGCGTGTAGGTCAGCAGGCGGCGGCGCAGGCGCGGGCCAAGCCATTTCTCGACCCCGATCGCGAGGCTGAAGCTCGCCGGGACGATCAGCAGCGTGAGCACGGTCGACAGGATCAGGCCGCCGATCACCGTGATGCCCATCGGCGCGCGCCACGAGGCGTCGCCCGACAGCGACAGCGCGGTCGGCACCATGCCCGCGACCATCGCCACGGTGGTCATCACGATCGGCTGGGCGCGCTTGTGCCCGGCGTCGGCGATCGCGGTGAGCTTGTCGACGCCCTTCTCCATCTCCTCGATCGCGAAGTCGATCAGCAGGATCGAGTTCTTGGCGACGATGCCGAGCAGCATCAGCAGCCCGATAAAGACCGGCATCGAGATCGGGTTGTTGGTGACCATCAGCGCGAGCAGCCCGCCGAGCGGCGCGAGCAGCAGCGAGCCCATGTTGACCAGCGGCGAGACGAAGCGGCGATAGAGCAGCACCAGCACCGCGAACACCAGGAAGATGCCCGAGATCACGGCGATGATGAAGTTCTGGATCATCTCCGCCTGCCACTTGGCCGAGCCGACGGTGAGCTTGCCGACGCCGAGCGGCAGGTTCTTCATCGTCGGCAGCTGATCGATCTGCTTGAGCGCGTCGCCGCTGACCACGCCGGGGGAGAGGTCGGCGCCGATCATGATGCGGCGCTGCTTGTTGATCCGGTCGATGCGGGTCGGACCCGCGCCGAAGCCGATATCGGCGACGAGGCTCAGCGGCACCGACCCGCCCGACTGAGTCTGCACGGGCAGGTTCTGGATCGTCGACAGCCGGGCGCGCGCGTCCTCGTCGAGCGCGACGCGGATCGGGATCTGGCGATCCGAGAGCGAGAAGCGCGCGCTGTTCTGGTCGATGTCGCCGAGCGTCGCGATGCGGATCGCGGTGGAGAGCGCCGCGGTGGTGACGCCGAGGTTCGCGGCCAGATCCATGCGCGGCCGGATCACGATCTCGGGCCGCTGCAGGTCGCCCGAGATGCGCGGCGCGACCACGCTCTTCAGGCCCTCCATCTCCTCGACGATCTTCTGCGCGGTGCGCGTCAGCAGCGCCGGATCCTCGCCGCCCAGCGTGATGGTGAGGGCGCGGCCCGAGCCACCCCAACCCTGCTGGTTGCGGAACGAGACGCGCGCGTCGGGGATCTTGGCGAGTTCGGGCGTCAGGCGCCGCTGGAACTCGTCGCTCTTGAACTCGCGCTCCTTGGACAGCATCGCGGTGACGCGGCCATTGCCGACGAACGCGCGCGAATAGGTGTTGTCGACGCCTTCCTGCTTGGCGAGCAGGTCACGCACGCGGTCGACCACGACCTTGGTCTGCTCGAGCGTGGTGCCCGGCACCATCTCGATCGTCGCGGTCACCGCGTCCTCGTCGAGATTGGGCTGGAAGGTCATCGGCAGCGACATGAAGCAGACCACCGTGAGCGCGAGCGACACGATGC
>NZ_JBCNMA010000138.1:0-8608 GCF_039595165.1 Sphingomonas sp.
CGCAGCCCCTCGTCGATCCCCTCGAGCAGCGCGCCGCCGCCGGTGAGCACGATGCCCTGGTCGACGATGTCCGCCGCCAGCTCCGGCGCGGTATTCTCGAGCGCGATGCGCACGCCCTCGACGATCGTGCCGACCGGCTCCGACAGCGCCTCGGCGATCTGGCCCTGGTTGATCTGGATTTCCTTGGGCACGCCGTTGACGAGGTCGCGGCCCTTGATGTGGATCGTACGGCCGACGCCGTCCGCCGGCGGCTTGGCGACGCCGACTTCCTGCTTGATCCGCTCGGCGGTGCTCTCGCCGATCAGCAGATTGTGGTTGCGGCGGACGTACGAGACGATCGCCTCGTCCATCTTGTCGCCGCCGACGCGGACCGAGGTGGAGTAGGCGAGGCCGCGCAGCGAGAGCACGGCGACCTCGGTGGTGCCGCCGCCGATGTCGACGACCATCGAGCCGATCGGCTCGGTCACCGGCATGTCGGCGCCGATCGCGGCGGCCATCGGCTCCTCGATCAGCCAGACTTGCGACGCGCCGGCGTTCGACGCGGCGTCACGGATCGCGCGCCTTTCGACGGAAGTAGAACCAGAGGGGACGCAGATCACGATCTGCGGCCAGCGCATGAACTTGCGCTGCCCGGTGACCTTGCGGATGAAGTGACTGATCATCTGTTCGGCGACATCGATGTCGGCGATCACGCCGTCGCGCAGCGGACGAATCGCCTCGATCGTGCCGGGGGTCTTGCCCATCATCAGCTTGGCGTCGTCGCCGACCGCCTTGACCTTCTTGATTCCGTTCAGCGTCTCGACCGCCACGACCGACGGCTCGTTGAGCACGACGCCCCGGCCGCGCAGGTACACCACGGTGTTCGCGGTGCCGAGATCGATCGCCAGATCGTGAGACATGAACTTGAAAAGGCGGGAAAATACCATCTGATCGCACCGTCCTGTCGCGGCCCGCCCCCAAGCCGCTTGTTCGCACTGAGTTTATACCTTGACCCGCCCCTGGCGGATCGACTCCGGCCTGGGAAAACTGGCGGATACGGGTCGCGGAATGGCGCCGCTTGGGCTACACCGGCGTCCATGTCAATACGCCGTCTGCCGGAGCATCTTGTCAACCGAATTGCCGCCGGGGAAGTGGTGGAACGCCCTGCCAGCGCGCTCAAGGAACTTGTGGAAAACGCGATCGATTCCGGCGCGTCGCGGATCGCGGTGCGACTGGCCGGCGGCGGCATCGAGCTGATCGAAGTGACCGACGACGGCTGCGGCATGGACCGCGACGAAATGGCCCTGGCGTTGGAGCGGCACGCGACCTCCAAATTGCCCGAAGCCTTGTGGGATCAGGGGGCGATCGAAGCGGTGACGACGCTGGGGTTTCGCGGCGAGGCATTGCCCTCGATCGCCAGCGTGGCGCGGCTGACGATCGAGAGCCGGGTGCGCGGAGCCGAGGGCTGGGCGCGGACCGTCGACAATGGCGCGCTGGCGGGCGAGGGCCCCGCCGCGCTGCCGCCGGGCACGCGGGTGCGGGTCGAGGGGCTGTTCGAGAAGGTGCCGGCGCGGCGCAAGTTCCTGCGCTCGACGCGCGCCGAATACGGCGCGTGCCTCGACGTGGTGAAGCGCCTCGCGATGGCGCGGCCCGATCTGGCCTTCGCGGTCGAGCATGACGGGCGGCGCGTGCTGAGCGTGCAGGAGGGGATGACCCGCCCCGAGCGGGTGGCGGCGCTGACCGATCGCGAACTGGCGGCGAACAGCGTCGGGGTCGATTTCGAGCGCGAGGGCCATGTGCTGGGCGGGGTCGCGGGGCTGCCGACCTTCAACCGCGGCGTGGCCGACCACCAGTATCTGTTCGTCAACGGCCGGCCGGTGAAGGACCGGCTGCTCGCCGGCGCGGTGCGCGGTGCCTATGCCGAGATGCTGGCGCGCGACCGGCATCCGGTGGTGGCGCTGTTCCTCGACGTGCCGGCCGAGCAGGTCGACGTGAACGTGCATCCGGCCAAGACCGAGGTGCGCTTCCGCGACCCGCAGCTGGCGCGGGGACTGATCGTCAGCGGGCTGCGGCGCGCGTTGGACGAAGCCGGGCATCGCAGCGTGCAGCGGGCAGATGCGGCGGTGATGGGGCTGTGGCAGTCGGAAGCAAATCAGCCATCCCGTCATCCCAGCGAAAGCTGGGATCTTTCGACGGGCGGTGCGCCTCTATTTCACGAGACCCCAGCTTTCGCTGGGGTGACGGGAGGAATGGTCTCTGACCGCCGCCCCACCTTCTTCGCCCCGCCGCCCCAGGCGCGCGCCGAGCCTGCGGCCGCGCCGGTGCCGGGCGTGACCAGCTTCCCGCTCGGCGTGGCGCGGGGGCAGGTGGCGCGGACCTACATCGTCGCCGAGGCCGAGGATGGGCTGGTGCTGGTCGACCAGCATGCCGCGCACGAGCGGCTGGTGCTCGAGCGGATGCGGCGGGCGATGAGCAATGGCGGGGTGGCGAGCCAAGCGCTGCTGCTGCCCGAGGTGGTCGAGCTCGACGAGCCGGCGTGCGACCGGCTCGAGGCGCGGGCGGCGGAACTGGCCGAGTTCGGGCTGGAGCTCGAGCGTTTCGGGCCGCGGGCGATGCTGGTGCGGGCGACCCCGGCGATGCTCGGCGGCGGGGACGTCACCGCCCTGGTCACCGATATCGCCGACGAGCTGGCGGCGTTCGACGAGGCGCTGAGCCTCAAGGAGCGGCTCGACCACGTCGCGGCGACGATGGCGTGCCACGGCTCGGTGCGTGCGGGCCGCGTGCTGTCGGTCGCCGAGATGAACGCGTTGCTCCGCGAGATGGAAGTGACGCCGCATTCGGGCCAGTGCAACCATGGCCGCCCGACCTGGGTGAAGCTGGCGCATGGCGATATCGAGAAGCTGTTCGGGCGGAAATAGCCGGGTCAGGGATGGCCCGTCGGCGTCCGCGCAAAGGTGACGACGCACATTACCTTGTAGCGCTTGTGTGGACCGCAGGCGGCGCCGGCATAGGCCCATTGCGCGGCATAGACCGAGCGACGGTGGCCGCGATCGGGCACATTGTCGTCGACGATCAGCTGGCGCACCACCTCGACCGCGCTGGGCGGGCCATAGGTGATCACCTCCGCGACATAGTCGCCGCCGCCGCGGCGGACGAGGCGCTGGCGGACGCGATCGCCGTTGGCGGAGGGGTGACCGGTGACGCCACGCGGGCCCTGTTCCTCGACATGGTCGCGCGCGGCGCGCGTGAGCAGGGTGGCGGAGCGGACGGTCCGGACCGGCGGCTGCCGCCGCAGCACGCGGATCGCCTCGTCGACCGCGGCGACTCCCTCAGCGGTGCGCAGCCCGTCGGGATTGCCCGGGTAGCGCACGACCTTTCCGTTGAAGTACCGGCGATAGACCGCGAGCCGGTCGGCATAGCCGCGCGGGTCGGTGCGGGCGCGGTTGAGCTCGGCGATGATCTCGCGCTCCAGCGTCGAACCTGCGGCGGCGGGGGCGGCGAAGAGGAGCACGGGCAGGAGCAGCTGCATCTGCGGGAGCTTAGCGGCGGCTTTCGGCGATGTCAGGCTCGGCCGGACGCAACCTTTTGCGGTGGCGATGCATTGTTGGCTGTGAACGAGTGTTCGGACGAGGATGAGATGAGCAAGGCCATGCCAATCGTGCTGGCCGCGATGCCGTTGTTCGTTCTGCTGACGGCGATGATCGCGGCCTGAGCCGCTTCAACGAAGAAGGCCGCCCGGATCGCTCCGGGCGGCCTTTTCTTGCCTGCAAAGCAGCCAAAGCAGCGAGAGCCTCAGCCCTCGGCCTGCTCCTCGGCGGCCGGCGCCTCGTCCGCGGCGAACTCGCCCGGCTCGAGGTTGGGGTCGCGCGCTTCGACGAAGCCGGTCTCGTCCTTCTCGAACATCGCGGCCATGACGTCGACGCCCTGCGCCTGCATCTCGGCCTCTTCGGGCGAGCGGGCGACGTTGACCTTGACGGTCACCGCGACCTCGGCGTGGAGCGCGACCTTCACTTCGTACACGCCGATCGCCTTGATCGGCTTGTCGAGGACGACCTGCGACTTGGTGACCTTGTGGCCGTCGGCGTTGAGCGCCTCGACGATGTCGCGCACCGCGACCGAACCGTAGAGCTGGCCGGTGTTCGACGCCTGGCGGATCAGGGTGACCGAAACGCCCTCGAGGCCCTTCGACTCCTTCTCGGCGACGTCGCGCTTCGCGGCGTTCTCGGCGACGATGCGGTCGCGATTGGCCTCGAAGACCTTGCGGTTGGCTTCGTTGGCGCGCAGCGCCTTCTTGTTCGGGAGCAGGAAGTTGCGGGCGAACCCGTCCTTCACCTTCACCACGTCGCCGATATGGCCGAGCTTCTCGACCCGCTCGAGCAGAATGACTTCCATGGGTCCGCTCCTTACTTAACGATGAAGGGCAGCAGGCCCAGGTGACGGGCGCGCTTGATCGCGATGGCGAGCTCGCGCTGCTTCTTCGCGCTCACCGAGGTGATGCGCGAGGGGACGATCTTGCCGCGCTCCGAGACGAAGCCCTGCAGCAGACGGACGTCCTTATAGTCGATCCGGGGCGCGTCCTTCGCGGAGAAGGGGCAGCTCTTGCGGCGGCGGAAAAAGGGTCGTGCCATGATGTTTCTCCTTACTCGCCCTGGCCGCCAAAGCCGGTGTTGCCACCGTCTTCACGGTCGCGACGGCCGCGGCCGCGCTCACGCTCCTGGCCCTTGCGCATCATCACGGTCGGACCCTGCTCCAGCTCGTCCACGCGGACGGTCATGTAGCGGATCACGTCCTCGTTGATCTGCGTCTGGCGCTCGAGCTCGGCGACGACACCCGCGGGGGCGTCGATCTCGAGCATCACGTAGTGCGCCTTGCGGTTCTTCGCGATCTTGTAGGCGAGCGAACGAAGACCCCAGGTCTCGGTCTTGACGACCTTGCCGGCGTTGTCCTCGACGATCTTGGTGGCGGTTTCCGCCAGTGCGTCCACCTGCGCCTGTGCCAGATCCTGGCGCGCAAGGAACACATGCTCGTACAGAGCCATGCGTCTTTCTCACTGTTGGCCGATCGCTGACGCCGCACCGTGCGACGCCCCTCCGGCTGTCGTTCCAAATACGAAAAGCGGCCAGCCGAGGCTGCCGCTCAACGCCGCGCCTCTACGCCCGGTCCGGGCAAAAGGCAAGGGGCGGAAGTTTGCACTAGCTTGACACTATCGGCGCGTCCCGAGGCATGGATCATCGATTCGGCAACCGCAATCCAAGTCAAGCATCTGAATTCCAACATTGAAAGCGAAAAATCGCACACAAGCAAAGGCGGCGGGGTGGTTGGCGCCCCGCCGCCCGGAGGAAGCCTCTGTTCGGGCTTAGCGGATGATGTTCGCGATCACCGCGGCGACGATGCCGCTGGTGATGCCGACCAGCACCGCGTCATTGCCCGACTGGACGTAGCGGTAGCCGCGCGGCGGCGCCTTGAGGCCGCGATAGTGGCGATAGTCGATCTGCCGGTAGTTGCGGGCGTAGCGATAGTCGAACCGCTGGCCGCGCTTCCAGTTGCGATACTGGACCGGCGCCGGCTTCACGACCTTCTTCCTGACCACGACCTTGCCGTTCGGCTTGTGCTTGACCACCGTGGTGGCGTGGCGCTGGGCCGCGGCGGCGGGAGCGGCCGTCAGCACCGGGCTGGCGATCATCGAAGCGGCGACCGCCGCGAGCACGAACTTCTTCATCTCTTGTCTCCTCGTCTTTTCAGGCGGTCGCCAACAGCGGCGACAGGGACAATCTGGGGGCGGCGTGTCGCGGAAGTTTCGCCGGCGATCCGGAAAATGGTCACCGATTGTCGCAAGTCCGTCGCGTTCGTTCATCTTGCGATCGGCGGACGCGGGTCCTAGGGCGGCCGGAATTGATTTGGTCAGCTCACGCTGACGCGGCACCGGCCCGCTCCCCCCGCCCGGCCACCCATAGAATACACTGGCGTTGGGTGGCCGGGCGGGGGAGCGGGCCGGTGCCGAAACGCAACGAAAAAGCGAGGAGCCTGAAATGCGTGCCTTCATCTTTCCGGGGCAGGGGAGCCAGTCGGTCGGCATGGGCCTCGCGCTCTCGCAGGCGAGCGCCGCGGCGCGCGAGGTGTTCCAGGAAGTGGACGAAGCGCTCGGCCAGAACCTGTTCAAGCTGATGACCGAGGGCCCGGAGGGCGACCTGCTGCTGACCGAGAACGCCCAGCCGGCGATCATGGCGCACGCCATCGCGGTGCTGCGCGTGCTCGAGAAGGAAGGCGGCGTCTCGCTGGCGGACAAGGCGGACTTCGTCGCGGGCCACTCGCTCGGCGAATATACCGCGCTGTGCGCCGCGGGCGCGCTGGATCTGGGCGTCACCGCGAAGCTGCTCAAGCTGCGCGGCCAGGCGATGCAGGCGGCGGTGCCGGTCGGCGAGGGCGCGATGGCGGCGTTGCTCGGCGCGGACCTGGTCAAGGCGCAGGCGATCGCCGACGCGGCCGCCGAGGGCGAGGTATGCACGGTCGCCAACGACAACGACCCGTCGCAGGTGGTGATCTCCGGCGCCAAGGGCGCGATCGACCGCGCGGTGGCGATCGCCAAGGATCATGGCGCCAAGCGCGCGGTGCTGCTGCCGGTCTCGGCGCCGTTCCACTGCCCGATGATGCAGCCGGCCGCGGACGCGATGGAGAAGGCGCTGGCCGACGTCGCGATCCGCGCGCCGCTGGTGCCGGTCTATGCCAACGTCACCGCGGCGCCGGTGCACGACCCGGACACGATCCGCACGCTGCTGGTCGAGCAGGTGACGGGGATGGTGCGCTGGCGCGAATCGGTCGCGGCGATGTTCGACGCGGGGGTGGCCGACTATGTCGAGCTGGGCGGCAAGGTGCTCGGCGCGATGGTCAAGCGCATCGCCCCGGATGCGGCGGTGACCAGCGTGGTGACGATGGACGATATCGAGGCGCTGGAGAGGGCGCTTTGAGATAGTAAGAAGGATTTGTTCACGCGAAGGCGCGGAGGCGCGAAGATGTCAGACCTGGAGGCGATTGCAGCCGACGTCATCGACGTTTCTCTGAAACTGCATCGTGAACTGGGCCCGGGGCTGCTGGAGAGCGTCTATGAGGCATTGTTGGCGGGAAAGCTGACGCAATTGGGCTATGCCGCGCTTCGTCAGCAGCCGGTCGATATCGAGTTCGATGGGCTTAGATTCGAGAATGCGTTCAGGATAGATCTTCTTATCGACGGCGTGCTCCTCGTCGAAATCAAATCGGTCGAGCGCCTGAGCGGCGCTCATGCGAAACAACTGCTGACCTACCTTCGACTAACCAGGCAGCCCCTTGGGCTGCTCATAAATTTCGGCGGCGAGACGCTTAAGGAAGGGCTGAAGCGCGTCGTCAACGACTACAAGCCCTTTGCGCCTTCGCGCCTTCGCGTGAACCAAAATCAAGGAAACCGATAATGTTCGACCTTACAGGCATGACCGCGCTGGTGACCGGCGCTTCGGGGGGGATCGGGTCGGCGATCGCCAGGGCGCTCGCGGCGCAGGGGGCGCGGCTGGCGGTTTCGGGGTCCAATGCCGAGAAGCTCGAGGCATTTCGCGCCGAGCTCGGCGGGGAGCATGCGGCGCTCCAGTGCGATCTCTCCGATGGCGCGGCGGTCGATGCGCTGGTGCCCTCGGCGGTCGAGGCGCTGGGCAAGCTCGACATCCTCGTCAACAATGCCGGCGTGACCCGCGACAACCTCGCGATGCGGATGAAGGACGAGGAGTGGGACCAGGTGATCCGCGTCAACCTCGAGGCCGCGTTCCGCCTGATCCGCGCCGCCGCCAAGCCGATGATGAAGGCGCGCTATGGCCGCGTGATCTCGATCACCTCGGTCGTGGGCGCGACCGGCAATCCCGGGCAGGCCAATTACGCCGCGTCCAAGGCCGGGCTGGTCGGCATGTCCAAGGCGCTGGCGCAGGAGCTGGCGAGCCGCAACATCACCGTCAACTGCGTCGCGCCCGGCTTCATCCGCTCGGCGATGACCGACGTGCTGCCAGAAGCGCAGAAGACCGCGCTGCTCGGCCGCATCCCCGCCGGCGACCTCGGCACGGGCGAGGATATCGGCGCGGCGGTGGTCTATCTGGCGAGCAAGGAGGCGGGTTACGTCACCGGCCAGACCCTGCACGTGAATGGCGGGATGGCGATGATCTGAAGGCTTCGGCGGCATCCCTTTGCTTCATCCGTCACCCCGGCCTTGTGCCGGGATCCACCGGGCGGCAAGCGGAGCGGCACGAGGTTCGAAGACATTTCCTGCGGCGTCGTGGACCCCGGCACAAGGCCGGGGTGACGGTGATGCAAGGTGAAGGATTGATGCGCGCCGGAGTCGATGCGCCCCCTTGCGCGGGGCCGGGCGGCGTTCTACGTGCGTTCAGGAATTACCGATCCAACGGCCCAATTTAAGAAGGAACAGGGTATGAGCGAGACCGCCGATCGCGTGAAGAAGATCGTCGTCGAGCACCTCGGCGTCGAAGCCGAGAAGGTGACCGAGGACGCGAGCTTCATCGACGACCTGGGCGCGGACAGCCTCGACATCGTCGAGCTGGTGATGGCGTTCGAAGAGGAATTCGGCGTCGAGATCCCCGATGATGCCGCCGAGAAGATC
>NZ_JBCNMA010000139.1:0-8574 GCF_039595165.1 Sphingomonas sp.
GGCGAAGCCGGCGCCGTCGGTCGCGGCGTCGAACACATAGTCGGTGCGCGAGACGACCGGCTGGTTGACCGATTCGATCCCGCGATTGGGCATGGTGGTGGGACCGCAGGCCGCCAACATGGCGGCACCGCCAGTCAGCAGCAGGATCGTGTTACGCTTCGACATTCGTTCCTCCTGCGATCAATTGAAGCCGAAGCCGGGAGCGGGCGTGTCGGCGCCCTTCTTGTCCTTGTCCCGCTTGTCGTTGCCCTTCTTGCCGGGCGCGAGGCTCGGCTGGGCCGGCGTGGCGACGGGCTGCTGCGGCTGGGGCTGCTCGCCCGGCGTCCCCGGGTTCATCGCGCCGAGCGAAGGCGTGGCCGCCGCCGGCGGCGCCATGCGCGGCATCGGACGCTGCCCACCGCTCTTGCTGGTTTCGAGCTGACCCATGAACACGCGCTCGGCATCGGTCGGCGCGCGATAGCCGTCGGTCGGCAGGCGGATCTCGTTCGCGTTGACCGGCTTCACCAGATACGGGGTGATGACGATCACCAGCTCGGTCTCGTTGCGCTTGAAGCCGTTGGAGCGGAACAGCGTGCCGAGGATCGGGATGTCGCCGAGCCCAGGCGCCTTGTCGATCGTGTTGTCGTGCGTGTTCTGCAGCAGGCCGCCGATCATCAGGCTCTGGCCCGAGCCGAGCTCGACCGTCGTCTCGGCGCGCCGCGTGGTCAGCGCCGGGATCTGCACGCCCTCGATCGTCACCGCCCCGGCCGCCGACAGCTGCGACACTTCCGGGCGGACGCGCAGCGAGATGCGGCCGTCGGACAGCACCGTCGGGGTATAGGCGAGGCTGACGCCATATTGCTTGTATTCGACCGACACCGCGCCGAGCCCCTGGCTGACCGGGATCGGGATCTCGCCGCCGGCGAGGAACGAGCCGGTCTCGCCCGACAGCGCGGTGAGGTTCGGGTTGGCGAGCGTGGTCACCTGGCCCAGCGTCTCGCCGAGGTCGAGCCCGCCGAGGATGTCGATCCCGAACAGCTTGCCGTTGCCGAACAGCGAGGTGCCGGTCAGCGCCTTGCTCACCGCGGTGACGCCGTCGCCGCCCTCTTCGGCGACGCCGAGCGGACCGCCCGGCGTGTACTGCTCGAAGAATTTGCGGCCCTGGCCGATGCCGAACTTGAACCCGCCGGACGAATCCGCCGAGGCGAGGTTGACGCCGAAATTCTTGACGAAGCTGCGGCTGACCTCGGCGATGCGCACCTGCAGGTTGACCTGCAGCGGCGTCGCGGTCTTGAGCCGCGAGATGATCTGGACCTCCTTGCCGACGATCGCCTGCGCGATGCGCTCGGCCTCGGCGGCGTCCTCGGGCGCGGCGACGGTGCCGGTGAGCAGCACGACCCCGTTCATCGTCGTCACCGAGATGTCGGATTCGGGCATCGCCGTCGCCAGCATCCCCTGGACGGTGTCGAAATTGTTGCCGATGCGCACGGTGGCCGAATAGATCACCTTGCCGGCCTTGGTCGTCGCATAGACCGTGGTCTCGCCGGCCTTGCGCCCGAACACCCAGAGCTGGGTGGGCGAGCGGACCTGGACGTCGGCGACCCCGGGATCGGCGACGAAGATGTCGGACATCGGCGCGTTGAGCGTGATCATCCGCCCGCGGCCGGTCGCGATCTGGACCATGTCGCGCGGTGCCGCATGGACGGTCTGGCCGATCGCCGGCATCGGCGCGGTGGCGGTCATTCCCGCCACGGCGGCCAGCGCCAGCGGCGCCCCCAGCTTCCCCCTCAAACGCATGTCAGTTCTTCCCCCCAACCGGGACCACCGTAACGGCATTGCCCCGTGCAACTTTCACGACCGGGCCTTCGGACTGTGCGCCCGCCCCCGGATAGGACCCCGCGCTCATCATGCCGGCGGGACGGCGCTCCACCGGCTTGCCGGGCACCGTGCTGCGCTGGAAACGCGACACGTCGGCGCCGGTCGAGAAGGTCGAGCGGCCCTCCATCGGTCGCGCCGAAACGCGGGCGAGCATCGCCTTCTCGGCCTTGGGATCGTTGCCCTCGGGCACCGAGACCTCGCCCGCGGCGATCGCTTCCTCGAGCTCGCCATTGTTGTCGGCGAGCGAGCGCAGCGACAGCGACAGCGAGCCGAGCGTCTGCGCGACCGCGATCTTCTCGGCGATGCGCGGCGTCGCCTCGATCGTCACGGTCGAGTAGGTGGTGACGACGGTGTTGCCGCTCTCGTCGGTCTGCTTGTCGGTCTTCTGATCGGTGGCGAGCACGCGCAGGTTGCGCAGCACCGTCTCGGAAGCTTTCAGCGGAGGCCCGTCGCCGCCGCCGGCCACGGTCTGGGTCAGCAGCAGGTCGACGCGGTCGCCCGGGAACACGAAGCCCGCGACCGCGCTCTGGGCGGAGACGGGGACCGTCACCGCGCGCATGCCCGGGCCAAGCGCCGCGGCGAGGAAGCCGCGGTCGCCGGGCTTGACCACCGCGCCCTGCGCGATCGGCTGGCCCGCGGGGATCGCGAAGCGCACCACGGTGCCCTGCAGCGTCTTGAGGTCGGTATCGGCCTTGCGGTAATAGGCGCCCTCGACCAGCTCCTCGGGCCACGGCACGAACTTCATCGATTCGGGCCCCAGGATCGTGCCGACCGGCAGCGCCTTGGTCGCGACGAGCACCTCGACGCCCTGGACCGGCGCGGGGCCGTTCGGGGTCGGAGCCGCATCGGCGACAGGGGCCGGGGTGCCGACCATCAGGGTCCGCGCCATGAACGCCGTGACAGCGGCGATGATCAGCGCGCCCACCAGCAGAATGATCTTGCGTCCATCCATGACGTCTCAGGCCTTTCAGTCTTCAGACCGGGTTTCACCGGCGTTAAGCATTCACGTGAACTGGTTAAGAATCGGTTCGCGAAGTGTGAGCAGCCCCGCGATGGCGATCGCGATGCCGTAGGGAATCTCGGGCTGCTCGCTCCGCCGGCGGAGCCATTTGTCGGCCAGCATCAGCAGCGTGATCGCCCCCCCGGCCAGCGACATGACGACGAGCATCGTCAGCAGCGGCTGGAACGGGAACCACAGGGCGAGCGCGCCGATCATCTTGACGTCGCCGCCGCCCATCATGCCGAAGTGGAACGCCGCGGCGAACACCGCGAAAACCGCCAGCGCGATGCCGATCTGCAGTGCGATCTCCGGCCACAGCGACAGGCCGGCCGCGATCCACCACGGCACCGCGAGCAGCGCGATCGCGGCGTTCTTCCAGTTCGCGATCTCGCGCTTGCGCGCGTCCTCGATCCCGGCGGAGACCAGGATCAGGCCGAGCACGACCAGCAGAATCGTCGAAGCTATCGCCCCCATACCAACCAAGCCCACACCCCTTTGAGCATGGACCCTAGACGCAGGGGCTTTCCAAAACGTAACCAACGCAAATGGCATCTTCACCATTCGCCCCGACCAGCTTCGACCGCCGGGCAATCCCCGCGGGCGCGCAGATCACCAACTGGGCCGCGCCCGACGGCTGGCAGCTGCGCCGCTTCGACTGGCCGGCGGAAGGGCCATCGCGCGGATCGATCCTGTTCCAGGGCGGGCGCGGCGACGTGGTCGAGAAATATCTCGAGACGGTGGCGCACTGGCACGCGCAGGGCTGGAACATCACCTGGTTCGACTGGCGCGGCCAGAGCGGATCGGGCCGGGTGAATGGCGCGAAGAGCGGCCATATCGAGGATTTCGCGGACTTCATCGCCGACTTCCAGGCCTTCGCCGCGGAATGGCAGGCGGCGATGCCCGGGCCGCACGTGGTGATGGGCCATTCGATGGGCGGGCACCTGGTGCTGCGCGCGCTGGCCGAGCAGGCGATTCGGCCCGACGCGGCGGTGCTGGTCGCGCCGATGCTCGGGCTTCGCGCGCCGCTCGGGCTCGCGTCGCTGGGCGAGCGGTTCGCGCGGCTGATGGGCGGGCTGGGCGACCCCGCGCGCGCGGCGTGGAAGGTCAACGAGAAGCCCTACACCACCGAGACCCGCCAGGCGCTGCTGACGCATGACCGCGCGCGGTACGAGGACGAGCTGTGGTGGCAGCAGGCCAACCCCGCCAACGTCACCGGCCCGCCGAGCTGGAAATGGCTGATCGAGGCGTTCCGCTCGACCCGCGAGCTGCGCGACAGCCCGGCGCTCGCGACGATGGACGTGCCGCTGCTCGCGCTGATCGCCGAGGCCGACGGGCTAGTCGATGCCAAGGCGGCGCTGGCGACCGTCGCGCGGGTGCCCGGTGCGCGGATCGTGCGCTTCGGCAAGGAGAGCGCGCACGAGATCCTGCGCGAGGTCGACGCGGTGCGCGACCGCGCGATCGGCGAGATCGATGCCTTTCTGGAGGCGCAGGCGCCGAGGAAATGAGTCGCTACGACGTCGTGATCGTCGGCGCCGGGATCGCCGGGGCCAGCCTTGCCGCCGAGATCGCGCCGCACGCGCGGGTGCTGCTGCTCGAGGCGGAGGATCAGCCCGGCTATCACGCCACGGGACGCTCGGCGGCCTTCTGGTCCGAGACCTATGGCGGGCCGGACATCCAGCCGCTGTCCATCGCCTCGGAGCCGTTCCTGCGGAACCCGCCGGCGGAGATGGGCGGCGAAGGCTTTCTCGCTCCGCGCGGCCAGCTGTTCATCGCGACGCGTGCCGACCGCCATGTGCTCGACCGGTTCGCGGAGTCGTTCGCCGCGGCCGGAGTGACGCTGGCCGAGATCGATCCGGCGGCGCGCTGCCCCGGCCTGCGCCCCGAATGGTGCGAAGGGTTGTGGGACCCGACCTGCTCCGACATCGACGTCGCGCGGCTGCACGCGGCCTATCTCGCCGCGGCGCGGCGGGCCGGGGCCGAGCTGGTCTGTGCGGCGGGCGTGACCGGCGCGCGCCGCGACGGGCATTGGCGAATCGAGACGCGCGCGGGGGTGTTCGAGGGCGAGGTGCTGGTCGACGCGGCGGGCGCCTGGGCCGATCCGGTCGCGCGGCTGGCGGGCGCGCCGGCGATCGGCGTCACGCCGCTGCGCCGCACGATGGTCCAGCTGCGCGTCGATCCGCCCGCGACCGCGGCGCTGCCGCTGGTGACCGACGCGCGCGAGCGCTTCTACTTCAAGCCCGAGGCGGGACGGCTGTGGCTCTCGCCGCATGACGAGATTCCGAGCGACCCGGGCGACGCGGCGCCGGAGGAGCTCGACGTCGCGATGGCGATCGACAAGCTGCAGGGCGCGGTCGACTGGCGGATCGAGGCGGTCGAGCGCAAATGGGCGGGGCTCAGGAGCTTCGCGCCCGATCGCAAGCCGGCCTATGGCTTCGATCCCGCCGCGCCGGGCTTCTTCTGGTGCGCGGGGCAGGGCGGGTTCGGCATCCAGACCGCGCCCGCCGCGTCGAAGCTCGCGGCGGCGATGCTGCTGGGCACCGCGCCCGATCCGACGATCGCGCACATCGACCGCGATGCCTATTCGATCGAGCGATTCCGCGGCTAGACCTGTCCCGCGGATCGGCTATCGTTCGTGCGCCGCAACGAAGGAGGCCGAGTATGGCGCACAAGTTCGTGATCGAGCAGAACAAGGCCGGCGAGTATGTCGCCAAGTTCAAGTACAACAACGAGATTATCTTCTGGACCGAGGGCTATACCAGCAAGGCCTCGGCGAAGAACGCGATCGAATCGATCCTGAAGAACGGCCCCGGCGCGCCGGTCGAGGAAGGCTGATCGTTTCCACTTTGCATCTCTCCGCTGCTGTCCTGATCCTCTTATAACCAAATAGGTTCGTGTAGGAAAGCGTCGCGTGATTTCGCGCGGTTTCCTGCGGGTTTCAGGGCGGTGGCGTGAGGGTCGGAACCGCCGGAACGGGGCGTAATCGGCGGCGCGGAGCGGCTGCTGGTGGAGAACATGTCGTAGACGATGTTGGCGTTGAGCGGACTTTGCGAGTCCGTGTTGCGTGGCTGTGCGTCCTGCAAGTGGAAGCGCATGGCCATCGCGCGCCAAGCGGCCGTGCGAAAACGACCCGATAGCGAGCATGGCAATCCAGTCGTCATCCCGGCCTCGTGCCGGGATCCACCGCGGGGCGAACTGGAAGCAAGCGGCTCGGTCGCATCACCCGCGGCGCTGTGGATCCCGGCACAAGGCCGGGATGACGGAGAGTGGCGACGACTGTTGACGACCCGTTGCGGACATCGCTGACGGCAGGGATCGAACCCGTAACCTCCAGTTGTGACCGGTGCTTCTAGCCGATTGAGCTACGTCAGCAGCGCCAGTGTAGCGAACGGCGGCCTAACCGCGAACGACCCCGTTGCGGACACCGCGATTGGCGCTACGCTGGCGATATGACGGCGGCGCGTTGGACAAATCTAATTTGCGGGTCGGTCCTCATTATCGCGGCTCTTGCTTTCGCCACTCTTCTGGCCGGAAACGTCGCAGACTACGCCCAAGAGCCAGAGGACGTTTGGCTCGGCGGGCTATGGCTTGGCCTGACCGGCGCTCTTGCGACGCTCTGCTTCGTGAACGGTCGGTTGACGAACCGGTCGATCGGAGTCGGATGGCGCCTCCTCGCGAACCTCGTGGCCGTCATTGCTCTTGCGGTCCTGTTCGCCATCGGGCGCGATGACCCTGCCATTCCTCCGCTCCTTGCTATTTGTGCCCTAGGCCCTCTTACAGCGATCGGCGATGCATTGCGTCATTCGCGAATGGGGCAATCCTAATCGGAACGACAGCTTCCCACCCCATAGCGGACGCCGCCCGCCCCTCCCTAAACCCGCAGCGCCGCGTCGCTCGCGAGCTTGTCGGCGCGCTCGTTGTCGGGGTGGCCGGCATGGCCCTTGACCCAGGTCCATTCGATGCGGTGCGGCTTGGCGGCGGCGAGCAGTTCCTGCCACAGGTCGGCGTTCTTGACCGGCTTCTTGTCCGCCGTCCTCCAGCCGTTCTTCTGCCAGCCGAAGATCCATTTGGTGAGGCCGTCCATGACGTAGCGGCTGTCGGTCGAGAGCTTGACGCGACACGGCTTCTTGAGCGCCTTGAGCCCCTCGATCGCGGCCATCAGCTCCATGCGGTTGTTGGTGGTGTGGGCCTCGCCGCCCGACAGCTCGCGCTCGGTCGTGCCCGAGCGCAACACCACGCCCCACCCGCCGCGGCCGGGATTGCCCTTGCACGCGCCGTCGGTGGCGATCTCGACCAGCGGCATCTCGGCGGTCATGCGACCCGCGTCACCAGGGCGGGGTCGTAGTGCTTGAGCCGGCGGACATAGGCGAGCGGATCCTTGCGCATCACCAGCGCGTCGGCGGGCGTGTTGAGCCAGTCCCAGGCGCGCGACAGGGCGAAGCGGATGCAGGCGCCGCTGGCGAGCTTGCCGAACTCGGCGGCCTCGAACGGGCTGAGCGGAAAGCGGCTGGCATAGCCGCGCGTCAACGCATCGCCGATGTCCGGGCGATAGTCGCGGCCGGTGGCGTCGAAGGACCAGGCGCTGTGCATCACCGCGAGGTCGTAGACGCGGATATCGGTGCAGG
Organism: Sphingomonas sp.; assembly: GCF_039595165.1. Classification (GTDB taxonomy): domain Bacteria; phylum Pseudomonadota; class Alphaproteobacteria; order Sphingomonadales; family Sphingomonadaceae; genus Sphingomonas. Next base: position 7,480 of record NZ_JBCNMA010000139.1, read on the forward strand.
CGAAGTAGAAGTCGATCAGGCCGGTGACCTCGTCCCCCAGCATCAGGACATTGTCGGGGAAGAGATCGGCGTGGATGGCGCAGCGGTCGAACGCGTCTCCGGACCAGGCCGGCACCACCCGTTCGATCGCGAAACCGAGATCGTCATAGAGGCCGGGCGCGATCTGATCGAGGCTGCGGCCGCATTTCCCGAACAGCGGCTGCCAGGTGTCGGCGCCCATCGAATTGGGCCGGTCAAGCGTGAAGTCGGCGACGGCGGCGTGCATGTCCGCCATCGCCCGGCCCGCGGCCTCGGCCTGGGGCGCGGTGGGGTGCGAGAGCGAGACGCCCGAGAGGAACTTGATCAGGCACGCCGGGCGGCCCTCGAGCTCCTGGATCTCGACGCCGTTGCGGTCCTTGATCGCCGGCGGCACGGGCAGGCCCTTGCCGGCGAGGTGATCGAGCAGCCCCATGAAATAGGGCAGGTCGCCGGCATCGACGCGCTTCTCGTAGAGCGTCAGGATGAAGCGGTCGCGCGTCGTCTCGACGAGGTAGTTGGAGTTTTCGACCCCCTCGGCGATGCCCTTGGCGGAGACCAGCTCGCCGGCGTCGTAGCGCGCGAGAAAGGCGGCGAGCGCTTCGGCGGAGACCTGGGTGTAGACGGCCATCAGGCGAGCGCCGTGGTCTGGGCGCGGGACCGGATGGAGCCACGTTCCGTGGGGAGAGCTGGATCAATCCTCCCCCGCCAGGGGGAGGTGGCGCCGAAGGCGACGGAGGGGGCGGACTCCCGACAGCCGTTCTGGCGTCCGCCCCCTCCGTCAGGCTGCGCCTGCCACCTCCCCCTGGCGGGGGAGGATTTGGTTGAGGCTTGCGGCCGGCGACCCCAGCTTTCGCTGGGGTGACGGGGAGCGACGGCCATTTGCATCACGCCGCTTCGAGGCCGCGGGGCAGCTTGAAGACGATGGTTTCCTCCGCGGTCTCGACCTGGCGCTCGCTCACCTCGAAGCGGGTGGCGAGCTTGTCGACCAGCTCGCGCACCATGACTTGCGGATCTGCGCGTTGTTGCTCATGTAGAAGTCACGCGTGCCATGGCGCTGGCCGAGGACGCGGGTAATCG
>NZ_JBCNMA010000140.1:0-8521 GCF_039595165.1 Sphingomonas sp.
TGAACATGTCGTAGACGTCGGGGTCGCGCGCGAGGCTGAGGAACGGCGCGAGGCCGGTGCCGGTCGACAGGAAGAACAGGCGCTTGCCGGGCAGCAGCGCGTCGGTGACGAGCGTGCCGGTCGGCTTGCGGCCGAGGAACACTTGGTCGCCCGGCTGGATCAGCTGGAGCCGCGAGGTCAGCGGGCCTTCGGGCACCTTGATCGAGAGGAATTCGAGCTCCTCGGCATAAGCGGGACTCGCGATCGAATAGGCGCGCAGCAGCGGACGGCCTTCACCGGGCAGGCCGAGCATGACGAACTCGCCGGAGCGGAAGCGGAAGCTCTGCGGACGCGTGATGGTGAAGCTGAACAGATGCTCGTTCCAGTGACGAACGCTGGTCACGGTCTCGACCGTCAGCGCCGCCGAGGGGGCGAGGGGGATATGGTTGCGGTCACTCATCACTTCGGTTTCCAGTTTGCGCCGACGGGCTGAGGCCGATCGCCTCCAGCGCCGCCGCCGCGGTTTCGATCGCGATGTGGAGCGAGGGCGCGCTCGTCGGAGGGACGATCATGCCCAGCATCTCCCGCATCTCGTCTTGGGGCCGGCGCGGCGCCTGCGCGAACAGGTCGAGCAGCAGCGCCTCGTCGTCGCTCAATCGACTATGGCCCGGGGCGCGGAAATAGAGCGGTTCGCCAGCTTCGCAATTAAGAATTGCCATGGCCATGGAAAAGGATTGCAACGCCGCCGCCGCGTTCCAGCGCGTGAAACCGTCGGCGAGCGCGTTGCACGGGCATTGCCGGCGGTTCACCGCCTGCACCCAGCCGCGCGCTGCCCAGACGATGAAACGCCCGCCGAGATCGAGCGACGACACGCTGCGGTCGAGATAATGGTACACGGGCGCTCCCTTCGCCGTGCTTCCTAACGATCAGCTATTGCGAGTCAATCGCAATTATATCGTGCTAGGCGCGACGGGCGCAAACATATCTTCGCTCGACGCGAAGGCGGGGTTTGGGCATGGCAAGGGAGATGGACAATCTTCCCACCGCCGGCTCCGCCGTCCTCGCGATCCTGATGGTCGCCGCCTTCGCGCTGGTGTGGGGCGGCGCGCGGCTGGTCCGCAAGGGCGAGCGGCAAAAGGGCGTGCTGATGATCGTGTGCGCGCTGGTGGCGCTGGGCAATGTGCTTATCTGGACGGTGTGAGGACGGCCTAAGGGTCGCCGTGCATGAACATGCCTGAGTAGAGTGCCAGCACAGTGAGTGCCGCGACCAGGGCAACGGCCAGGCAAGCCCCGAGAATGTAGAAGCCTGACCGACCGCTAGGTGGGCGATAGTCTTGAGTCATGCTGCGAATCCTGACTGTGGTCGCGTCCAGGATCGCGCCAGACTTGTCGATTGAACCCTGCACCTAATCATTGTCAGGCGCCTGCCGGTTGCTTGCCGCGATCGCCGCCGCCCAATCCGCGTCCTGCGCCTCGGTCGCGCCGATATCCTCGAGCGCCGGCAAGTCCCCGAACCAGGGCATCCGCGCCTCGCTGCCCATCTGCGTCTTCGGCGGGAAGGCGGCGGGGTCGTCGAGCGAGCCGATGGTGAGGTTGGTGCGGCTGCCCTCGAGGTTGCGGTAGTAGAGCGGGGTGCCGCAATCGGCGCAGAAGCCGCGGTCGACATGCTCGGAGCTGCGGAAGGCGGCCGGCGTTCCGCGGGTCCATTCGAGCGCTTCGTTGGGCGCGGCGACCAGGGCGGCGAAGAGGTTGCCGACCGCTTTCTGGCACATGCGGCAATGGCAGAGATGCGCGTTGTCGAGCATCTGAGTCGCGCGGTAGCGTATCGCGCCGCACTGGCAGCCGCCGGTCACGGTGACGTCGACCCGCTCCATATCGCCGCTCAATCCTGCCGCGTGATGCGCAGCGCCCAGCGGTCATAGCCCAGCGTCTCGACTCGCTCGCGCAGCATCTGGAGCATGTCGGGTGCCGGGTGCGGATCGCGGCTCAGCACCCAGAGGTAGCGCCCGCTCGGCTCGCCGACGATCGACCAGTCATAGTCGTCGCCATGGTCGAGCACCCAATAGTCGCCGGTGTAGAGCGGGCCGAAGAACGAGACCTTGAGCTTGGCGTTGGTCTCCTCGTCGGCGACGATCGCATGACCCTCGGCGACGTCGCGTTCGTCCTGGCCGGCGCGGAGGCCGCTGTTGACGATGCGGACCTTGCCATCCTTCGCCAGCGCATATTCGGCGGTGACCGCGTCCATGCCCTTCTGGAAGCGGTTCTCGTGCCGCGCGAGCTCGTACCATTTGCCGAGATAGCGCGCGAGGTCGACCGGCTTGGCCGGCTGCGGCACCTGGGGGTTGATCACCGGCGGCCGGGTGGCGCGCGAATAGAGGAACAGCCCGCCGATGGCGGCGGCAGCGGCGCCGGTGGCGATCTTGATCGCGGTCGATTGCTTCATCGGAGCATCATGCGACGGCGCTCGCCCAAAAGCAAAAGGCCGAGGCATTGCCCCGGCCTCCAGCTCACGTGCCTTGGGATCCCTTCACCGGATCGGCGAGTTCGGGTCGAGCCGCATGTCGAGATACTTGTCCACGCTGCCCATCAGCTGATCCATCTCGTGCTCGAAGAAGTGGTTCGCGCCGGGGATGGTGTCGTGGTGAATGGTGATGTGCTTCTGCGTGCGCAGCTTGTCGACCAGCTTCTGCACCGCGCCCGGGGTCACCACCTCGTCCGCCTCGCCCTGGATGATGATGCCCGAGGACGGGCAGGGGGCAAGGAAGGTGAAGTCGTACATGTTCGCCGGCGGCGCCACCGAGATGAAGCCGCGGATCTCCGGACGGCGCATCAGCAATTGCATGCCGATCCACGCGCCGAAGCTGACGCCCGCGATCCAGGTGGTCGAAGCCTCGGGATGGAAGCTCTGTACCCAGTCGAGCGCGCTGGCGGCGTCGCTGAGCTCGCCGATGCCATTGTCGAACGTGCCCTGGCTCTTGCCGACGCCGCGGAAGTTGAAGCGCAGCGTGGCGAAGCCGCGGCGCTGGAAGGTCTTGTAGAGCTCCTGCACGATGCGGTTGTTCATCGTGCCGCCCGCCGCAGGATGCGGATGCAGGATCATCGCCACCGGCGCGCGGGGGCGGGGAGCGGGGGCGAAACGCCCTTCGAGACGGCCTTCGGGACCGGGGATGATGACTTCGGGCAAGAGCTACCTGCTTTGAGAAAGACGCGCGGTGGCGCGGAAAACGATGCTGGCTATATAGTCGGGAAGGCCCCGCACGCAATTTCAAACGAGTCCCGCCCTGACCGAGCGCATCTATCTCGACCACGCCGCGACCTCGCCGATGCGCCTCGAGGCGCGCGAGGCGATGATCGAAGGGATGCTGCGCTGGGCGAACCCGTCCTCGCCGCATGCCGAGGGGCGGGCGGCGCGCGCCGCGCTCGAGGAGGCGCGCGAGCGGATCAAGGTGGCGCTGGGCTGGGAGGGGCATGTGCTGTTCACCAGCGGCGCGAGCGAGGCGCTAGGGATCGCGCTGCGGCGCGCCAAGGGCGGGCGGCGCTGGCACAGCTCGGTCGAGCATGACGCGGTGTTGCGCGCGGCGCCGGGAGCCGGAGTGCTGCCGGTCAATCGCGAATGGGACGTCGATCCCGACGCGATCGAGGATGCGCTGGCCGAGGGCGACCGGCCGGTGATCGCGATCCAGTGGGTCAATCCGGAGACGGGCAAGGTCCAGCCGGTCGAGCGCTATGCGCCGATGATCGAGGCGGGTGGCGGGGTGCTGGTCACGGACGCGTCGCAGCTGTGGGGGCTGAACCGCTTTCCCCGGCACGGGCAGCTGATCGTGATCTCCGGGCACAAGCTCGGCGGGCCGATCGGCGTCGGCGCGTTGCTGGTCGGCGATCTCGGGCTGATCGAGCCGTCGGGCGGGCAGGAGTTCGGTTATCGCGGCGGGACCGAGAATCTGCCCGCAGTGCTCGGCTTCGCCGCGGCGGTCGAGGGCTGGGCGGCGAAGCGTGATTCGACGCCCGACATGGATCGGCACCAGGCGCAGATGGACATGTTCCGCGCGCTCGAAACCTATGGCGCGCAGCATCTCACCGGCTATGGCGAGACGGTCGACGCGATCAGCGCGCTGGCGATGCCGAACCTCAGTGCCGCGGCACAGCTGGTGCGGTTCGACTTGAAGGGGTTCGCGGTATCGGCGGGCAGCGCCTGTGCGTCGGGCACGCTCAAGCAGAGCCGGGTACTCGAGGCGTTCGGGGTGGAGCCGGAGCGGGCGGCGCGAACGATTCGGGTAAGCACCGGCTGGTCGACCACGGCCGAGGAGATCAGGCGGTTCACCGATACATGGATCGACATCGCAATGGGGGCAGCGGCGAAGGCAGGATGACCTATCTCGACTATCAGGCGACCACCCCGCTCGCGCCCGAGGCACTCGAAGCGATGCGCAACTGGCTGAGCGACGACTTCGCCAACCCGCATTCGGCGCACGCGCCGGGGCGCAAGGCCAAGGCGGCGGTCGAGGTGGCGCGTGAGGCGGTCGCGGACCTGATGCCGGCGAACGGCAATGTCAGCTTCACGAGCGGCGCTACCGAGGCATTGAATTGGGCGATCAAGGGCAGCACCGGGCCGATCGTGACGATCGCGACCGAGCATGCCGCGGTGCTGGATACTGTCGCGGCGGAAGCGCGGCGCGGGCGCGAAGTGACGGTGCTGCCGGTCGGGAGCGACGGGCTGGTCGAGCTCACCGCGGCGCGTGCGGCGATCAGGCCTGGCACGGGACTGGTCGCGGTGATGCTGGTCAACAACGAGATCGGGACGATCCAGCCGATCGAGGAACTCGCGATGCTGGCCAGGCAGGCCGGTGCGCTGCTGCTGTGCGATGCGGTGCAGGGCTATGGCCGTGAGATCATCCCCGAGACCTGCGACCTGGTCGCGGTGTCCGCGCACAAGATCCACGGGCCCAAGGGCGTGGGCGCGCTGTGGGTACGCGACGGCGTGACACTGGAGCCGCTGCTTCACGGCGGCGGGCAGGAGCCGGGTGGACGCTCGGGGACGCTCTCGCCGGCGCTGTGCGCGGGGTTCGGCGCGGCGGCCAAGCTCGCCAAGCAGCGGTTCGGTGCCGACCGCGGCCATGTCGCGCAGCTGCACCGCAAGGCCTTTCAGGCGCTGGGCGGAGCGGGGTGGACGCTCAATGGCTCGCAGGGCGAGCGCTATCCCGGCAATCTCAACATGCGCTATCCCGGGCTCGACGTCGCGCGGCTGATGTCCGACTTGCGCGATATCGCCTTCTCGGCGGGCTCGGCCTGTGCCAGCGGTTCGGGGCGGCCGAGCCATGTGCTGAAGGCGATCGGGCTCAGCGACGCCGATGCGCGGTCGAGCATCCGCCTCGGCTTCGGCCGTTACACCACCGAGGAGGAATTGCTCGGCGCGATCGAGCGGATCGACGCGGTGGCGCGCGAGCAGAGGTTCGCGGCATGATCCGCGTGCGCTTCCTGACGCCCGATGGCGACCTTGCCTGCGAGACCGAGGCGGCGGCGGGCGACCGGCTGCTCGAAGTGGGGCAGGCCAGGGGCATGCCGCTCGAGGGGACGTGCGAGGGGCAGATGGCCTGCTCGACCTGCCACGTCATCGTCGCGCCCGAGGATTTCGACCGGCTGCCCCGCGCGAGCGAGGAGGAGGAGGACATGCTCGACCTCGCCGTCGGTGCGACGCGCACCAGCCGCCTCTCGTGCCAGATCGTGCTGGCGCCCGAGCTCGACGGATTGACGGTCAGGCTCCCGTCAGAACATCGCGATATGCAGGGACGATGATGACACCGACTCGCCGCCAGATGATCGCCGGCGCTACTGCGCTCGCCGCTTTCCCCACCGCCGCGCTCGCGCAGAAGAAGAGTGCGCTGGAGCGCATCCGCGACGAGACTGGCGGGCGATTGGGCCTTGCGGTCTATGACAGCGGCACGGGGCGGCGCTACTTCGACGGTGCCGAGGCGCGCTTCGCGATGTGCTCGACCTTCAAGGTGCCGCTCGCTGCCGCGGTGCTGGCGCGCGCCGACCGCGGCGAGATCGACCTGTCGCGCGAGATCCGCTTCAGCGAGGCCGACTTGCTCGATCATGCCCCGGTGGTGAAAGCCAACCTCGCCAAGGGCGCGCTGCCGATCGAGACGCTGCTTCAGGCGGCGGTCGAGGTGAGCGACAACAGCGCCGCGAACCTGGTCTTCGGCCAGATTTCGGGCCCGCGCGGCCTCACCAAGTTCATCCGATCGACGGGCGACATCCTCACCCGTTCGGACCGCGACGAGCCGACGCTCAACATCGTCCGCAACGGCGAGGTGCGCGACACCACCACGCCGCAGGCGATGCTGTGGCTGCTCAATGCGCTGCTGCTCGGCGAGACGCTGTCGCCCGCGTCGCGCGCCAAGCTGACCGGCTGGATGGAAGCCTCGCCCACCGGCAAGGAGCGGCTGCGTGCGGGCCTGCCCAAGAGCTGGCGCGTCGGCGACAAGACCGGCACCAGCGGCGAGGGCTATGTCAACGACGTCGCGATCGCGGTGCCGCCCGGGCGCAAGCCGATCCTGATCACCTGCTACATCGACGCGCCGATGCTGCCGCTGGCGCAGGCCAACGCGGCGCATGCCAAGGTGGGCGAACTGATCGGGCTGCTGTTCGCCTGACGCTTACCAGAGCTGCGGCTTGGCGATCATCAGCCAGAACACCGCGACGAGGCCCAGGAACGCCGGCCAGCCGAGCCAGAACCAGGTCCGCATCGCGCGGCGGTAGTCGTCGCCGAGCGGCGTGCCGTTATCCACCGCAGCCTGAGCCAGCCGCTGCGCGCGGATCTGCAGGCCGACTACCGGCACCCAGCAGGCGAAGGCGATCAGATACAGGGTGATGCTCGCCAGCACCCAGGATTCGATCAGCGAATAGCCGAGGACATGGAGCAGCATCAGCCCGCTGACGGGCTGGATCACCCCGCTCGATCCGGTGAAGATCCAGTCGGCGCGAACGACCATCCGCCCGATGCTGGCGATCGTCGCCGGGTCGGCGGTGCGATGCGCCGACCACAGATACCAGGCGGTGCCCGCGCCGAAGCCGAACAGCACTGTCGAGCTCAGCACATGCACCCATTTGAGCAGCAGATAAGTCACCGCCGGTTTCCGATCGCGCCGTGGACGAGGATCAGCAGCGCGACGGGCAGGTTCTTGAGCAACGGTCCGAGCGGGTCGGCCCAGAGGGAGGGCAGGGTAAGGGTGAGGGCCAGCGTATAGCCGAGGACGACCACAAGCTGCGCGGCGGTGGCGACCTGCGCACGAGAGTCGCGCAGCACCAACGCGGCAATTCCGAGGTCGAGCAGCGCGGTGCCGAACTGGAGCGGAAAAGCGGCTGATTCCGGTGCGCCGACGGTGGCCAGCACCTCCAACGTCTGCGCGCGCCCTGCGAACAGCCCAAGCAGCGCGGAGGCGAACCACAGCAGCGCCAGCCCCCAGCGGATCGCCGGGGCGAGGAAGAACAGGCGGGCATGCCAGCGATCCTGCACCCCGGCGGCACGATCGCGCATCGCGTTCGCGACGCTGCGCGGCCTGAATTGAACTGCCTGCGCGAAGGCCTCACCATCCGCGGCGTTGCCGACGACGATCTGTTCCAGGCTCGTGGTCGAGACCGGGCCGGAGCCGGCGAGGTCGCCGATCCGCCCCAGCATCCGCATCACCGGTATCGGAATCGACACCAGGCGCGCGGGCCCGAAGCCGAGCCAGCTGCGGTAGCGGGTCATCAGCTCGCGCAGCGTCAGCGTCTCGGGACCGGCGGGTTCCAGCGTCATGTTGACGAACCACAGATCCTCGCATGTCAGCCGCACGGCGCGGGCGAGATCGTCGGCATGGATCGGGGAGAAGGCGAAGCTGCCGTCCCCCGCGAGCGGCTGCGCGATCGGGAGGGCGGACAGGCCGCGCAGGAGCGACGTGCCGCCATAGCTTCCCTCCGCAATGACGAGCGAGGGGCGCAGGATCGTCCAGCGAAGCCCCGAGCTCCGCAACGCCGCTTCGCCCTCGAGCTTGGTCCGCGCATAGCCGGTCGCGACGTCCGCTCGCGCGCTGACCGCGGAGATCAGGATCACCCGGCCTACCTCCGCCTTCTTGCATGCAGCGTGCAGCGCCTTCGGCATGGCGACGTGGACCGCCTCCATCTCCGGGCCGCGCAGCACGCCCGCAGCGTTGACCACACAGTCAATACCGTCGAGGTGCGGGAACCAATCCCTCGCGCCGGTCGCTTGGGCGAGGTCGAGCGCGACCCATTCGGCGCCCGGTTCCATCTCGCGCAGCGACACGACGTCGCGGGCGACCGCGCGCACATTGTGCCCGCTCGCCAGGAGCTCGGAGAGGATATGCCGGCCGATGAACCCCCCGGCCCCCAGCAACAGGATTCGCATTGGGGGCGGACCTAGCATCGCTCCGTGCACAAATCATTGCTCTCTTGCGATGTCCGGTCGCTTCCCCCATATGCGCCGCGGGAGTCGGGCGGACGATGCCGTCGCCAACCCGGTCAGGTCCGGAAGGAAGCAGCCGTA
>NZ_JBCNMA010000141.1:0-8481 GCF_039595165.1 Sphingomonas sp.
CGAAGCTCAGCACCAGGTTGTTGTCGCTGTTGAAGCCGTTGTACTGGGCGCGGTTGAGGTACCACGCGCGGTTGGCGATGGTGCGGGCAGCGTCGGCATAGGCGCCGCCGAAGCCGGTATAGCCGAACACCTCCTGATAATCGACGTCCTGCTCGAAGAAGCGGTTGCGGCTGTTGAAGGAGAAGCGGTCGCTGAAATTGTGCGTCAGCAGGATCGTCGCGGCATAATAGTCGGCGAAGGTGTGGTTGAAATCGGGCTCGCCGAGATAGAAGTCGTGCGAGATGCGTACCGCATCGCTGGCCGCGTCGACCGTCTTGCTGGTCGGCAGATAGGTCTGGCTGCCGAGGCGATCGCGCTGATAGACGCCGATGAAGGTGACTTCGGTATCGGGGCCGGGCTTGAATGTGATCGCGGGCATCACCGTGATGCGGTCGTTCTGCTGCGATTCCTGCTGGAGATGGCCGTCGCGGACGAGGCCGACGAAGCGCGCGGACAAGCCGGGCGCGAGCGGCCCGGTGACGTCGAACTGGAGCTGCTTCAGCTCGTCGGTGCCGTACACCAGCCCGACCTCGCCGCCGAACGCGGTCTTCGGGCGCTTGCTCACCGAGTTGAGGATGCCGCCCGCGCCGCCGCCGCCGTAGAGCGTCGAGGAGGGGCCGCGCAGCAGCTCGGCACGCTCGACGGTGAAGATCTCGAGCCGGCCGCCGTAGATGAAGCCGGGCATGCGGTTGAGGCCGTCGAGATACTGCTCGGCGCCGGTACCGCGTACCGCGAGGAAGTCGCCGCGGGTATCGACGCCGTTGAGTTCGCTGGCCGCGCCGGCGCTGTAGCGGATCACGTCCTGCAGGTTCACGGCGGCGCGGTCGTTGAACTCTTCCGCGGTGATGATGCTGATCGACTGGGGGATTTCGGTGAGCGCGGCGTCGGTCTTGGTGCCGGTCTGCGCGCGCGTGCCGATGACGGTGACGTCGTCGCTCTCGACGGCGGGCTCCGCTTGCTGCGCCGCGACGGGCAGCGCCGCGACGCAACAGGCCGCGAGCAGCGCGCCGCGCAACCTGCTTGTGGAGCCGTAAAGTCCGATCGGTGCGGTCATGATCAAAGCCCTTCCCCGAAATTTATATGTCGCGGGACCGCTTTCCCGCACCTATGTTGCGCGGTTCGATCCTCTTGTAGCATTGAAACCCGGATCGGCGGTCGAGCCACGCGTTTATCGGGGTAAGGGAAGCGCAAGACGGGTAAGTGGGTAGGCGGGAACGGGGAAAGCCGCTTCAGGCGGCCGGTTGACCCGCGCCGCCGGAGATCAGCCCGCGTTCGCGCAGCACGCGCACGGCATCGCGGCGCTTGTGGACGCCGATCTTCCGGAAGACCGATTTGAGGCGGTATTTGACCGTATCTGGCGACATGCCGATCAGCCGCGCGATTTCCTTGTTCGAATAGCCGAAGCCGAGATGCTCGAGGATCTCGGCCTCGGCATCGCTGAGCAGCCCCGGGGCGGGGCCGTTGACCGGGCGGGCGGCAAGCGCGCGGGCGATGCCCTTGAGGAAGTGCGCGCGGAACCGGTCGAGCTGTGCGGTGCCGCCGAGCGTTTCGCCCAGCAGCGGTTCGGCGAAGCGGCGCTGGTCGATGAAGGGGCGGGCGATGTTCTGGAACATCGCGGTGCCGACGGCGTCGTCGAAACAGGCACGCGCCTTTGCGGCATCCCCGGCGGCGCGGTGGCCATAGGCGAGCAGGATGTTGGCATCGACCAGCAGCCGTCCTGCACCATGCTGTGCTGCGCTGCGCTTGAGCTTCTGGAGATCGGCGAGCGCGGCGCCATGCTCGCCATCGATCAGCGCCAGCCGCGCGCGGCACAGCCGCGCGGCGGTGACGACCGGGCGGTGGACGGTCGAATCCGCTTCGCCGCGGTCGGCGAGTGCGTCGAGATCGAGGGCAGCAGCGACGTTCCGGGCCTCGATCGGATCGTCGCCATATTGGATCAGCAGATCGAGCTCGCACAACGCCGCGCGCAGATCGAGCTGGCGCAAGCGGCGGCGTCCGGCGAGGCGGCGCGCGCGGGCGATCATCGCGCGCGCGGCCTCGAGCGTGCCTTCGCTGGCCTCGGCGCGGGCGGCGGTGCAGTAACCGGCGGCGTAGACGTCGGTCCAGCCGTCGGACAGCTCCATATGCGGCACCGCCCAGTCGAGCAGGGCGAGCGCGGCGGGGAGCTGGTCCTGCTCGTAGAGCAGCTCCGCCTCGAACGCGGCGCAATTGGCCGCGAGGTCCGAGCGCGGTCCGAAGTTCGCCTCGATCTGCTCGCGCGTGGCGGCCAGGATGCCCGCTGCGTCCTTCATCCGCGCCTGGGCCTGGCGGATGCGTGCCTCGAGGAACCGGGTGAAGACGTCGCTATAGAGCGAGCCCATCGCGAGATAATGCTCGCGCGCCGCGATCGTCGGCTCCAGCGCGCGTTCGAGCCAGCCACCTTCGAAATATTTGGCGCCGAGCGTCTCGCTGATGTTGGCGAGCACGAGATGGTCGTTGGCGGGCAGGGTGCGCAGCAGCGATTCGCGCGCGAGCAGGTCGTCGAGCGTGACCGGCTCGTTCTCATAATCGGCGAGCACGTCGCCGACGACGCGGATCTCGGTCCATTGATCGGCGGACAGGCCAGCGGCTTCCGCCTCGGCGACGAAGCGGTCGTAGTCGGCGCGCGCGGTCGCCATCTCGCCGCGCTTGATCTCCAGATAGACGCGCGCGAGCGCGAGCCGCGGCCGCGCGGCGATCAATGCGGCGGGGAGCTTGCCGAGGCCGCGCTCGACCATCGCCTGATGCCCGAGCGGGATCAGCCGCCAGCCGCCCGCATCCTCGAGGATCGTCGCGAGCATCGCATCGTCATCGGCCTGGATCGCATGGCTGACCGCCTCCGCTGTCTCGCCGCGTTCGGCGAACCAGATCGCGGCGCGGCGGTGGAGCGCGCGGAACTGCACCGCATCGCGTCGCGCGAGCCGGTCGCGCAGATGCTCGGCGACGAGCTGATGGTAGCGATAGGCCTGACGCTCGGCGCTGAGCGGGGTGAGGAACACGCCCTGCTCCTCGAGCCGTTCGAGGATCATCCAGCCGTCCTGCCGGTCGCACAGCAGGTTGACGAGATCGCCGGTCAGCCGATCGAGCAACGCTGTGCGCAGCACGATCTCCTGCGTCTCCGCTGGCATCGTCATCAGCACCTGTTCGGAGAGGTAACGGGCGAGGTCCGAGCTGGGGCCGTGGAATTCCTCGACCAGCCGGCGGTGATCGGCACCGCGTTTCAACGACAGCGAGGCGAGCTGGAGCGCGATCGCCCAGCCTTCGGTCCGCTCGACGATGCCGCGCACGTCGTCGCCGCTCAGCCCCTCGCCGTGGAAGCGCGACAGCAATGCCTCGGCCTCGTGCGTCTCGAACTTGAGGTCGTCGGCGGTGAGCTCGACCAATTGCTCCTCGGCGGCGAGGATGGACTGGCCGAGCCAGGGATAGTCGCGCGAGGCGACGATGAAGTGGCAATGCTCGGGCGCGAGCTGGATCAGCGTGCGCACGAAGGCGTCGACCTCGGGGCTTTCGGCGAGATGGAAATCGTCGAGGATCAGCACGACCCGGCGGCGTTCCTGCGCCAGCCGGTTGACGATCGCGGAGACCGCCGCGCGCGGGGGCAGGGCGGCGGCGAGGCGCTCGGCGTCCTCGCCCGGCGCGTCGTGCGGCCCAGCGCCTTCGAGCGCGTGGACGATGTAGCGGGTGAGGCGGCGCAAGTCCGAATCGTCGCGTTCGAGGGTCAGCCAGGCGACCCGCACCGCATCGGGATCGAGCCGCTCCTTCCACTGCGAGAGCAGGCTGGTCTTGCCATAACCGGCGGGCGCTTGGATGAGCGTCAGCCGCCGCTCCAGCGCCGCGTCGAGGCGGGCAAGCAGCAGGTCGCGCCGGATCTGGTTGCCCATCCACATGGGCGGCGCGAGCTTGGTGTGGATCAGCGCATCCATCGGGCGTTTCCCGTTGCGGCCTCCGTCCTTGCCCGCCGCAAGGCGCGGCGTGCCCGGACAGCGTATGTTACGCGATGATGTCGCTCAAGCGGCGGTTCGGCGATTACCCGGAAACCGTCCCCCGTTACCCGTTCGGCACGCCCCGGCACCCGTTTTACGCGTTGCGGACAAGGGCTTGGCTCCGCACCCTCAAGGCATAAGTCGAGCAGGCCGGGAGCGTTGTGTGCGGATTGGTGTCGATGTGGGCGGGACGAACACCGATGCCGTGCTGATGGACGGGAACGCGATCCTCGCCTCGACCAAGCAGCCGACCACCGCCGATGTCAGCTCGGGCGTCGCCGCGGCGATCGCTGCGGTGCTGGCGCAGGGCGGGATCGCCGCGCAGGCGGTGCGGTCGGTGATGGTCGGTACCACCCATTTCACCAACGCGCTGGTCGAGCGCCAGCGGCTGGAGCCGGTGGGCGTGCTGCGGCTGGCGAGTCCCTCGGGTGAGGCGCTGCCGCCGTTGACCGGCTGGCCGTCGGACTTGGCAGCTTGCGTGAACGGCGAGATCTTCCTGCTGCCGGGCGGATACGAGGTCGACGGGCGCGAGATCGCGCCGTTCGACGCGGCGCAGGTGCGCGCGGCGGCGGCGGTGCTGAAGGCGCGTGGCATCAAGGCGGCGGCGATCACCAGCGCGTTCGCGCCGGTCAACGCGACGATGGAGGAGCAAGCTGCCGCGATCGTCCGCGCGGTGCATCCCGATGCGGTCGTGACGCGATCCAACGCGATCGGCCGGATCGGATTCGTCGAGCGCGAGAATGCCGCGATCCTCAACGCGGCGCTGTCGACCCTGGCGGCGTCGGTGATCGCCTCGTTCGAGCGGGCGCTGCGCGATCTCGGCATCGCGGCTCCGCTCTACATCTCGCAGAATGACGGGACGCTGATCTCGGCGACGCATGCGGCGGCACACCCGGTGCTGACGATCGGGTCGGGGCCGACCAACTCGATGCGCGGCGCGGCATTCCTGACCGGGGTGCAGGACGCGATCGTGATGGACGTGGGCGGGACGACGACGGATATCGGCGTGCTCGCCAACGGCTTCCCGCGCGAGTCCGCCGTCGCGGTCGATATCGGCGGGGTACGGACCAACTTCCGCATGCCCGATATCCTGGCGATCGGCCTTGGCGGCGGGACACGCGTGCATCTCGACCCGGGGCTCTACACGGCGCGGACGCTGCAGGGGGACGCGCTGCGCGTCGGGCCGGATTCGGTCGGCTATCGCATCGTCGAGGAGGCGATGCTGTTCGGCGGCGATACCCTGACCGCGAGCGATGTCGCGGTCGCGGCGGGGAAGGCGGCATTCGGCGATCGGGGCAAGCTGCCCGCGATCAGCCCGGCGACGATCGCGACGATGTGGGACCGGTTCCAGGCGATCCTGGAAGATGGCGTGGACCGGATGAAGACGACGCGCGGCGATGTGACCATCCTGGCGGTGGGCGGCGGCAACTTCCTGATCGCCGATACGCTCAAGGGCGCGGCGAAGGTCGTCCGCCCGCCGCACGCCGCGGTCGCCAACGCGGTCGGCGCGGCGATCGCGCAGGTCGGGGCGCAGGTCGAGCAGATCGTCGCGTACGATCGCACGCCGCGCGCCATCGCGATCGAGCAGATGCGCGCCGACGTCACCGCCCGGGTCGCGGCGGCGGGCGGCGATCCCGAGACCATTCAGATCGTGGAAGTGGATGAAGTGTTCCTGAGCTACCTACCCGGGCGTGCCGCGCAGCTGCGCGTGCGCGCCGTCGGCGACCTTGCCGGCGAACCGCGCGGCGAAGCGGCGACCGAGCGATCGGCCCAGCATGCGCATTGATCGCACGGCACTCGCCGATCTCGCCCGCGGCGCCGCCTTCCTGGGATCGGGCGGCGGGGGAGATCCTTATTACAGCGTGCTGCTGGGCGAGGCCGCGCTGGCGCGCGGCGAGACGTTCGAGCTGATCCCGCTCGATGCCCTTGCGGACGATGCGCTGGTCGTGCCGTGCGGCTGGATCGGCGCGCCCACCGTGTCGGTCGAGAAACTGCCGAGCGGCCATGAGGCGCTGGCCGGACTGCGGCGCCTGGAGAAGGAGCTGGGGCGCAGGATCGATGCGGTGCTGCCGATCGAGATCGGCGGCGGCAACGGCCTCGCTCCGCTGATGAGCGCGGCGCGGCTGGGCGTGCCGGTGGTCGATGCCGACGGGATGGGCCGGGCCTTCCCGGAATCGCAGATGGCGATCTTCAACATCCACGGCCTGTCGGCCTGCCCGTCGGTGCTGACCGCCGCGTGCGGGTCGCTCAACGTCATCGAGACCGTCGACAATCTCACGCATGAGCGCGTCGCGCGGGCGCTGTCGGTGGCGCTGGGCGGGATCGCGCACATGGTGGAGTATCCGCTGACCGGCGCGCAGGCCAAGGCGCACGCGATCGGCGGAAGCGTCTCGGCGGCGATCGCTGCGGGCGCGGCGATCCGCGTCGCGCGCGAACAGGGCGAGGATCCGTTCGCGGCGCTGTATGCGGCACTGGCCGCCTCGGGACTCTATCCGTTCGCGGGGGGGCTGTTCGACGGCAAGATCGTCGATCTCGAGCGCGAGACGACTGGTGGCTTCTCGGTCGGGCGCGTGGCGATCGAGGGGTTTGGCGGGGCGACGAACGGGAATGGGGGCCGGATGGAGCTCGAGTTCCAGAACGAGAATCTGATCGCTCGGCGCGACGGCGAAATCTGCGCGCTGGTCCCCGATCTCATCACCGTCATGGACCTCGAGACCGCGGACTCGATCACCACCGAGCGGCTGAAGTACGGCCAGCGGGTAAAGGTGGTCGGCGCCGCGGCGCCCGCCGTGCTACGCGAGGCGCGGGCGCTGGCATTCGTCGGGCCGGCGGCGTTCGGGTTCGGCGATGTCTATCGGCCGATCGAAGCATTGAATGGGTGGGGCAGGGGATGAGCGCAGGCGCACCGGGCGGGGAATATGCGAGCTCGCCGCTTCCGGAGCACCTGACCGTCGCCGGGTGGCGGGTCGCGCTGATCGTCGCGAGCTTCAACATCGCGCTGCCTGGTTTCCTCAACGGCGCACAGACCGGGCTCGCGCTGGGCTTCTGGCCGGCGGCGCTGGCGGCGCTCCTCGCCGGGCTGATCCTGTGCGGCGGGGCGTGCCTCACGGCCTGGGTCGCCGTGCGGACGCGGCTCACCACCTATCTGCTGATCCAGCGTTCGTTCGGGCGCTGGGGCGCGGCCCTGGTCAACACCGTCATCGCGATCGTCCATTATTGCTGGTTCGGAGTGAACGTCTCCTTCTTCGCCGGCGCGATCGTCGCACTGGTGGCGCAGGGCTATGCGATCCCGGGCGACTTCACCGCCTTCGTGATCGCCGGGAGCATGCTGATGATCGTGTCGACGATCTTCGGCTTTCGCGCGCTCGACCGGCTGGCGCTGGTCGCGGTGCCGCTGCTCGGTGTGATCCTCGCCACGGTCGCGATCCTCGCGGTGCGGCGCTACGGACTGGTGTTGGCACCCTCAGCCAATCCGCCCGAACCGATGAGCTTCGGCATCGCGCTCTCCGCGATCGTCGGCGGCAACATGCTGACGGTGGCGGCGATGCCCGATCTGTCGCGCTACATCCGCTCGGTGCGCGGGGCGGTGTCGTCGATGGTCCTGTCCTTCCCGGTCGCGACGCCGCTGCTGCTGGTCGCCGCCGCGCTGCCCGCGCTCGCGACGGGCGAGACCGACATCATGAAGCTGGTGACGATGCTGGGCTTCGGCCTGCCGGTGCTGCTGATCCTGATCCTGTCGATCTGGACGATCAACGCGGCCAATCTCTATTCCGCCAGCCTGTCGATGAGCGCGACCTTCCCCAAGGTCCGCGAATGGGTGTTCATCTGCTTGGGCGGGGCGGTGGGTGGCAGCTTCGCGGTGATGGGGATTATCGATTCGTTCGTGCCGTTCCTGCTGTTCCTCGCCATCCTGATCCCGCCGATCGCCGCGATCTACGTGATCGACACGCTGGTCACGTTCCGCGACCGCGATGCGGCTCAGACGCTCGAAGCGCTGGCCTGGATACGCTGGCCCGCCGTGCTGACTTGGATCGGCTCGATCGCGATCGCATTGCTGCTGGAGCGTCACGGACTGACGCTCACGACCGTGCCGATGATCGACGCGACGATCCTCGCCACCGCGGGCTATCTGGGGGTGATGCGGCTGGGCGCGACGGCGCCGGCCGATCATCATGCGCAGGACCTGGGAACCGACTGACGCTAAAAAAAGCGGGCGGGGAAATCGGTGTCGCGCGTCTAATAGCGGTCAGATAGCGATGCGAGGACGCGTGGGCGCTGCATATGGAAAGGATGTCGTCGAGCTCAGCCGGGAATTCCGTCCCGCGCTGATGGCGTTCTTTCTCCGTCGCGTACACGATCACGCCGAAGCGGAGGACCTGACGCAGGAAGTCTTCTCGCGGATCGCGGGACAGCCGGACATGGCGGTGCGCTCGGGCAGCGG
>NZ_JBCNMA010000142.1:0-8320 GCF_039595165.1 Sphingomonas sp.
GTCAGCACCTTGCCCCCGCCGATGTCGAGCGCGGGCACGAACCCCTGCGGGTTGCGCGCGACATGCTCGGCCGAGCGCTGCTCGCCCTTGACCAGATGCACCTCGCGCCGCTCGTGCGCCACCCCCTTGAGGTTCAGCGCGATCCGCACGCGATAGGCGGCGGAGGAGCGGAAATAATCGTAGAGGATCATGTCGCCGGCTTCGCCTTGGCGCGGCGCGAGCGCACCGTCTTGGGCGGCGGCGCCGTATCGGGCTCGGGCCCCAGCCCCGCCTCCGCAGCCTGCTCCGACTTGCGCTCGAGCGCGACCTTGATCATCGCCACCAGCGGGTCGGCCAGCGCGAGGCCGAGAAAGCCGAACAGGGTGCTCATCAGGATCTGCGACGAGACGGTGAGCGCGGGCGGCATGTCGACCGTGTGCCGCGCGACCAGCGGCAGCAGGACATAGCCGTCGAAGGTCTGCACCCCGAAATAGATCGCGATCGCCCACAGCCCCTCGTTCGGCCCGGCGCTGAACCCGACCGAGACCATCAGCACGCCCGACACGAACGCGCCGATATTGGGAATGAAGGCGAGGATGCCGGTGAGGATGCCGAGCAGCAGCGCCATCGGCACCCCGGCGATCGACAGCAGCATCCAGGTCAGCGCGCCCTCGAACACCATGCCGGCGAGGCGCCCGGCGAGCAGGATGCGCATCGTCCGCGCCATCCGCGCCAGCGTGATCGCGAACTGGTCGCGCGACTGCATCGGCACCATCCACTGCAGCCCGCGCTCGTAGATGCGCGGCTCCATCGCCACGAACAGGCCGATGACCATGACCAGGAAGAAGCTGCCGATCGCGCCGATCGCGCCGCCGATGAACGAGGTGACGCGGCCGACCGAGCCCAACGCCTGCTGCGCCAGCCCCTTGAGGTCGGCGGCGCCGGGCATCACGCCGAGCTCGCTGAGCCAGCCGCTGAGCCGCACGGCCTGCGCTTCCAGCGTCTCGCGCAGCTGCTCGGCCTGCGCGGCGATCTCGACCCCGGTCAGGTAGAACACGCCGCCGATGAACGCGATCACCAGCAGCACCACGATCAGCAGCGCGAGGCCGCGCGGGATCGGCAGATAGCGGCGGATCAGCCGCGTCCCGCCGTCGAGCATCGAGGCGACGACGAGGCCGGCGAAGATCAGCAGCAGCGGCTGGATCAGCAGCACGATCAGCGCGGCGGCGATGGCCAGCCCGAACCACACCGTCGCGCGGCGCAGTTCGGCGCGCATCACCGGATCGCGCATCTCGTTGGGGCCGGGTTCCTGGACGATCGAAACCTGGTCGTTGGCCATCGTCATGTCACTCTCCGGGGCGGTCGGGATGGAGCGAAGTGCCGGCGCGGCCCGAACGGAACGAGCCGAACCAGGTGAACGGGTTCCAGTTCGCGCTGCCGTCGAGGCTGAAGGTGATGAACTCGGCGCGCCCGCCGATATTCTCGATCGGCACCGGCCCGCCCAGCCCGTCCTGCGCCAGGCTGAAGCGGCTGTCGGCGCTGTTGTCGCGATTGTCGCCCATCAGGAACACCTGGCCCGCGGGGATGCGCAGCGGCGCGAAATTGTCGGCGTTGGTCGGCCCGATGTCGATCGTGTCGTAGCGCGCGCCGCCGGGCAGCGTCTCGCGCACGATCGGCACATTGCACACCAAAGCGCCCGAAGCGTCGCGGCCGAGCGCGCCGGGATAATGGTCGCCGGGGCAGGCGAGGTTGATGTCGATCTTGAGCGCGCGGATGCCGAGCCGCTCGCGCTGCACCGGCTTGCCGTTGATGTAGACGATGCCGCCATGCATCTCGATCAGCTCGCCGGGCAGGCCGATCACGCGCTTGATATAGTCGGTGCGCGCGTCGGGCGGGGTGACGATGACGATGTCGCCGCGCTTGGGCACGCTGCCGAACAGCCGTCCCTTGATGAACGGCAGGACATGGAAGGTCGGGGTGACGTAGCTATAGCCGTACGGATATTTGGTCACCACCAGCCGGTCGCCGACCAGCAGCGTCGGCATCATCGATTCGGACGGAATGTAGAAGGGCTTGGCGACGAGGCTGTGGAAGCCGAGCACCGCGACGACGAGCCAGAAGATGCCCTTGGCCTCGCCCCACCAGTCGGTGCGGGCCGCTTCCGTCTTCGCCTTCAACGCCAACTCCCGGGCCATTCGTCCTCTTTCACTGTGCGGGCAGCGCCTCGATCACCACCAGCGCCTGCGCCCAGGGATGGTCGTCGGTCAGCGTCAGGTGCACCTTCGCGACGTGACCCGCGGGAGTCATGGCGTCAAGCCGTGCCTTGGCGCCGCCGGTCAGCGCCAGCGTCGGCGCCCCCGACGGCGCGTTGACCACGCCGATGTCGCGCATGAACACGCCCGCCTTGAATCCGGTCCCCACCGCCTTGGAAAAAGCCTCCTTGGCGGCGAAGCGCTTGGCGAGCGTCGCGGCATAGTTGAGCGGGCGTTTCGCCGCCTTGCGCAGCTCGACATCGGTGAACACGCGCTGCTCGAACCGCATGCCGAAGCGGTCGAGCGTCGCCTGGATGCGCTCGATGTTGCAGAGGTCGGAGCCGATGCCGATGATCATGACGCGCTCACCAGCCCATATTCGCGGCAAGCATGGGCAGGAAGACGATCGCAGGCGGGATCGTCCAAACGATCGGCAGAGCCAGCCAGAACAGGCGAGCCTCCCGATCCGTGCGTCTGGCGCGCCACACGCCGATTGCGATCACGAAAGGTGTCATCAGGGCGAGGGGGGCGAGCCACATTCCGTAGATTGCGGTGATCAACAGAAAGGGCGCGAACACGATCGTCAGTGGTATCGACAGCCCGAGCAGCGCATAGTCGACCGCCAATAACGCGCGCGCGGGAAATGTCGCGGTGCTCACCGCGCGTCGTCCATCAGCTCGCGCATCCGCTGCACCACCGGCGCGAGCCCGTCGAAGATCGCCTCGCCGATCAGGAAATGGCCGATATTGAGCTCGGCGAGCTGGGGGATCGCGGCGATCGGCACGACATTGTCGAAGGTCAGGCCGTGGCCGGCATGGACCTCGATCCCGTTCTTCGCGGCCAGCGCCGCGGCGTCGGCGATGCGGCGCAGCTCGGCGGTCTGGGCCTCGCCCTCGAGCTCGCAATAGCGGCCGGTATGCAGCTCGACCACGGGCGCGCCGAGCCGCATGGCGGCCTCGATCTGCGCGGGATCGGGCTCGATGAACAGCGAGACGCGGATGTTGGCGTTGCGCAGCTCGCTCACCATCGGCGCGAGCAGATTGTGCTGCCCCGCCGCGTCGAGCCCGCCCTCGGTGGTGCGTTCCTCGCGCTTCTCGGGGACGATGCACGCGGCGTGCGGCTTGTGACGCAGCGCGATGCCGAGCATCTCGTCGGTCGCCGCCATTTCGAGGTTGAGCGGCACGGGCAGCTCGGCCGAGAGCCGTGCGATATCGTCGTCGGTGATGTGGCGCCGGTCCTCGCGCAGATGCGCGGTGATGCCGTCGGCGCCGGCCCGCGCCGCGAGCAGCGCCGCGCGCACCGGATCGGGATAGCCGCTGCCGCGCGCGTTCCGCACGGTCGCGACATGGTCGATGTTGACGCCGAGGCGAAGGTGCCCTGCGCTCACGCCGCCACCCGGCTGCCGGGCTTGATCGCGGGAATCGCGGCCAGCTCGGGCGGCAGCGACTCGGGATCATAGCTCGGCACGTCGAGCCGGATCAGCGGGAAGAAGGGCACGCCGAGATCGGCGGCGCCGTTCGAGCGGTCGACCAGGCTCGCCGCGGCGATCACCTCGCCGCCGGCCTCGGCGATCGCCTTGATCGCCTCGCGGCTCGAGAGCCCGGTGGTGACGACGTCCTCCATCATCAGCACTTGCTGCCCCGGCGCGAGGCGGAAGCCGCGGCGCAGTTCGAAGGTGCCGGAGGGCCGCTCGACGAACATCGCGTCGACATCGAGCGCGCGCGCCACTTCCTGCCCGGCGATCACCCCACCCATCGCGGGCGAGACCACCGCGGTGATCCGCTCGCGCAGCTCGGCGGGGATCTTCGCCGCGACCGCCTGCGCCAGCCGCGCGCCGCGCGCCGGGTTCATCAGCACGCGCGCGCATTGCAGGTAGCGCGGGCTGCGCAGGCCCGAGGAGAGGATGAAATGCCCTTCAAGCAGCGCTTGCGCCGCGCGGAACTCGTCCAGAACCTCGTCGTCGGTCACATGCCCTCTTCCCGCCGTTTTCGCGCCCTTCGCATCTAGGCGCGGCCCGCCCGTGCCGCAACCGGGGCGTTTGGTTCGGGTTCAGCCGCTGAATCGCGGCACCGGCCCGTTCCCAGTGGGGCGAACAGCGCCGCGCGCTGTTCAGGTCATGCCGGGGCGTGACCGACCCCACACTCCCATCAAGATACGCCGCGTGGGTGGCCGGGTGGGGGAGCGGGCCGGTGCCGCAAGCTAAAAAGAACCGCGACAAGCTTGAGACACGCGATCTTGCTGCTATAGGCCAGCCGCAACGGGCAAGTTGCGCCCGCGCGACCGGAGACCCGGCGCGCCCCGAAAAGGGGTCTATGGAAACATGGGGTTGAACGACAAGATGCGCATGCATGGATTGAAGGCGATCGTCCTGGCCGCTGGCCTCGCGCTCGCCGGCGGCATGGCCCAGGCCCAGACGGCTTCTGCTCCGGCCGCGGCGCCGGTCGCGCCCGCCGCCGAAGCGCCCAAGGCGCCCGCACCGGTGGCCGTGGCGACTCCGGCCGCGGTTCCCGCACCGGGCAATCCGGTGGCTCAGGCCGAGGCCGCGGCGCCGGCCGCTGCGAAGGTCGCCGATCCGCTGCTCAATGCCGACGGCACGCACAAGAACGGCCCGATGGACGGCGTCGGCCTGCCGGTCGATCACCGCATCGGCATCCAGCCGCAGGTCACCAAGCTCGGCGAGAGCGCGGCGCATTTCCACAACTGGATCCTGCTGCCGATCATCTTCGCGGTTTCGATCTTCGTGCTGATCCTGCTCGCCTGGACGATCGTGCGCTACCGCCGCAAGGCGAACCCCAACCCCTCCAAGACCAGCCACAACACGCTGATCGAGATCGTCTGGACCGTCGTCCCCGTCCTGATCCTCGCGTTCATCGCGTGGCCGTCGATCTCGCTGCTCGCCAAGCAGTTCAAGCCCGCGCCGGACAACGCCGTGACGATCAAGGCGATCGGCAACCAGTGGTTCTGGAGCTACGAATATCCCGACCATGGCGGCATCTCGATCACCGCCAACATGCTCAAGGAAAAGGACCAGGTTCCGGCAGGCACGCGCTACCGCACCGATGTCGACGGTCCGCGCCTGCTCGCGGTCGACAACCGCATCGTCGTGCCGGTCGGCACCCCGATCCGCCTGATCGCCACGGCCAACGACGTGATCCACAGCTGGGCGATCCCGGCCTTCTGGATCAAGATCGACGCGGTCCCGGGCCGCCTCAACGAGACCAGCTTCACCGTCGACAAGCCCGGCGTCTATTTCGGCCAGTGCTCGGAGCTGTGCGGCGCGCGCCACGCCTTCATGCCGATCGTCGTCGAGGCGGTCGAGCCCGCAGTGTTCGCGCAGTGGATCGCGGCCAAGGGCGGCAAGATGCCCGAGGCGAACAAGCCTTCCGCCGCCGCGCCCGCGCAGCCCGCGGCGGACAAGGCCGACGACACCGCGACTCCGGTCAACGGCACCGTTCCCGCCGGGAACGCGGTCGTCGAGAACACGACGGCCGAGCCCGCCACCACCAATCAAGCCGCCACCGGCAACACGGACCAGTAAGCCATGACCGACGCAGCTCGCGACGCACACGCCTTCACGGCGCACGACGACCATCACCATGATGCCGATCACAAGCCCGGCTTCTTCGCGCGCTGGTTCCTGTCGACCAACCACAAGGACATCGGCACGCTGTACCTGATCTTCGCGATTCTCGCGGGGATCATCGGCGGCGGCATCTCGGGCCTGATGCGCCTCGAGCTCGCCGAGCCCGGCATCCAGTATCTCGGCACCTGGGCGAGCTTCGTCCATGGCGGCGAGCAGACCTTCGACGAATCGCTGCACTTCTGGAACGTGCTGATCACCGCGCACGGCCTGATCATGGTGTTCTTCATGGTCATGCCGGCGATGATCGGCGGCTTCGGCAACTGGTTCGTCCCGATCATGATCGGCGCGCCGGACATGGCGTTCCCGCGCATGAACAACCTGTCGTTCTGGCTGCTCGTGCCGGCCTTCACCCTGCTCCTGGCCTCGCCCTTCGTCGGCGGCGGCGCGGGCGTGGGCTGGACCGTCTATGCGCCGCTCTCGACCTATGGCGAGCCCGGGCCGTCGGTGGACATGGCGATCCTGTCGCTCCACCTCGCCGGCGCGTCGTCGATCCTCGGCGCGATCAACTTCATCACCACCATCTTCAACATGCGCGCGCCGGGCATGACCCTGCACAAAATGCCGCTGTTCGTGTGGTCGGTGCTGATCACCGCCTTCCTGCTGTTGCTCGCGCTGCCGGTGCTCGCCGCCGCGATCACCATGCTGCTCACCGACCGCAACTTCGGCACGACCTTCTACGATCCCGCCGGCGGCGGCGATCCGGTGCTCTACCAGCACCTGTTCTGGTTCTTCGGCCACCCCGAAGTGTACATCATGATCCTGCCGGGCTTCGGCATCATCAGCCAGATCGTCGCGACCTTCAGCCGCAAGCCGGTGTTCGGCTATCTCGGCATGGCCTACGCCATGGTCGCGATCGGCGTGGTCGGCTTCGTCGTGTGGGCGCACCACATGTTCACGACCGGCATGAGTGTGAACGTGAAGATGTACTTCACCGCCGCGACGATGATCATCGCGGTGCCGACCGGCATCAAGATCTTCTCGTGGATCGCGACGATGTGGGGCGGCTCGATGAGCTTCAAGACCCCGATGGTGTGGGCGATCGGCTTCATCTTCATGTTCACCGTGGGCGGCGTGACCGGCGTGGTGCTCGCGAACGGCGGCGTCGACGACTACATGCACGACACCTATTACGTCGTCGCGCACTTCCACTATGTGCTCTCGCTCGGCGCGGTGTTCGGCCTGTTCGCGGGCTTCTACTACTGGTTCCCGAAGATGTCGGGCCGGATGTACAACGAGCTGCTCGGCCAGCTGCACTTCTGGGTGTTCTTCATCGGCGTGAACGTGCTGTTCTTCCCGATGCACTTCCTCGGCCTGCAGGGCATGCCGCGCCGCTACCCCGACTATCCGGACGCCTTCGCGCACTACAACGAAATCGCGAGCTGGGGTTACGCGATCATGCTCGTCGGCATGGTGATCTTCTTCGTCAACCTCTTCATCTCGCTGTTCGCGGGGAAGAAGGCGGAGGACAATCCCTGGGGCGAAGGCGCGACGACGCTCGAATGGACCCTGTCGAGCCCGCCGCCGTTCCACCAGTTCGAGACGCTCCCGGTGATCGACGACGACAAGCATCACTGAGTTGCGACACGGCTGAAAACGAAGCGCCCCGGGGGGAAACTCCGGGGCGCTTTCGTCGATTGTTGGATACATGTTGGAAACGCCGTGCTTGGTTGGACCGATCCATCTCGCAAGTTCCTTTCCTCAGGACCTGCGGCGTGGGCGGTGTGATCCGTTCCACGCGTCGAAGCGCGGCGATAGTGTCAATCGAGTGTCAACTTCCGCCGGCGCCCGCCCTTCCCCCGACTCGCGGCGCTCGCTATAGGCCGCCGCAAATGTCCGTCGCCAACCATAGCCTGACCGTCCCCGCCGACTGGCGCGACTTCCTCGCGCTGACCAAGCCGCGGGTGATGACGCTGGTCGTGTTCACCGGTCTCTGCGGCATGCTCGCGGCGCCGGTCTCGATCCACCCCGTGCTCGGCTTCACCGCGATCCTGTGCATCGCATTGGGCGCGGGCGCGGCCGGCGCGCTCAACCAGTGGTACGAGGCCGATCTCGATGCCAAGATGAAGCGCACCCAGGGCCGACCGCTTCCCGCGGGACGCATGGACCGCCAGTCGGCGCTGCATTTCGGCGTTGGCGTCGCGGCGCTGTCGGTGATCCTGATGGGGCTTGCGGTCAACTATGTCGCGGCCGGCATCCTGCTCGTCTCGATCCTGTTCTACGTTCTGGTCTACACCGTGTGGCTCAAGCGCCGCACGCCGCAGAACATCGTCATCGGCGGCGCGGCGGGCGCCTTCCCGCCGCTGATCGGCTGGGCCGCGGCGACGGGTCAGGTGGCGCTGCTGCCCTTCCTGCTGTTCTGCCTCGTCTTCCTGTGGACCCCGCCGCATTTCTGGGCGCTCGCGCTGTTCGTGAAGACCGACTACGCCAATGCCGGGGTTCCGATGCT
>NZ_JBCNMA010000143.1:0-8290 GCF_039595165.1 Sphingomonas sp.
TCTCCGTGGGGTGACGATCAGGCCGAAAAGATCGCGCCGTCGCGCACCTCGAGCGGCCACGGGGTCAGCGCCGCGCCGACGCACGGCCCGCCGACACAGGCGCCGTCGCCGATCCGGAACAGCGCGCCGTGCCAGCTGCACTGGATCAGTCCACCGTCGCCGGTAAGATAGGCGTCGAGCTGTTGCGCGAGCGGCAGCCCCATATGGGGGCAGCGATCGACATAGCCATGGACGGCCTCGCCGTTGCGCACGGCGAAGCCGTGGAAGCGCCCGGCCCGCATCTCTAGCACGAAGTTGCGCGCCGCGCCGTCGGCGATCAGATCGAGCGGTCCGAGCCGGACCCCGGGCGGGGTCGCGGTGAGCCGTTCACCCACACCCGTTTGCCCTGAGCTCGTCGAAGGGCGTTGCCAGTCGGGCTTCGACAGGCTCAGTCCAAACGGATTCGGGGCGGGACCTCACGCCGGCAGCTTCGCCTTGGGAAATCCTGCCCACGCCGCGTCGTAATCGGGCTGCGCGGTGTCGAGCGCGTGCCGGGTCGGGCGATAGGGCCAGCAGGTCTCGACCATGAACGCCATCGTCCCGTCGATCTTGTGCGGCTTGAGCTCGGCGTTGCTCGCGCCCTCCCAGCTCGCGACATCGGGCCCGTGCCCGGCCATCAGGTTGTGCAGCGACAGCCCGCCCGGCGCGAAGCCATCGGCCTTGGCGTCATAGGCGCCGTGGATCAGCCCCATCGCCTCGCTCATCACATTGCGGTGGAACCAGGGCGGGCGGAACGTGTCCTCGGCGACCATCCAGCGCGGTGGGAAGATCACGAAGTCCGCGTTGGCGCGCCCCGGCACGTCGCTGGGCGAGGTCAGCACGGTGAAAATCGAGGGGTCGGGATGATCGAAGCTCACCGTGTTCATCGTGTTGAAGCGGGCGAGGTCGTAGCGCCACGGCGCGAGGTTGCCATGCCACGCGACGACGTCGAGCGGGGAGTGGTCGAGCGTCGTCGTCCACAGGTTTCCCAACGACTTTTGCACAAGCTCGAACGGCTCGTCGCGATCCTCGAACCACGCCGCCGGCGTTTCGAAGTCGCGCGGGTTGGCGAGGCCGTTGGCACCGATCGGGCCGAGGTCGGGCAGGCGGAACAGCGCGCCGTGATTCTCCGCCACATAGCCCCGCGCTTCGCCATCGGGGAGCAAGGCGCGGAACTTCACCCCGCGCGGCACCAGCGCGACCTGGCCCGGCGCGATGTCGATGCGCCCGAGCTCGGTCAGCAGCGCCAGCCGCCCGGCCTGCGGGATGAACAGCAACTCGCCATCGGCATCGACGAACACGCGCGCGTCCATGTCCGCGTTCGCGGCGTAGACATGCACCGCGACGCCCTCGAGATCGGCGGGTTCGCGGTTGACCAGCATCGTCGTCATGCCGTCGATCAGATCGGTGCCCGGCGCGGGCGGTGCGACCGGGTCCCAACGCAGCCTGTTCGGCGGCAGCGGATCGGCCGGAGCAGCGACGGCGAAGCGCGCCGTACCTTCATAGCGCCGATAGGGCGGATGCTCCGCGCTCGGCCGCATGCGGTAGAGCCACGAGCGCCGATTCTCGTGCCGCGGCGCGGTGAAGGCGGTGCCGGAGAGCTGCTCGGCATAGAGGCCATAGGCGGGCCGCTGCGGCGAGTTGCGGCCGACGGGGAGTGCGCCGGCGACCGCCTCGGTCGAGACATGGTTGCCGAAGCCGGGGAAATAGTCGGGCATGCCGTTTCCTAAACCTTCTTCGCAGTCCGGAGAAGTTGCCGGAAAAGTTGGATGCGGGGGCGTGCCGAAGCGCGCTCCCGCATCCGGTTCCTTCCCCCTTTGGAAGGAATTGGCGGCCGGGTTGGTCCCGGCTCTCCTCTCCAATTCGTCAGGCGTCGACCTTGATGACACCCCTGCGGATCTGGTCGAGCTCGATGCTCTCGAACAGCGCCTGGAAATTGCCGTTGCCGAAGCCTTCATTTCCCTTGCGCTGGATGATCTCGAAGAAGATCGGGCCGAACATGTTCTCGGTGAAAATCTGCAGCAGGATACCTTCGTCGCCGACATTGCCGTCGATCAGGATGCGGTTCTTGCGCAGCCGCTCGAGGTCCTCGCCATGGCCGGGCACGCGCTTGTCGACCAGCTCGTAATAGGTCTCGATCGTGTCCTGCAGCTTGACGCCGCGGGCGCGCAGCCGTTCGACCGTATCGTAGATATCCGGTGTGGTCAGCGCGAGATGCTGGATGCCCTCGCCCCTATATTCGCGGATGAACTCCTCGATCTGGCTCTTGTCGTCCTGGCTCTCGTTCAGGGGAATGCGGATCGCCTTGTCCGGTGCGATCATCGCCTGGCTGAACAGGCCGGTCGCCTGGCCCTTGATGTCGAAATACTTCTGCTCCTCGAACCCGAAGAGCGTCTTGTAGAACTCGCTCCACACCCGCATCTGGCCGCGGCGGACATTGTGAGTGAGGTGGTCGAGCAGGTCGAGACCGACATTGTTCGCCGCCTCGGCCTCCTGCCAGCCGGGGATCTCGGCCCAGTTCGCGTAGAGGTCGTGGCCGTCCTGGATAAAATAGAGGTAGGAGCCGCCGATACCGAGGATGACGGTGTCGTCCTCCTCGGTGCGTTCGGCACCATGTGCCAGCGCCCATTCCATCGCCTTGACGGGATCGGCGACGCGGAACGCCATCGCGCTGGCCGACGGGCCATGCTCGCCGCGGAACTTCGCCACCCGGCCCGCGTCGTCGCGGTTGAGCATCAGGTTGATGCGGCCCTGCTTGTAGCGGGTGATGTTCTTGGTCGGGTGGCGATGGCTCGCGACGAAGCCGAGCTGCTCGAACTGCGCCGCCATCGTCGCGGGATCGGGCGAGGTGAATTCGACGAACTCGAAGCCGTTGAGGCCCAAGGGGTTGGCGGGATCGGACATGGCGACTCTCCGGAAAGCAGGCGCCCGGGCTAGTCCGTGCAGTATCTGGTGTCAAATGATACTAGTTATCCTGCGCCGATCGCGCGCCGGACCGATCAATGCTCGCGGAACGAGCGCCACATCGTCTGGCTGAGCGGCTCGAAAATATATTGCAGCGCGGTGCGCTTGCGCAGCGGCACCAGCACTTCCACAGGCATGCCCGCACGCAGCGCGAATCCGTCGCCGCGCACGCGACGGATCGCTTCGAGTTCGGCGGCCGGGACCGCGACCTCGGCGAGGAAATAGGGCTCGCCCGTGCGCTCGTCTTCGAAACTGTCCGCCGAGAGTCGCGTGACCTTGCCCGACAGGATCGGCAGCTGCCGATCGTGCAGCCCGGAGAAGCGGATCTCGGCCGCCTGCCCAGCCTGGACGTCGTCGGCGTCGCCCGGCGCCACCCGCGCCTCGATCACCAGCACCGCCTGCGCGGGCACCACGTCCATCAGTTTCTGGCCGGGCGCGATCACGCCCCCGGGGGTGAACACACTGAGCCCGACCACCGTGCCGCTGGCCGGCGCGCGGATGCGCACGCGCTCGAGCTGGTCGCGCGCGGCGCGCAGGCGCGGTTCGAGATCGGTCAGGCTCAGCTCGACATTGCGCAGCTCGGCGCTGCTCTTCTCGCGGAACGCGCGCTCCGCCTCAAGCAGCTTGATCCGCGCCTCGCCCGCCTGAGTCGTCGCCTGCGCGGTGTTGGCGGCATATTGGCCCTCCTGCCCGAGCAGGTCGGCCCGCGCCCGCTCGAGCGCGCGCAGCCGCGTCTTGGCGACATAGCCCTTGTCGGCGACGTCCTTGATCGCGTCGAGCTCCTCGGTGACCAGCCGCGCCTGTTCCCGTGAGGCCTGGGCCTGCTTGCGATAACCGGTGGCGCCCTGCAGCGACTGCGCGATCTGCTGGCGCATTGCCCCGGTCTGCGCGGTGAGCACCGAGGCGCGGGCGGCGAACTGCGCCTGCTGGCGCGCGACCGCGGCGTCGGCCTCGACCCGGTCCTCGCCGGTCAGCGCCGCGAATTCCGCCGGCCAGGCGATGCGGGCCTGCCCCGCCTGCTCGGCGAGCAGCCGCGCACGTTCGGCCTTGAGGCTGATCACCTGCCCCGCGAGCGCGCGCTCCTGCGCACGGACATCGGCGGCGGCGAGCTCGACCAGCAATTCGCCCTGCCGCACGCGCTGGCCCTCGCGCACTAGGATGCGCGAGACCACGCCGCCCTCGCGATGCTGCACCGCCTGGCGCTGGCCGGAGACGGCGAGGCGGCCAGGCGCGAAGGCGGCGGAATCGAGCGGCGCCAACGCGGCCCAGCCGAGCAGCACGACGAAGAACAGCCCGGCGACGATCAGCCCGAACCGGATCTCGCGCCCCGGCCGGTCGTCGAGCACGGCGCCGGTCTGGGGCAAGGCTTCGGCCAGCGCAGTCATGCGCCCGCCGCCTTCTCCTTGGCCGTTGCCGGCTTCGCGCCGCGCACCGCCTGGAGCCGTCCGATCACCTCGTCGCGCGGGCCGAACGCCTCGATCCGCCCGGCGCGCAGCAGCAGGATGCGGTCGACCACGCCGAGCACGCCCATGCGGTGTGCGGCGATCAGGACGGAGGCCCCGCGCGCCTTGGCCGCGGCGATCGTCGCGACGAGCTGCGACTCACCTTCGGCATCGAGATGCGCATTGGGCTCGTCGAGCAGCAGCATCGCCGGTGCGCGATAGACCGCGCGGGCAAGCCCGATGCGCTGCGCCTGTCCGGCCGAAATCCCCCTGCCGCCCGGTCCGAGCAACGTGTCGTAACCCTTGGGGAGGTGCTGGATCAGCGCGTGCGCGCCCGACGCCTTGGCGGCCTCGACCACCGCCGCATCGATCGCTTCGGCGTCGCCGCCCAGCTCGCCCTCGAAGCGCGAGATGTTGTCGCGGACGCTGCCGCCGAACAGTACCGTCTCCTGCGGCAGATAGCCGATATGCACCGCCAGCCGCTCGGGATCCCAGTCGCCGATGCTCGCGCCGTCGAAGCGGATCGTGCCGCCCGCGGTCGGCGCGGCGCCGGCGATCGCGCGCAGCAATGTCGACTTGCCCGAGCCACTCGGGCCGACCACGGCGACGACCTCGCCCGGCTTCACGTCGAACGCGATGTCGCTGAGGATCGCGGCGTCGCCCACCGGCGCCCGCACTGTGACGCCTTCCAGCGTGATGCGTCCGGCGGGGGCGGGAAGGCGGGTCGGCGGCACCTGCTCCTCGCCCGCGAGCAGCTCGCCGAGCGCGGCATAGGCGTCGCGTGCCTGCACCACGGTGCGCCACGATCCCAGCAGCTGGTCGATCGGCGCCAGCGCGCGCCCGGCGAGGAACGACGCGGCGAAGATCGCGCCGACCGAGATCGAGTTGCCGATCGCCAGCCACGCGCCGAGCCCGAGCGAGAGCGACTGCAGCATCAGCCGCAGGAACTTGCTGGCGGTGACGTAGCGGCTCGAGATCATGCTGGCGCGCGACTGCAGCGCCATCATCGTCTCGCGATCGGCGAGGTGGCGCCGGACCAGCGCGCGGCGCATGCCGAGCGCGCGGACGATGTCGGCATCCGCGGTCACCCGATCCTGGTCGGCATAGGCTTTTCGCGCGGCGAGGTTGGCATCGTGGAGCGGGCCGTGCGTCAGCTTCTCGTTGCGCAAGGTCAGCAGCACCAGCACCCCCGCGCCCGCCAGCACCAGCGCGCCGATCGCGGGGTGGATGAGGAAGCAGATCAGCACATAGACTGGGCTCCACGGCGCATCGAACAGCGCGAGCATGCTGGGGCCGGTCAGCGCCTGGCGCAGCACGTCGAAGTCGCGCACCGCCTGGCGCGCGCCCGGGCCGCCCTCGCCGGTGCGCAGTGCGAGCCCGGCGTCGAGCAAAGGCTGGGCGAGCTGGCGGTCGAGCCGCACGCTCGCGCGCACCAGCAGCCGCGAGCGCACCCAGTCGAGCAGCGACAGCGCGACCAGCGCGACGGCGAGCGCGAGCGTCGCGAACAGCAAGGTCAGCGCGCCGCGGGTCGGCACCACGCGGTCATAGACCTGCAGCATGTAGAGCATCGGCGCGAGGAACAGCAGGTTGATGAGTGCGCTGAAACCGGCGGCCGCCAGGAAGTGGCGCCGGCACGCCTGGAGCGCGGCCGCGAGCGTCGCATTGGGTGCTCGCCAGCCAGCGCGCATCGTCTATTGCTTCCCCATCGCGCGAGTCCCGGACCCGCCTCATGCCTCTACGCGCGCGGATGCCCGCGCGACAAGCAAGTTCGGCTTGAAAAGCGTGCCGTCGCGAGCCGGTCACGACAAGAAAAGCATTTGTTCGCCCGTGGCTTCGCGGCATGATTAACCATGTGATTCGATGCCGGGGGAATGCCGTGGCCGCCAAGCACCCGTTTCTCGTGGACGATCTCGCCGGAGCCCCCGGGGCGGCGCTAATCCAGCCGATGTCGATCAGCGTCGATCCGGGGATTTTCGATCCGGGGCTGGAGCCGCTGGCGGCTGGCCCTGGTGATGATTTGCTGATCGGCTCCGATTCCAGAAGCATCCTTGAGGGGTTTGGCGGCAACGACGTGATCCTCGGTGGCGGCGGCGGCGATGAGCTTTACGGAGGTGACGGGGCGGACAGGATTTTCGGCGAGACGGGAAGCGACTGGCTCGCGTCCGGTAACCGGAATCGGGCAGACACCACGCGTCCAGTCGCATTCCCCGACGATGGGACCGAATATGACCAGCTCTATGGTGGCGACGGCGACGACAGGCTGACCTTCGGCTATGGCGATCTTGCCGATGGCGGCGCGGGCATCGACCGGCTCTATCTGTCGCTCGCCGGCGCGGACCATGGCGTCACCGTCAATACGCTCGGTCTCGGCGGCTCAGACTGGGACGTGGACGGCACGCTGATCCGCTATGTCGAGCAAATCGGGGAAATCACCGGCACGAGCTTCGACGATCGCTTCTGGCTGGGTCCCACCCCGGTGCAGTCCGACGACATGGTGGTCAATGGTGGCGAGGGCGGCGATATCTTCGGCGACAATGGCGGCACGAACTGGCTCAAGATGAATGGCGGCGCCGGGAACGATCGCTGGATCGCGTCCGAGGCGTCGCGGCTCACCTCGTTCATCTGGGTCCATTTCAACGGTGGGGACGGCGTCGATACGCTCGACTTCCGCAATATGCTCGCCGGCGTCGACGTCGATATCCAGGCCCTGCGCTACTTCCATAGCAACGTCGAGAATATCGACGGCTCGGCCTTCGACGACGAGTTTGTCGGCTCGAATCTCGACAACGTGATCCAGGGCATGGACGGCGACGACGTCATCTTCGGCGTACGGGGTGCCGACGTGCTGGTCGGCGGCAATGGCAACGATCGGCTCGATGGTGGGTTCGACGCCGATTACATGGTCGGGGGCTTGGGTGACGACACCTATGTGATCGACGAAGTCATGGATCGCGTGATCGAGCTGGCGGGCGAGGGCACCGATACCATCCGCGTGAACTTCACCTACAGCCTGCGCGATGTGATCGAAAACCTGACGCTGTACGGCACCACTGCGATCGACGGCTTCGGCAATGGCTCGGGCAATGTCATCACCGGCAACGGCGCCGCCAACAAGCTCTACAGCGGCAGCGGCACCGACGATCATGGGGCCGATATCGACTCGCTCAGCGGCGGTGGCGGGGACGACCTGCTCTCGATCGGCTATGGAGACAGCGCCGATGGCGGCGCGGGCCGCGACGGGCTGCGCATCTCGCTGCGCGGGGCCACGACCGGTGTGACGCTGGACATGCGCGCGCTGACCGAGGGCCAGTCGATGACCTTCGCCGGCGGCACGCTGACCGGGATCGAATATGTCGCGCACGTCACCGGCACCGCGTTCAGTGACCAGTTCCTGGTCCATACCCAGAGCGGGCTGCTGACGCTCGAGGCGGGCGATGGCGACGACGTGGTCTCCAACATCGCGACCGTGATCGAGTTCTTCGGCGGCAACGGCGATGACCGCTTCATCAGCGGCTCGGGCGGCGACTATGTCGATGGCGGGGCGGGAGTCGACACGGTCGACTATCGCAACGCCTCAGGCGGCCTGTGGGTTCAGCTCGAGGGCGCCGCGCCGGGCAGCGCGGGCTTTGGCGGGGGCGACACGCTGGTCGGGATCGAGCGGGTGGACGGCTCGGCGTTCGCCGACGTGATCATCGGTGATGCCAACGACAATGTGCTTCAGGGCATGGACGGCGACGACACGCTGCGCGGCGGGGACGGGAGCGATTCGCTCGCCGGCGGCAACGGCGCGGACACGCTCACCGGCGGCGCGGGCGCCGACTGGTTCACCTTCACCACCGCGCCGGGGGCCGGGCAGGCCGACACGA
>NZ_JBCNMA010000144.1:0-8096 GCF_039595165.1 Sphingomonas sp.
CTTCATCCCGCTCGACAAGCTGTTCGTCGACAAGGCGAACATGCGCTTTGCCAAGCGCCCGCCCGACGTGTCGGACATCCTGCCGACCGTGCGCAAGCGCGGCATAATCCAGACCCTGCTGGTCAAGCCCGCCAATGACGATGGCCTGTACGGCATCGTCGCCGGAAGCCGCCGCTTCCACGCCGCGCGGCTGGTCGGCGAAGAACGCCGCGCGGCCGGCGAGGTCGATCCCGATACGCTCGCACTTCCCTGCGGCATCCTCGAAGACGGCGACGATGCCGATGCGATCGAGGCCTCGCTGATCGAAAATCTCGGGCGGCTCGACCCCGACGAGGTCACCCAATGGGAGACCTTCACCCGGCTGGTGAAGGAGGGCCGCACGATCGACGACATCGCGCTCACCTTCGGCCTTCCCGAGCTGACGGTGAAGCGCGTCCTCGCGCTCGGCAACCTGCTCCCGCGCATCCGGGCGACGTATGCCCGCGAGGAAATCGACCGGGTGACCGTCCGCCACCTGACGCTCGCCAGCAAGAGCCAGCAGAAGGCTTGGCTCGCGCTCGCCGACGATCCCGACGCCTGTGTCCCGACCGGGCACCAGCTCAAGGCTTGGCTGTTCGGCGGCCAGTCGATCAGCACCGCCCAAGCGCTGTTCGACGTGGACGCAAGCGGGCTCGCCGTGGTCGCCGACCTGTTCGGCGAAGGCGGCTATTTCGCCGATGCCGACGCATTCTGGATCGAGCAGAATGCGGCGATCGATGCGCGTTGTGCCGCCTATCTCGACGCCGGATGGGCCGACGCGGTGATCGTCCCGCCGTCCGAGCATTTCCATAGCTGGGAATATGAAAAGGCTCCCAAGCGCAAGGGCGGGCGCGTCTATATCGACGTGCGCGGCTCCGGCGAGGTGATCTTCCACGAGGGCTATCTCACCCGCAAAGAGGCTCGGCGCATCGAGAACGGCGAAGCGCCGAGCGCGCCCAAGCCGCCGCGTCCGGAGATCACCTCGGCGATGCAGACCTATATCGACCTGCACCGCCACGCCGCCGTGCGCGCCGCGCTGGTCGCGCACCCCGGGGTGGCGCTGCGGCTGCTGGTCGCGCACGCCATCACGGGCTCGCCGCTCTGGCAGGTGCGGATCGAGCCGCAGTCGGCGCGTTCCGACGAGGTGCGCGAGAGCGTCGAGGTCTCGCGCGGCGAAACCGTGTTCGACGAGCGCCGTCGTGCGGTCCTCGCCCTGCTCGGCTTCTCGCCCGAGGAGCCGACCGTGATCGGCGGTGCCATCGCCGACGCCGATGGACCGGCGGACACCCTCGCTGCGCTGTTCGCCCGGCTGCTCGCGCTGCCCGACGCCGCCGTCATGGATGTGATCGCGATCGTCATGGGCGAAAGCCTCGCTGCGGGAACTCCTGCGATCGAGGCGCTGGGGCTCCATATCGGCCTCGACATGGCCGACTGGTGGCAGCCGGATGCGGCCTTCTTCGAGCTGGTCCGCGACCGCGGGGTAATGGGCCGGATCGTCGCCGAGGTCGCGGGCGAGACCGTCGCCCGCGCCAATGCGGGCGAGAAGCTCAAGACCTTGAAGCGCATCGTCGTCGATCATCTCGACGGCGCGAACGGGCGCCCCAAGGTCGAGCGCTGGGTGCCGAGGTGGATGGCGTTCCCGCCCGCCGCCTACACGCCACGCGGCGGCGTCGGCACGGTGCAAGCGCTCGCGCTCGCGCAGCCCGATTCGGCCGCGCCACCTGACCCCGAGCCGCCCGCCGCCCCGGCTGCGGCGGCAGCAGCGCCGGGCACCGACGCGAACGATGCGCGTCCGGTGACTGCCGAACCGGAGCAGGCGCTGGCGGCGTGACGGATAGGCGGGGCGGCCAGCGCCGCCCCGCCGTTTTACGGAACCGCTCGTCGCGAAAATCCGGCCGCGCGCCTCCGCCTTTCAGGCGTCGGCGCGCGGGTTTGGCAGCGGCTAACCCATGTGCTGGCACGGAAACGCGTTGTCGGGCAGTAGTTGGCGCTCATGCCAAGATTCCGTTTCCATCTCTGCGAGCGGGGCACGCTCTGCACCGACGAGGAGGGCCGGGAGCTGCCCGATCTCGCCGCCGTCCAGGCCCAGGCGATGCGCGAGGCGCGCGAGCTGATCAGCGCCGACGCGCAGAGCGGCCAGCTCTGGCTGCGCAGCAGCATCGAGGTGACGAACGAGGCCGGCGAGAACGTCCACAGCCTCGCGTTCAGCGACGCGATCGCGCTGATCGACGCCTGAGGCGAGCGGCCGCCCGATATCATCGATCGTCGCGTGCCGGCCGTTTCGACGCGTCAGCGGCGCCTGCGATCACACCAGACCGGCCGCGGCCTCCCCCTCGGCCACCATTGCGCGATCCCGGCTTCGACCAGCGTCGCCGCCACGTCGCGGCCCTCGAGCGTCACCCGCGGGACCGTGCGATTGTAGCTGCGGCCGACCCGCTCGATCCGCACGGCCCGGCCTGCGAGCAGCGCCCGGGCACGCGCCGTCGCGACGCGGCCGGCGGCCAGCTCCTGCATGCATTTCGCCTGGCGCGGCTGCGTCTCGGGCGCATCGATCCCGGCAATGCGGATGCGCTCGCCGCTCACCAGCCGGAAGGTGTCGCCGTCGATGACATAGGCGACGCGCCCCGGCTCGGCGTGCGCCGCCGCGCCGAGCAGCAGCGCCGCGCCAAGCGCGGCGGCGCGTGCGCCGATCCGCCTCACGGCTCCCGCCTTGCCGCCTCCATCCGGTCTCCACGACCCACGCCGATTCACATCCATACGGGCCGCTATCGCGCCGATCGACGTCGGACAATCGATCTGCGGCATGCCGTTTGAGAGGCGCTGAGCTGGGCCGGTCGCGTTCCTTCACGCGGCGCCCGGCTCGACATCGGGCGGCATCGTCAGGGCCGCTCGCGCCACCGTCTCCGGCTCCTTGGGCGTATGACCTGGAACGGGCGCTGGCCGCGCGAAACCATCGCGGACGCGCTTATTTCCCCGCCGGCTTCGCCGGCTCCTCGCGGCCGCTTCGCTGCAAATAAGCGCGCCGCTCCGGTCCTCCGCTGACGCTGCGGCCCTGACGGGTTCACGCGTCCGGCTGGCGCCCGTTCCTTCGGTCCGCCCATCGCCCGGAGACGGTTCGGGCGAGATACCTAAGGAGACGATCAATGCCCGCAATCGGTTATGTCACCCGCGACGGCGAAGGCTTCAAGGGCCAGCTCAAGACGCTCTCGATCCGCACCGAGATCGAGATCGTGCCGAACCGTTCGAAGAGCAGCGACACGCAGCCCGACTACCGCGTCTCGGCCGCCGGGGTCGAGGTCGGCGCCGGCTGGGTCCGGCGCGGCGAGATGTCCGGCAAGGACTATGTGTCGCTGAGCCTCGCCGCCCCTGAGTTCGGGCCGCGCCGGCTCTACGCCAATCTCGGCCGCGCCGCCGGCCAGGACGATGACGACGCCTTCGCCATCATCTGGAACCCGGCCGACTGAGTCGGCAAGCGCTCCCGCGCCGAAGCGCGGGAGCGCAATCCCCAGAAATGGGGAGGTCGAAAACGCATGCATGGATTTTCGACCCTGCCCGACAAGGCGCGCTCGGGCCAGTTTGGGCCGGTCGCGGCGATTGACCGCCGCTTAGAACCGGACCCGACAACATGGACGACGATGCCGAAGCGCGTGCGAGGGCTGCGCGCGAATCCTGCCCGTTCCTCACCGCCAAGCAGACCGCGTTCCACCTCGGCATCGCCTGGTCGACGCTGAAGGCGATGCGGCTGGCCGGCAAGGGCCCGCGCTGCCGCCGCCATGGCCGGACCTGGCGCTACCATATCGACGATATCGAGGCCTGGTCGGCCGCGAACGCGCGCGGAGGCGACCATGGCTGACCCGCGCGACCTGCCGCTGTTCGCGCAGGCGCTGCGGCGCGACCGCCGCCGCCGGATGCTCCGCCGCCGCGGCCTCGCGGTCGCGCTCGGCGTCGCCGCGCTCGGCCTCATCATCGTCGCTCCACCGCGCCCGCGCCTCCTCTGGAACGCGAGCGCAAGCGTGCCGATCGGGCTCTACCGGGTCGGCGCCGCGCCGGCGCCGGCGCCCGGCGAGCTGGTCGTCGCCTGGCTGCCCGGACCCGCGCGCCGGCTCGCGGCGCAGCGCCGCTACCTTCCGGGCAACGTGCCCGCGATCAAGCGCGTCGCCGCCGTCGCGGGCGCACGCATCTGCGGGATCGGCGCCACGCTCACGATCGACGGCCGGGCGGTCGCCCATCGGCTCGCCGCCGACCGGCTCGGTCGTCCGCTGCCGCGCTGGGAGGGATGCCGGACCCTCCGCATCGGCGAGCTGCTGCTGCTCAATCCGGCCAGCCCGGCCTCGTTCGACGGGCGCTATTTCGGGGCGAGCCGGACCTCGGACGTGGTCGGGACCGCCCACCCGCTCTGGACCTGGCACGCCGCGGAGACCGGCGCATGACCCGGCTCCCTGTAGCCCTGTGGGCAGGCGCCGCCGTCCTGCTCGCCGCGCCCTCGGCCGCTGCTTCGCAGCCGTCGCAGGCGGGGCAGGCCGCCGCCGAGCGCGCGGTTCCGGTCGATGCCGTGACACGCTGGCGCCCCTATTCGCGCGAGGCGTCGCAGCGCTTCGGCGTGCCGCTCGACTGGATCGAGCGCGTGATGCGCGCCGAGAGCGGCGGCCGCACGCACCTCCACGGCCGGCCGATCACCAGCCGCGCCGGCGCGATGGGGCTGATGCAGATCATGCCCGGAACCTGGGCCGAGCTGCGCGCTCGGCTCCGTCTTGGCGCCGACCCGCACGACCCCCGCGCCAATATCCTCGCCGGCACCTTTTACCTGCGCCTCATGTACGACCGCTTCGGCTATCCCGGCCTGTTCGGCGCCTACAATGCAGGTCCGGCGCGCTACGCCGCCTGGTTGGCCGATGGCCGCCCGCTGCCCGCCGAGACCCGCGCCTATCTGGCGCAGGTGGGCGCCGGCGGCGAGCCGGCAGCCGCTCCCGAGAAGGCCCCGCAGCGCGCGACCCTGTTCGTGATCGAGCGCGCCGATCCCGCCGGCGCCGCTGCACCGCAGAGCGCGCCGACCGACCTGTTCGTCACCCTCTCGACGCGCCCGCCGGCAGAAGCCCAGCCGCAATGGGGAGCAGGCGGCGAGGGCCGCGCTTATCCGCAAACGGGGGAGGGCTCGTCTCGGCAAGGCCCAGCATGACGGGCGGCGGAGCGGCTGTGCAAGGCCGGCGGCCCCTCCAATTTTGCCGCGAGATGGAGCGCGCTTCGCGCGCGCTTTTGTTCGTTTGCCGCGCGACAAAATCGGTTCCTCCGCCGCCGCTTCGCGGCGCTCCGGCTGCGCCTCCGCGGCCCTGACAGCCGCCCCGCCGCCCGTCCCCGAACCTCCGTCCTCAGTCGAGAGGACGACAGCTTCGAAAGGTTCGTCATGACGATGATTTCCATTCTCCAGGTCGAGACGCGCGACGCCTATCCGGCGCTCATCGCGGGTATCGAAGCGCAGTTCGGACGCGAGGGCAGCGTCGAGATCGCTGCCCGGTTCCTCGATGCGGAGCTCGCCGATTTCCACTGGCAGAGCCGCATGATGGAGCGCCATCTCGGCCGCTACGAAGGCG
Source organism: Sphingomonas sp. (assembly GCF_039595165.1). Lineage (GTDB taxonomy): Bacteria > Pseudomonadota > Alphaproteobacteria > Sphingomonadales > Sphingomonadaceae > Sphingomonas. The sequence goes on from NZ_JBCNMA010000144.1 coordinate 5,607, forward strand.
AGATCGACGCCGACGACGGGGGTCTCGAGCTCGAGCGGATCGCGATCCTGGGCGTGCTCAAGGGCGCGTGGTTCGTCGCCACCTGCATCGTCGATGGCGACGGCGCGGTGCACGACATCTTCAATCTCAGGCTGATGAAAAGCGCGTGGGACGCTCACGAAGCGTTCGAACAAACGCACTGACATGCGGACATCTGCACGCGCGGGAGCGGCGTCGGAACCGCGTCGCTCTCGCTCTCTTTTCTGCCTCGGCGGGAGGCTATCGAGCGGGCATGAGGCAAGGCGCTTTGGCGCCCGCAGCGAGCGGTCGGCTCAACCGAGTCCGCTGGCAATCTTGTTGAGCTGCGTCGAGATGGCCGAAGCAATCTGATCCGGGGCAAACGGCTTGTGAACGATGATGCTGCCGGGGACTCCCTCTGCCGGATAGTCCGCGGCGCTGTCCCCCGACATATAGACGATCGCGACCGCCGGATTATGCCGGCGCGCCTCGCGCCCGAGTTCCCAGCCGGTGGTTCCGTTCCCCATCCGGATGTCGGTGACGATGCCCGCGATCTCGGGGATACGCTCGAGCATCGACAGCGCGTCCGAACCGCAATGCGCGATCTCGACGTCGTATCCGGCCTGCCGCAACGCGTCCTCGACCGTCATGACGATCATCGCCTCGTCATCGACGACGAGGATGCGGACCGTTTCGTTCAAGGGCAGCCCCCTCAGGTTCGCGCAATCGAATGCGTCTGGATTTGATCTCGATTAAACGTCCGCAGATGCGCTTCGTTTCCCGCCCATTCGGAAAAGCCGCGTAAGGCAAGATAAAGCGCCGGCACCGGCCGGCGCATAAGCCTTTGTCTGCACATCCTTTTTGCGGCGTTCGAGCGGCACTGTCGTTCGGCGGGCAGTGCCGTCGCCGCCGAAAAGCGAGGATTTCCGCGGGCCTGGACGGCACCGGTTTTCTTAGCGCTCAGGCTGCGCCAGACTGGCTTCGGGGCGCGCCAGCAAGAGCCGCCGGATGAGCGCCGACGACGACTTCGAACCCCATCTCGGGCGGCTGCGCAGCCGCCCGCCCAGGCGCGGGCGGCGCTACCTCCAGCGCGTGCTCGCAGCCGCCAATCTCGCCCGCGGTGGGGCGGCTTTTGCCGGACGACAAGCCAAGCGTTCCGCCGGCAGCCGGATCGGCCGCGCTGCCGGCGTCGGGCGGCTGCTCGCCAGTCGCGGCCGGATGAGCGCGCTCGAGCGCCGCCGCGTCGTGATCAAGACCCGCATCGCGCGGCTCGCCGGCAAGGGCGCGAGCGCGGCGGCCGCGCACCTGCGCTACCTCCAGCGCGACGGCACCACGCGCGAGGGCGAACGGGGCGCGCTCTACGGCGCCGAGCGCGATGCGATCGACGCCAAGGAATTCCTCGCGCGCGGCGCCGGCGACCGCCACCAGTTCCGCTTCATCGTCTCGCCCGAGGACGGCGCCCAATATGACGAGCTGAAACCGCTCGTCCGCCGGCTGATGGCGCGCGCCGAAGCCGATCTCGGAACCAGGCTCGACTGGGTCGCCGTCGACCATTTCAACACCGGCCATCCGCACAGCCACGTCATCGTCCGCGGGATCGACCAGAAGGGCAAGGACCTGGTGATCGCGCCCGACTATCTGACCCGGGGCCTGCGCGAGCGCGCCGCCGAGCTCGTCGAGCTCGACCTCGGCCCGCGCACGGACCGGGAAATTGCGCGCACTCAGCTCGCCGAAATCGAGCAAGAGCACCTGACCGCGATCGACCGGCGGCTGATCCGCCTCGGGGGCGAGGAGCGCATCGTCGCGGCGAGCGGCGGCGGCGCGTTCGAGCAGACGCTGCGTGCCGGGCGTCTCGTCAGGCTCGCGCGGCTCGGGCTCGCTGAGGATCTGGGGCAAGGCCGCTGGCGACTCGCGCCCGGCCTGGCCGACACGCTCACCCGGATGGGCGAGCGCGGCGACATCATCCGCACGATGCAGCGCGCCTTCACCGCGGCGCGGGTCGAGCGTGCCGCTGCTGACCAGGCGATCTACGACCCGATGTCGCCGGATGCGGGTCCGCTGATCGGGCGCGTGCTGACGCGCGGGCTCGCCGACGAGCATCGCGATCGCCATTATCTCATTGTCGATGGCATCGACGGGCGCAGCCACTATGTGGCGCTCGGACGGGAGGCGGCCGAAGGCGCCGGCGAGGCCGCGGTGGTGCGGGTCGCCCCCAATTGCACCGGCGTCCGTGAGGTGGACCGGACGATCGCCGCCGTCGCCACCGCCAACGGCGGCCGCTACGACATCGACGCGCACCTGGCCCACGACCGCCAGGCCACCGAGGCGTTCGCGCGGGCCCATGTCCGCCGGCTCGAGGCGCTGCGCCGCGGCGGCGCCGGCGTCGAGCGCCTGGCCGACGGCGGGTGGCGGATCGCGGCCGACCATCTCGAGCGCGTCGAGCGGTTCGAGGCGGTGCAGGCGCGCGCGCGTCCGGTCGCCGTCGAGCTGCTC
>NZ_JBCNMA010000145.1:0-8089 GCF_039595165.1 Sphingomonas sp.
CGAGATGATCGGCGTCTCGATGATCTCGCCCGACGGCTTGGCCATCAGGCCGCGCATGCCGGCGAGCTGCTTGATCTGCGCCGCCGAACCACGGGCACCCGAGTGCGCCATCATGTAGATCGCGTTGGCGGGCTTCTCGCGGCCGGTCTCGGGGTCCTTCTTGACCGCCTTGATCTCGTCCATCATCGCGGCCGCCACCTGGTCGCCGCAGCGGCTCCAGGCGTCGATCACCTTGTTGTACTTCTCCTGCTGCGTGATCAGACCGTCCTGATACTGCTGCTCGAAGTCCTTCACGAGCGCGCGGGTCTCGTCGACCATCGCTTCCTTCTGCGCCGGGATGATCATGTCGTCCTTGCCGAACGAGATGCCTGCCTTGAACGCGTGACGGAAGCCGAGCGCCATGATGGCGTCGGCGAACAGCACGGTCTCCTTCTGGCCGGTGTGGCGATAGACCTCGTCGATCACGTCGCCGACGTCCTTCTTGGTGAGGAGGCGGTTGACGACGTCGAACGGCACCTTGTGGCTCTTCGGGAGGCACTCGCCGAGCAGCATGCGGCCCGGGGTGGTCTCGAAACGCTTCATGTACGCGTTGCCGTCCTCGTCCGTCTGGGGCACGCGGCTGGTGATCTTGGTGTGCAGCGTCACCGCGCCGTTGAACAGCGCCTGGTGCACCTCGGCCATGTCGCCCAGGATCATGCCTTCGCCGGGTTCACCCTCCTTCTCCATCGAGATGTAGTAGAGGCCCAGCACCATGTCCTGCGACGGCACGATGATCGGCTTGCCGTTGGCGGGCGACAGGATGTTGTTGGTCGACATCATCAGCACGCGCGCTTCCAGCTGGGCCTCGAGGCTCAGCGGAACGTGAACGGCCATCTGGTCGCCGTCGAAGTCGGCGTTGAACGCCGAGCAGACCAGCGGGTGGAGCTGGATCGCCTTGCCCTCGATCAGCACCGGCTCGAACGCCTGGATGCCCAGGCGGTGGAGCGTCGGCGCGCGGTTGAGGAGGACCGGGTGCTCGCGAATGACTTCGTCGAGGATGTCCCAGACTTCCTTGCGCTCCTTCTCGACCCACTTCTTGGCCTGCTTGAGGGTCATCGAGAGACCCTTGGCGTCGAGCCGGGCGTAGATGAACGGCTTGAACAGCTCGAGCGCCATCTTCTTGGGCAGGCCGCACTGGTGCAGCTTGAGCTCCGGACCGGTCACGATGACCGAACGGCCTGAATAGTCGACGCGCTTGCCGAGCAGGTTCTGGCGGAAGCGGCCCTGCTTGCCCTTGAGCATGTCGGACAGCGACTTGAGCGGACGCTTGTTGGCGCCGGTGATCGTGCGGCCGCGGCGTCCGTTATCGAACAGCGCGTCGACCGCCTCCTGCAGCATGCGCTTTTCGTTACGGACGATGATGTCCGGCGCGCGCAGCTCCATCAGGCGCTTCAGGCGGTTGTTACGGTTGATCACGCGGCGATACAGATCGTTGAGATCCGAGGTCGCGAAGCGGCCGCCGTCCAGCGGCACCAGCGGGCGCAGCTCGGGCGGGATGACCGGAACGACGTCGAGGATCATCCACTCCGGACGGTTGCCGGAGTCGATGAAGGACTCCACGACCTTGAGGCGCTTGATGATCTTCTTGGGCTTGAGCTCCGACTTGGTCGTGGCGAGCTCGTCGAGCAGCTGCTGGCGCTCACCCTCGAGGTCGAGGTCCATGAGCATGATCTTGACCGCCTCGGCCCCGATGCCGGCCGAGAACGCGTCCTCGCCATATTCGTCCTGCGCGTCGAGCAGCTCGTCCTCGGTGAGGAGCTGATACTTCTCGAGCGGGGTCAGGCCCGGCTCGGTGACGATGTAGCTCTCGAAGTAGAGCACGCGCTCGAGCTGCTTGAGCTGCATGTCGAGCAGCAGGCCGATGCGCGACGGCAGCGACTTCAGGAACCAGATGTGCGCGACCGGGGCCGCGAGCTCGATATGGCCCATGCGCTCGCGGCGGACCTTCGAGACGGTCACCTCGACGCCACACTTCTCGCAGACGATGCCCTTGTACTTCATGCGCTTGTACTTGCCGCACAGGCACTCATAGTCCTTGATCGGACCGAAGATGCGCGCGCAGAACAGGCCGTCACGCTCGGGCTTGAACGTGCGATAGTTGATCGTCTCCGGCTTCTTGATCTCGCCGAACGACCAGGAGCGGATGCGGTCGGGCGACGCGATGCCGATCTGGATCTGGTCGAAGGTCTCCGGCTTGGCGACCGGGTTCGCGAAATTGGTCAGTTCGTTCATTCTCTGTGTCCCTCTGGAGGGTCAAATTCGTCGGGCGGGGAGGGGACGGAGCACTGTGATGTCAACACAGCACTCCGTAGCACCCGTTACTCCGCCGCCTCGGCCAGCTCGTCGCCGTCCTCTTCGTCCATCGACTTGAGTTCGACGTTGAGGCCCAGCGAGCGCATTTCCTTGACGAGCACGTTGAAGCTCTCGGGGATGCCGGCCTCGAACGTGTCGTCGCCCTTGACGATCGCCTCGTAGACCTTGGTGCGGCCGACGACGTCGTCGGACTTCACCGTCAGCATCTCCTGGAGCGTGTACGCCGCGCCGTAAGCCTGCAGCGCCCACACCTCCATCTCGCCGAAGCGCTGGCCGCCGAATTGCGCCTTGCCGCCCAGCGGCTGCTGGGTGACGAGCGAGTACGGCCCGATCGAACGCGCGTGGATCTTGTCGTCGACCAGGTGGTGGAGCTTCAGCATGTAGATGATGCCCACCGTGACCTTGCGGTCGAACGCGTCACCCGTGCGGCCGTCGAACAGGGTCGACTGGCCCGAGGTGTCGAGGCCTGCCAGCTCCAGCATCGCCGACACGTCGCTCTCGCGCGCGCCGTCGAACACCGGGGTGCCCATCGGGATGCCCGTGCGGACATTCTCGATCAGCTCGGCGACCTGCTCGCCGCTGCGCGCCTTGATCTCCTCGGCATAGTGATCGCCGTAGATCTCGACGAGGCGATCCTTGACCGCGGCCGGCATCTCGCCCGCCTTGGCGTCCGGATTGGCTTCGCGCCAATCCTCCAACGCCGAGGCGACCTGCATGCCGAGGTTGCGCGCGGCCCAGCCGAGATGCGTCTCGAAGATCTGCCCGACGTTCATGCGCGAGGGCACGCCCAGCGGGTTGAGCACGAGATCGACCGGCGTGCCGTCCTCGAGGAACGGCATGTCCTCGACGGGGAGGATGCGCGAGATGACGCCCTTGTTGCCGTGACGGCCGGCCATCTTGTCGCCCGGCTGCAGCTTGCGCTTCACCGCGACGAAGACCTTGACCATCTTGAGTACGCCCGGCGGCAGCTCGTCGCCGCGCTCCAGCTTCTCGCGGCGGTCCTCGAACTTGTCCTTGATGCGCTTCACGGCCTCGTCATACTGGCCCTTCACCGCTTCGAGGTCGCTCTGGACCTTGTCGTCCTGCACCGCGAACTTCCACCACTCGTGGCGGTCGACGCTATCGAGCAGATCCTCGTCGATCACCGAGCCCTTCTTGAGGCCCTTCGGCGTGCCGGTCGCGGTCTGGCCGAGCAGCATCTCGCGAAGGCGCGACCAGGTCGCGCGGTTGAGGATGTTGCGCTCGTCGTCCGAGTCCTTCTTCAGGCGCTCGATCTCCTCGCGCTCGATCGCCATCGCGCGCTCGTCCTTGTCGATGCCGTGGCGGTTGAACACGCGCACGTCGACGATCGTGCCGCTAACGCCCGGGGGCAGGCGGAGCGAGGTGTCGCGGACGTCCGAAGCCTTCTCGCCGAAGATGGCGCGGAGGAGCTTCTCCTCCGGCGTCATCGGGCTCTCGCCCTTGGGCGTGATCTTGCCGACCAGGATATCGCCCGGCTCGACCTCGGCGCCGATGTACACGATGCCCGCCTCGTCGAGGTTGCGCAGTGCTTCCTCGCCGACATTCGGGATGTCGCGGGTGATGTCCTCCGGCCCGAGCTTGGTGTCGCGGGCCATCACTTCGAACTCGTCGATGTGGATCGACGTGAACACGTCGTCCTTCACGATCCGCTCGGAGATGAGGATCGAGTCCTCATAATTGTAGCCGTTCCAGGGCATGAACGCGACGAGCGCGTTGCGGCCCAGCGCGAGCTCGCCGAATTCGGTGGACGGGCCGTCGGCGATCACGTCGCCCACGTTGACGACGTCGCCCACCTTCACCAGCGGACGCTGGTTGATGCAGGTCGACTGGTTCGATCGCTCGAACTTCATCAGCGTGTAGATGTCGACGCCGCTCTCTTCCGCCGACACTTCGCCGGTGGCGCGGATGACGATACGCGACGCATCGACCTGGTCGACGATGCCAGCACGGCGCGCGGCGATCGCGGCGCCCGAGTCACGGGCGACGGTCTCTTCCATGCCGGTGCCGACGAACGGCGCTTCCGCTTTAACCAGCGGCACGGCCTGGCGCTGCATGTTCGAGCCCATGAGCGCGCGGTTGGCGTCGTCGTTCTCGAGGAACGGGATCAGCGAGGCCGCGACCGAAACGAGCTGCTTGGGCGAGACGTCCATCAGCGTGATCTGGTCGGGAAGCGCCATCAGGAACTCGCCCGCCTGGCGCGCCGAGACCAGTTCCTCTGTGAAGCGCTGATCGCCATCGACCTCGGCCGAAGCCTGGGCGATCGTGTGCTTCGCCTCTTCCATCGCCGAGAGATAGACGACCTCGTTGGTCACCTTGCCGTCGACGACCTTGCGGTAGGGCGTCTCGATGAAGCCGTACTTGTTGACGCGCGAGAACGACGCCAGCGAGTTGATCAGGCCGATGTTCGGGCCTTCCGGCGTCTCGATCGGGCAGATACGGCCATAGTGGGTCGGATGCACGTCGCGGACTTCGAAGCCAGCACGCTCACGCGTCAGACCGCCCGGCCCGAGCGCCGAGACGCGACGCTTGTGCGTCACTTCGGAGAGCGGGTTGGTCTGGTCCATGAACTGCGACAGCTGGGACGAGCCGAAGAACTCACGAACCGCGGCGACGGCCGGCTTCGCGTTGATCAGGTCGTTCGGCATCACGGTCGACACGTCGACCGAGCTCATGCGCTCCTTCACGGCGCGCTCCATGCGGAGCAGGCCGACGCGATACTGGTTCTCGAGCAGCTCGCCCACCGAACGCACGCGGCGGTTGCCGAGATTGTCGATGTCGTCGACTTCGCCCTTGCCGTCCTTGAGGTCGACGAGCGTCTTGACCACCGCGAGGATGTCCTCGGTGCGCAGCGTCGTGACGGTGTCCTCGGCGTCGAGGTCGAGGCGCATGTTGAGCTTCACGCGGCCGACGGCCGAGAGGTCGTAGCGCTCCGGATCGAAGAACAGGCCGGCGAACAGCGATTCCGCGGTCTCGAGCGTCGGCGGCTCGCCGGGGCGCATGACGCGATAGATGTCGGACAGCGCCTGCTCGCGCTCTTCGGCCTTGTCGGCCTTGAGCGTGTTGCGGATCCACGGGCCGGTCGAGACATGGTCGATGTCGAGCAGCTCGATGCGGTCGATGCCGGCCTTGTCGAGCTTCTCGAGATTGTCGGCCGACACCTCGTCGCCCGCCTCGATATAGATCTCGCCGGTCTTTTCGTTGATCAGGTCGAACGCGCTGTAGCGGCCGAAGATCTCCTCGGTCGGAATCAGCAGCGTCGCGAGGCCGTCCTTGCCCGCCTTGTTGGCGGCGCGCGGCGAGATCTTCTGGCCGGCCGGGAACACCACCTCGCCCGAGCTGGCGTCGATGATGTCGAACATCGGCTTCGCGCCGCGCCAGTTCTCGGGCTGGAACGGGATCTGCCAGCCGTTGGGACCGCGCACGAAAGTGACGGTGTTGTAGAAGTGGTTGAGGATCTCCTCGCTGTTGAGCCCGAGGGCGTACAGCAGGGTCGTCACCGGCAGCTTGCGCTTGCGGTCGATGCGGACATTGACGATGTCCTTCGCGTCGAACTCGAAGTCGAGCCACGAGCCGCGATACGGGATCACGCGCGCTGCGAAGAGGTACTTGCCGCTCGCGTGCGTCTTGCCGCGGTCATGGTCGAACAGCACGCCCGGCGAGCGGTGCATCTGGCTGACGATGACGCGCTCGGTGCCGTTGATGAAGAAGGTGCCGTTGCCCGTCATCAGGGGCATGTCGCCCATGTAGACGTCCTGCTCCTTGATATCGAGCACCGACCGGGCTTCCGTATCGGGATCGACCTCGAACACGATCAGGCGCAGCGTGACGCGCATCGGCGCGGCATAGGTGATGCCGCGCTGACGGCATTCCTCGACGTCGAACTTGGGAGCTTCGAGCTCATAGGTGACGAAGTCGAGCTCGGCGGTGCCGGCGAAGTCGCGGATCGGGAACACCGAGCGCAGGGTCTTCTCGAGGCCCGAGACATAGCCGATCGAAGGATCGCTGCGGAGGAACTGTTCGTAGGATTCGCGCTGAACCTCGATCAGGTTCGGCATCTGCACCACTTCGTGGATGTCGCCGAACACCTTGCGGATGCGGCGCTTCACGGTGCCGCCTTCGATCGCCTTGGTTGCCATGTGGATTTTTTGCCTCGTCAGCCTGAAATGCGTCCCGGTATCCGCCGGGGCAGGCACGCGAACAGACGCCAAAAGGGCCGAGCAACTTCCTCTTCCGAAGAGAAGAAAAGCTCAGCCTCTCAAGCGTCTATGGATCCCGGCGGCCAATTCGTCCGATGCGCTGCGCGACGGCGCATCATTTCCCGACCGATCGGGGTGAAGGCGGGATATAGGAAGCGGGGCGGGCCCTGTCAAATATATGGCGCGGGGCACCGCCGCATCCGGCTTGCGGCACCGCGGCCGATGGTCTAGCGACCGGCGCTCGCGACGGGCCCCTGTGGCGAAATGGTAGACGCAGTCGACTCAAAATCGACCGCCGCAAGGCATGCTGGTTCGAGTCCGGCCAGGGGCACCAGCGCAGAAGGGCCGGCCAGGCGACTCGCCGGCCCTTTGCATGTCAGCTAGCGACGGGACCGTCATAGGGGCGACGGGCATAATAGCCGAATCCCGCGATGATCGCGTAGCAGACCGCCGGCAGCAGCAATGCGGTGGCAAGGCTGCCCGTCGCATCTGCCAGCGCACCGGTCGCCAGCGGCACGACCGCGCCGCCGAAGATCGCGATGTTGATGATCCCCGACCCGTCGGCCGCGCGGCCGCCGAGCTTCTCCGAAGCCAGCGCGAAGATCGTCGGGAACATGATCGAGTTCATCAGGCCGATCGCGAGCAGGCTGTAGCCCGACACCGTGCCGCTGGTGTTGGTCGAGATCAGGATCAGCGCGATCGCGCCGAGCGCCACGAAGGCGAGGATCTTGCCGGGGCTGATGACGCGCATCAGGCCCGAGCCGATGAAGCGGCCGACCATCGCGCCGCCCCAGTAGAAACCGATCAGCTTGCCTGCTGCCTGCTCCTGAAGCCCCATTACGCCCGGCTGCATCAGATAGTTGACGATCAGCGACCCGATCGAGACCTCTGCGCCGACATAGAGGAAGATGCACAGCGCGCCGTAGCCGAAGCGCGTGCGCTTGAGCAGGTCGAAGCCGGCAAGCCCGCTGCTCGCTTCGTGCCGTTCGCCCTTCAGTCGGTTGCGGAATAGCCACACGGCGCCTGCAACGATCGCAAGGGCGGCGGCGATGCCGAGATAACCATGCATGATCGCCTTGCTCTCGGCGACTCGATAAGCGTCGAGCTCCGCACCTGAGAGTTGATTGGCGGTGACGGTGGCGAGGCTGCCGAGGATCAGCATCGAGCCGACGATCGGGAAGACCGTCGTGCCGAGCGAGTTGAACGCTTGCGCGAAGGTGAGGCGGCTATGCGCGGTCTCGGGCTTGCCGAGCAGCGAGATCAGCGGATTGGCGACCACCTGCACGATCACGACGCCGCTCGCCAGCACGAACAACGCGAACAGGAACAGGCCGTAGGTGGCGTTCTGTGAGGCCGGGATGAACAGCAGGCAGCCGACCATCATCGTTAGCAGCCCGGCCACGGCACCACGCATATAGCCGAGCTTCTTGACCAGCTTCGCGCCGGGAATGCCGATCAGTAGATAGGCGGTGAAGAAGCAGAACTGCACCAGCATCGCCTGGGTGTAGTTGAGCGTGAAC
>NZ_JBCNMA010000146.1:0-8065 GCF_039595165.1 Sphingomonas sp.
GTCGCGCGGGGTCGCCACGTAGCGGTTGGGGCCGATCTGCTCGCGCTCGATGATGATCCCGGTGACCATCCCGTCGAGCGCCGAATCGCCGAGCGACGCGCCCTGCCCGGTCAGCCGCTGCGCCAGCATCGTCCACGCCTTGCGTTGCGCCAGCCGCCAGCCGCCGAGCCGCGCCGACTCCGCGTCCTTGGCGCGCACGTCGATCTCGATGCCGCTCACCTCGAAGCTGCCCGAGCTGTCCCCGGAAGCGGCCGCCGGCTCGGCCTTGCCCGCGCCCTTGCCGGCTTGCGCGAGGGCGAAGCCGGCGGTCGCGAACAGCGCGAGCGCGGCCGTGACGGCGAAGACGGGGGAGATGCGGCGCGACATTCGCCGTCCTTTTGGCGAAGCGGGCGATCGAAGCCAAGGGTTTTGGTGAGACCCCGCTCGTATCCTCCCCCGCCAGGGGAAGGCGGTGCCGAAAGCGGCGGGGTGGAGGATGCACGACGATGGCTGGGGGAGTCCTCCGCTCCGTCATGCTTCGTATGCCACCTCCCCCGGCGGGGGAGGATTCAAAGGTTCCGATTTTCGTCACTCGGCGCTAAGCGCACGCGGATGACCGATCCCAAGCCCTATACCTATGCCCAGGCGGGCGTCTCGATCGATGCCGGCAACGCGCTGGTCAAGGCGATCGCCCCGCTCGCGCGCTCAACCCGCCGGCCTGGCGCCGATGCCGATCTCGGCGGGTTCGGCGGGCTGTTCGACCTCAAGGCCGCGGGCTTCACCGATCCGCTGCTGGTCGCGGCCAATGACGGGGTCGGCACCAAGCTCAAGCTCGCGATCGAGCATGACCATCACGACGGCGTCGGCATCGACCTCGTCGCGATGTGCGCCAACGACCTGATCGTGCAGGGCGCCGAGCCGCTGTTCTTCCTCGACTATTACGCCTCGGGCAAGCTCGTCCCGGGGGTCGCGGAGCGCGTGATCGCCTCGATCGCCGAAGGCTGCCGCCAGGCCGGCTGCGCGCTGATCGGAGGTGAGACCGCCGAGATGCCCGGCATGTACGCCGATGGCGACTATGACCTTGCGGGCTTCTGCGTCGGCGCGGTCGAGCGCGACCGGCTGCTCGACGGCAAGAAGATCGCACCCGGCGACGTGCTGCTCGGCCTCGCGTCCACCGGCGTGCACTCGAACGGCTATTCGCTCGTCCGCCGCCTCGCCGCGGACAAGGGCTGGAAGCTCGACCGCCCCGCACTGTTCGATCAGGACGTGATCCTGCTCGACGCGCTGATGGCGCCGACCCGCATCTATGTGAAGAGCCTGCTCCCGCTGCTGCGCGAAGGCCGCATTCATGGCCTCGCGCACATCACCGGCGGCGGCCTGCTCGAGAACATCCCGCGCGTGCTGCCTGAGGGCTGCCACGCCCATGTCGACGCCGGTGCCTGGGCGCAGCCGCGGCTGATGGCGTTCCTGCAGGCGCAGGGCAGCATCGAGCCCGAGGAAATGGCGCGGACCTTCAACTGCGGCATCGGCATGGTCGCGGTGGTTGCCGCCGATCAGGCGGATGCGGCCGCGCACGCGCTCGAAGCCGCGGGGGAGACCGTCCACCGCATCGGCACGATCGAGGCCGGCCAGCGCGGCTGCACCGTCGCCGGGGGCGCCGAGACGTGGAGTGCCCGCGAGGCCTGGTCCGCCACGCATAATGGCTAAGCGCCGTCTCGGCATCCTCATCTCGGGCCGCGGCTCCAACATGATGGCGCTGGCCGAGGCCGCGCGCGATCCGACGAGCCCTTACGAGGTCGCGCTGGTGGCCTCCGACAAGCCCGAAGCCCCCGGCCTCGCCTGGGCGGCGCAACAGGGTATCGCCACCTTCGCGCAATCGCCCAGGGGCATGTCCAAGGCCGACTATGAGGCGAAGATCGATACCGCCCTGCGCGAATCCGGCGTCGAGGCCATCGCCCTCGCCGGCTATATGCGCCTGCTCACCGACGAGTTCGTCGCACGCTGGCGCGGGCGGATCGTCAACATCCACCCCTCGCTGCTGCCCAAGTACAAGGGTCTCGACACCCACGCCCGTGCGATCGAGGCGGGCGACGCGGCGGGCGGCTGCTCGGTCCATATCGTCACCGAGGAGCTCGACGGCGGCGAGGTGCTGGGCCAGGCGGAAGTCACGATCCTCCCCGGCGACACGGCCGAAACCCTCGCCGAACGCGTCCTTGCCGAGGAACATCGCCTCTATCCTCGCATTGTCGCGGAATGGCTGGGCAGATGACCCCTCGCGCGGCAGCGGCGCTGGAAAAGCTCCGCGCCGCCGCGCTCGCGCTCCCCGAGACCGGCGAGAAGCTCTCGCATGGCATGCCGGCCTTCTTCATCCAGAAGGGCAAGATGTTCGCCTATTTCTGGCACCATCATCATGGCGACGACGTCACCGCCGCGATCGTCAAGACCAGCGGGACCGAGGAGCAGGCGATGCTGATCGAGATGGAGCCGGACCTCTATTACCGCCCGCCCTATTTCGGTCCGTCAGGCTGGGTCGGTATCCACCTCGACCGCGCGGACACCGACTGGGACCGTGTCGCCGACCGAGTAGCGATCAGCTGGGAGCTCGTCGCACCGCGCCGCCTGCTCGAAGCCGGCGGGCGCTAAGCTCAGGTTCGCGCACCAACTCCATGCTGTAGCGGGATATTTTCCGCGGCCCCGGCGTTGGATCTGACCAATGTCGTAACGGAGCCGTCAGTGCATTCGACCGAAACCTTCGACCGGCCAGGCGTCGCCACGGCAGAGCAAGGCCAGGTTCTGCTCGACGGGCCCGACGGGGTCGCGGTGTCGATGACCCCCGACGCCGCCGAAGCCACCGCGCACAGCCTGGTCGAAGCCGCCGCCGCCGCTCGCCGCCAGGCGACGATGCCGGCCCCGTCCACACCCGCCTGATCCGCATCCTCTTGCCTCGCCCGCTCCGGCCCACCAAACAGGGACGATGCTGAAGGTCGCCAGCTACAATATGCGCAAGTCGATCGGCACCGACCGGCGGCGGCGGCCCGAGCGCACGCTCGAGGTGCTGCGCGAGATCGACGCCGACGTCGTCGCGTTGCAGGAGGCCGACCGCCGCTTCGGCGCGCGCCAGGGCGTGATCACCCCCCACCTGCTCGAGGAGCGCAGCCCGTGGAAGGCGGTGCAGTTCGGCGTGCGCAGCGGCAGCATGGGCTGGCACGGCAACGCCATCCTGGTGCGCAAGGAGGCGCAGGTCCTCGATTGCGAGATCCTCCACTTGCCCGCGCTCGAACCGCGCGGCGCGGTGATGGCCGACCTGCGCGTCAATGGCGAGGTGCTGCGCGTGGTCGGCATGCATCTCGACCTCTCGGGGCTGTGGCGGCGGCGGCAGGCGCATGCGATCCTCGCGCATCTCGACGCCAGCGCGCGCCGGCTGCCGACGGTGATGATGGGCGACCTCAACGACTGGAGCGCGCAATCGGGCTGCCTGCGCGACTTCGGCCGCCATTTCACCTTCGCCGAGACCGGACGCTCGTTCCACGCCCGCCGCCCCGTCGCCCGGCTCGATCGGATCATGGTCTCGCCCGAGCTGGCAATCGCCGGGAGCGGCGTGCACGACAGCGCCGCGGCGCGCACCGCCTCCGATCACCTGCCCGTCTGGGCCGCGGTGGCTCGGAACTGATGCGCGATCGCGAACTCCGCCTGGCGCTGGTCTGCTATGGCGGGATCAGCCTCGCCGTCTACATGCACGGCATCACCAAGGAGATCTGGCACCTCGCCCGCGCCAGCCGCGCGCATCATGATGGCGACGCGCCGGGGCGCGGCACCGAGACTCTCTACCACGCCCTGCTCGACGAGATCGGCGAAGCCACCGGCATCCGCCTGCGCGCGATCGTCGACATCGTCGCGGGCGCCAGCGCCGGCGGGATCAACGGCGTGTTCCTGGCGCAGGCGATCGCCACCGGCCAGTCGCTCGACCCGCTCACCGACCTGTGGCTGCAGGTCGCCGATGTCGAGGCGCTGCTCAACCCCGATCACGGCCCCTCGCACAAGCTCGCCAAGGTGTGGGCGTTGCCGATCGCGTGGATGCTCGCCCGCGACGGTTCGACGGTCGACCAGACGGTCGAGAGCGGCGCGCGCGCGGAGGTCCGCGCGAAGCTCGAGAAGTTCGTGCGCTCGCGCTGGTTCGAACCGCCCTTCGGCGGCAAGGAGCTGCTCGCGATGATGCTCGACGCGCTTGACGCGATGGCGAAGAGCCCCGCCGGGCCGCGGCTGTTGCCCGCCGGACAGCCGCTCGACCTGTTCGTCACCGTCACCGATTTCCGCGGCCATCCCGAGCGTCTCAAGCTCAACTCGCCGCCCGAGGTGGTCGAGACCGAGCATCGCCTCGTCTTCTCGTTCAGCGACCATGGCGACGCGTCGGCCGAGTTCGCGCATCCCGCCGAGCTCGCCTTCGCCGCGCGCGCCACCTCGAGCTTCCCCGGCGCGTTCCCGCCCGCCACTGTCGGCGAGCTCGACGCGCTGCTCGCCGAGCGCGGCATCGCCTGGCCCGGTCGCGAGGCGTTCCTCGAGCATGTCCTGCCGCGCCAGTACGCCGCCGGCGTGGCGGACAAGGCCGCGCTGATCGACGGATCGGTGCTCGCCAACGCGCCGTTCCGCCCGGCGATCGATGCGCTCAAGGAGCGTCCCGCGCGCCGGCAGATCGACCGCCGCTTCGTCTTCGTCGATCCGACGCCCGGCCACCGCATCGGCTTCTATAGCGAGGCGCCGGACAATCCCGGCTTCTTCCAGACGATCATCGGCGCTTTGTCCGAGCTGCCACGCCAGCAGCCGATCCGCGACAATCTCGAATCGCTCGGCCTGCGCTCGGCGCGGATCGAGCGCATGCTGGCGATCGTCGAGCGCATCCGCGCCGAGGTCGAGGCGCAGGTCGAATCGCTGTTCGGCTACACGCTGTTCCTCGACTATCCGACGCCCAAGCGCCTCGCCGCCTGGCGCAGCCGCGCACAGGTCGCCGCTGCGGCCAAGGCCGGCTACGGCCATGCCGCCTATGGCATGCTCAAGGTCGAGGGCGTCGCCGACCGCATCGCGACTCATCTCCACCAGATCGGCGACCAGCCCGGCCCCGATCGCTGGCGGCGGCTGCGCGACGCGGTGGCGGCGGAGATCTTGCGCCGCGGTGCCGATGACTTCGGCGCCAGCCACCCCGGCTCGGCCAGCGCGGCAACGCTCGACCTGTTGCGCGCGCACGACCTCGGCTTCCGCATCCGCCGCCTGCGCCTGCTCGCGCGCCGCATGACCGAGCTCGACCAGGAGCATGAGAATGCCGAGCTGACCCCGATGCGCGACGCGATCTACGAATCGCTCGCCGCCTATCTCGAATGCCAGCGCACCGATCCGTTTCTGGGGCTGCGCGAGGCGGTGCGCGCCGCCGATCTCGATGCCGCTGCGCTGCTCGACGAGCTGGCGGGCCGGATGGACCTGCGCACGCTCGACCGGGAGACCGACGAGCGGCTGTCCGCGGGGCTAAGCGCACTGTCGAAGGAGATGCGCCGCCCGATGCTGCTCGCCTATCTCGGCTTCCCTTTCTTCGACATCGCGACGCTGCCGCTGCTGCAGGGCGAGGGACTCAACGAGTTCGATCCGATCCGCGTCGACCGCATCTCGCCCGACGACGCCATTTCGATCCGCAAGGGCGGCGCGCAGGCGACGCTCAAGGGCATCCAGTTCAACAATTTCGGCGCCTTCTTCAGCCGCGCCTATCGCGAGAACGACTATCTCTGGGGCCGCCTGCACGGCGCCGAGCGGCTGGTGGACATCCTTCTCTCCACCCTCCCCGCCAATGCGACTCTCGGCCCCGGCCGCATCGCCAACATCAAGCGCGACATTTTCCTCGCCATCCTCGACGAGGAGGAAGCGCGGCTCAAGACGATCCCCACCCTGTTCACGCAACTGCGCGCCGAGATCGGGTGAGGCTGGCCAAGCCGCTGCGCCCGGCCTAAAGCTACCCGAAACGACGGACAGATTGACAAGGGCGCACGTCACGGATGCAGTTTCTCAAGGCACTATTCTGGTTCCTGATCCTGGGCATCGTCGCGGCCTTTGCGGTGACCAACTGGAATCCGGTCGAAATCCAGCTGTGGAGCGGCCTCGTCGCCGATGTGAACCTGCCCTTCCTGTTGCTGGTGGTGTTCCTCGCCGGCTTCCTGCCGATGCTCCTCGTCTTCCACACCGTGCGCTGGCGGCTGCGCCAGCGGATCGGCATGCTCGAGCGCACCGTCGAGGAACTGCGCAACCTCCATGCCACGGCGACCCCGGCGATGCCGATCCAGCCCGATCCCGCGCCGGAACCGACCGAAACCCCCGCCGCACCGCCGCTGGTGACGCCATGAGCAGCCCCATCTACGTCGCGCTCGACACGCCCGATCTCGAACGCGCCAAGGCGATCGCCAAGCGCGTCCGCCACCATGTCGGCGGGATCAAGCTCGGGCTCGAATTCTTCATGGCCAATGGCCGCCACGGCGTGCACGAGATGGCCGAGATCGGGCTGCCGATCTTCCTCGACCTCAAGTTCCACGACATCCCCAACACCGTCGGCAAGGCGGTGCAGGCGCTGCGCCCGCTCGAGCCCGCGATCATCACCGTCCACGCCGCGGGTGGCCGAGCGATGCTCGAGGACGCCAAGGCCGCCGCGCCCAACGGCACCAAGGTGGTCGCGGTGACGATGCTCACCAGCCTCGACGCCAGCGATTTGCGCTCGATCGGCCTGTCGCCCGATCCGCACGAGCAAGTCGTCCGCCTCGCCGAGCTCGCCCGGTCCGCCGGCGTCGACGGCATCGTCTGCTCGGGCGAGGAAGTGAAGGCCGCGCACGAGGCGTGGAAGGACGGCTTCTTCGTCATCCCCGGCATCCGGCCCGCCAATGGCCAGATGGGCGACCAGAAGCGCGCCGTCACGCCGCGCGCCGCGCTCGACGCCGGCGCCTCGATCCTGGTGATCGGCCGCCCGATCACCCAGGCCGCCGATCCCGATCTCGCCGCACGGGAGATCGAGGCGACGCTTTGAGACCGATGGTCACGGTCACGATCCGTCCCGCGGTTGAAGCCGACTTGCCTCGCCTTCACCCCGTGGTCGAGCGCGCCTATCGCGGCGAGAGCGCCCGTGCCGGCTGGACGCACGAGGCCGATCTCGTCTCCGGCGAGCGCACCAACCTCGCCACCCTGCGCTCGCTGCTCGACGGCGGCAGTCGCCTGCTGATCGCGCTCGACGGCGACACGATCCTCGGCTGCGTCAACGTCGCCGATCGTGGCGATGGTCTCGCCTATCTCGGCCTGCTCTGCGTCGATCCCCAGCTCCAGGCCGGCGGCATCGGCAAGCAGCTCGTGGCGGCCGCCGAAGCCGCCGCGCGCGACGGTTTCGCCGCCACGCGCATCGAGATGACCGTGATCGATCGCCGCGCCAAGCTGATCGCCTGGTACCTGCGCCACGGCTATGCTGCGTCGGGCGAGACGCGTCCGTTCCCCATCCCGCTCGACCCGCCGCTGTCGATGGTCGTGCTGGTCAAGCAATTGGCCGGCTGAGCCACGCCACACCAACTTCCGCTTGCCGAATCGGCTCCATCGCCCGATTGACGACGACGATGCCGGTCACCGCCAAGATCTGCGGCCTTTCCACCGCCGCGACCCTCGATGCGGCCGTGGCCGGAGGCGCCAGCCATGTCGGCTTCGTGTTCTTCCCGCCCTCGCCGCGGCACGTGACCTTCGACCAGGCCGCCGCGCTCGCGGCACGCGTTCCCGCGCGGGTCGGCAAGGTCGGGGTATTCGTCGATCCCGAAGACGCGCTGCTCGACCAGGCGATCCGCGCCGCGCGGCTCGACGCGATCCAGCTCCACCGCACCACGCCCGAGCGCGCCGCGCAGATCGGCGCCCGCACCCGCCTGCCCATATGGGCGGCGGTCGCGGTCAAGACCCGCGCCGATCTCGACGCCGCCGACAGCTATCGCGGCGCGGTCCAGCGGCTGCTCTACGACGCCAAGGTGCCCGACGAGGCCAGGCTGCCCGGCGGCATGGGCCTGCGTTTCGACTGGACCTTGCTCCAGGG
>NZ_JBCNMA010000147.1:0-7765 GCF_039595165.1 Sphingomonas sp.
GAGGTTGATCAGGCCCGGCATGACCATCAGGTCGGTGATGCCGCGCACGCCCTGCTGCAGCACCTCGTCCGCCATCTGGAACGCTTCCTTGAAGGTCGTGTTCGCGTTGGCGACCAGGAACAGATTCTGGTTGGGGATGACGATCAGCGTGTCGACGAACTTCTGCAGCTCCTCGATGCCGGCCTCGGCCGACTGAGCGCGCTTCTTGCCCTCGAACGCGAAGGGCTTGGTGACGACGCCGACGGTGAGGATGCCCATGTCGCGCGCGGCCTTGGCGATCACCGGCGCGGCGCCGGTGCCGGTGCCGCCGCCCATGCCGGCCGCGATGAAGCACATGTGCGCGCCGTTGAGCGCCTCCTGAACCTGCTCGATCGTCTCCTCGGCCGCGGCACGGCCGATCTCGGGCCGCGAGCCGGCGCCGAGACCCTGGGTGATCTTCGCGCCGAGCTGGATGCGATGGCTCGCGCTCGACTGCTTGAGCGCCTGCGCGTCGGTGTTCGCGACGAGGAACTCGACCCCCTGCACCTCGGCCTTGATCATGTTGGCGATGGCGTTGCCGCCGGCGCCGCCGACGCCGATCACGGTAATGCGCGGCGTCAGCTCGTCCAGGTCGGGCGGGAGGAAATCGATGCTCATCTATTCAGTCTCCTCAGGCACCACGCCCCACGAGCGGCGCCTGCTTAATCCCCGTTTCTGCACGATGCCGATGAGCGGTGCCAGCGTAATTCACCAGTCATCAACAACATTTATTCAGTAATTGGCCCGAAATGCGGCCATCATCCGCTGGAACATCGCCTTTGGTGTCGCACGCGTAACGAGTTGATGCGACGCCTCGAGCGCACGCAGGTCTACCGGATCGGCCGCCGCGAAGGTGGCGAGCCCCGCCAGCGTCGCGAAGGCCGGGCCGGCATGCGCCTCGGGCAGCGCCGAAAGCCCGCGCGGCCGCCCGACGCGGACCGAGCGCCCGAGCGCCTGCTGGGCATAATCGGCGATGCCCTTCAATTCCGCGCCGCCGCCAGTCAGCACGATCTGCCGCCCCACCGGATCCTCGAAGTTGAGCTTGGCCAGCTCCTTGCCGATCTCGACCATCAGCCGGTCGAGCCGCTGGCGGATCACCGCGATCAGCTGCGCGCGGGTGATGCGCGCGCCCTCGGCGGTCTCCTCGTCGGTGGCGATCGGGGCGACGTCGATCATGTCGTGATTGTCGCGCGGCGTCATGTTGGCGCTGCCATAGAAGCACTTCATGCGCTCGGCCTGGCCGCGGCGCGTGCCGAAGGCGCTGGCGATGTCGTCGGTGATGTCGGCCGATCCGCTGGGGATGGACGACAGTCCGGTGAGCACGCCATCCTTGTAGACCGAGACGTTGGTCACGCCCGCGCCGATCTCGACCAGCGCGACGCCGAGCTCGCGCTCCTCCTCGCTCAGGCACGACAGGCCCGTCGCGACCGGGGCAGCGATGATCGACTTGACCTCGAGATGCGCCGAGCGGACGCACAAATCGAGGTTGCGGACCGGTGCGCCCTCGGTCGACACGACATGGATGTCGACGCCGAGCCGCTCGGCATGCAGGCCCTTGGGCTGCTTGACCCCGGCGAGGCCGTCGAGGGTGTAGCGCGTCGGCTGGGCATGCAGCACCATCCGGCCGCCCGGATTGATCGACTCCCGGCCGGCGCGCAGCAGCTCGTCGATGTCGGCCTGCTCGACGCGGTGGCCACCGAGATCGACCTCGAGCCGCAGGATGTCGGAGATCAGCCCGCCCGCGGAGAAGCTGACCCACACATCCTCGATATTGGTGCCGGCGATGCGCTCGGCCTGCTCGACCGCCTCGCGCACCGCGATCTCGGTCGCGTGCATGTCGGCGACATAGCCGCGCTGGACGCCGCGGCTCTCGCGCTGGCCGGTACCGAGCACCACCAGCTCGCCGCCGTCCCCCTTCTGCGCGATCAGCGCCGACACCTTCGACGAGCCGATGTCGAGTGCCGTGATCAGTCCCTCAGGCGCCGTCTTTGCCATCTTCCCTACCCCTACTCACTCACACTCGCGGTTTCGATCGGTTTGCTCACCACCTGCCTCGGCATCCGCACCACCAGCCGCGTCGGGTCGCGCATGTCGAACTTGAGATATCCCCGGCCGAGCAGCCGGTCGGCGCCGTCCAGCTCGGCGAACTTGGTCAGCGCCTTGCCCGCCGCTTCCTCGCCCTCGGGCAGCGCGAGCCGCTCGCCCGTGTTGAAGGTGAGGTCCCAGCGCCGGTTGCCGATCCAGGTCGCGGCCTTGACCAGCGGCTTGAGCGCTGGCGCGGCGTCGAGCAATTTCTGATAGGCCGGCTGCTGGGCATAGGCGCCGTCGCCGATCACCAGCGGCAAGTCGGGCATCGCCTCGGCCGAGACCGGCTCGAGCAGCACGCCCTCGCCGTCGATCAGCATGAGCTGGCCCTGGTGCTGCCACACCGCCGCGGCCTTGCGCTCGATGATGTGGACGACGAGCGTGTCGGGCATGCGGCGCGAGACGCGCGCATCGGCGACCCAACCGATCGTCATCAGCTTGCCGCGCACTTCCTCGAGATCGACCAGCGGCATCGCCTGCGACTTCTGGTCGAGCGTGTAGTTGTACACGGTCATCTTGTCGGCGCGCTTGATCCCGGTGACCTCGACCTGCTCGACGCGGAAGCCGGCGCGGCCGATCCCTTCGGCAACGGCGGTGCCGATGATTCCGGGCACGCCGAACAAGGTCGCGACGCCGAGCACCGACGCCACCGCGAGACCGGTGATGCCCCACACCGTGATCCGGTGCAGCGTCGCATCGCTGATCGGCAGCGCCGCGACCGCCAAGTCGAGGACGTTGGCCTGCTTCTTCTTGGGCTGCGCGCGCCGCTTGGGCTTGACCGTGGGCCGGCGGGCCGGGCTCGGCTTGCGGCTCATGTCGTCACCTCCTCGCGCGCCGGCGCGTCGGCCATCGCCTCGTCGACGATCGCCTGGACGAGTTGCGCATAGCTCATGCCGAGATGCCTGGCCTGCTCGGGCACGAGGCTGAGCGGGGTCATGCCCGGCTGGGTGTTGACCTCGAGCAGGAACAGTCCCTCGACCCCGAGATCGTCGTCCCAGCGGAAGTCCGAGCGCGAGCAGCCCTTGCAGCCGAGCAGCCGATGCGCGTCGAGCGCGATGCGCTTGCACGCGTCGGCGATTTCGTCGGGAATCTCGGCGGGGCAGACATGCTCGGTGAGGCCGTCGGTGTACTTGGCGTCGAAATCGTAGAAGCCGCTCTTGGGCTTGAGCTCGGTCACCATCAGCGCCCGAGGTTCTCCCTGGCCATCGCCGAGTACCGCCGTGGTCAGCTCGCGCCCCCGGATGAAGGGCTCGGCGAGCAGTTCGTCGAATTCCTGCCACGGGCCCTTGGCCTCGGGCGAGATCGGGTTGCCGTAATTGCCCTCGGCGGTGACGATCGCGACGCCGACCGACGACCCTTCGTTGACGGGTTTCAGCACGTAAGGCCGCGGCATCGGGTCGTGGCGGTACAGTTCCTCGGTGCGCACGATGCGCCCGCCCGGCATCGGGATCCCCTGCGGCACCAAAGTCTGCTTGGTCAGCTGCTTGTCGATCGCGATGACCGAGGTGACCATGCCGCTATGGGTATAGCGCAGGCCCATCAGGTCGAGCATGCCCTGCACCGTGCCGTCCTCGCCCGGGGTGCCGTGAAGCGCGTTGAACACGAGATCGGGGCTGGCGGCGGCGAGCTTCGCCGCGACATCGCGGCCCATATCGATCGGCGTCACGCGATGACCGAGCGACTCCAGCGCCTCGGCGATGCCCGCGCCCGACATCAGCGACACCGGCCGCTCCGCCGACCAGCCGCCCATCAGGACCGCGATGTGGAGGGGCTGAGTCATGCAATCCTCCCCCGCAAGGGAGAGGTGGCAGCCGCAGGCTGACGGAGGGGGAGGATGCGATGACGGGCGTTGGGGGTTCCTCCCCCTCCGTCACGCTTCGCGTACCACCTCCCCCTGGCGGGGAAGGATTGAAATAACGCCTCACTCACTTCGTCACTCCCACGCGCTGGATTTCCCATTCCAGCTCGATCCCTGAACTCGCCTTGACCCTGGCCCGCACTTCCTCGCCCAGCCCCTCGATATCCGCGCTGGTCGCATCGCCGAGGTTCAGAAGGAAGTTGGTGTGCTTCTCGCTCACCTGCGCGCCGCCCTTGCGCAGGCCCCGGCACCCCGCCGCGTCGACCAGCCGCCATGCCTTGTCGCCGGGCGGGTTCTTGAAGGTCGAGCCGCCGGTCTTGCTGCGCAGCGGCTGGGATTCCTCGCGTGCGGCGGCGATGCGGTCCATCTCGGCCTGGATCGCGGCGGGCTCGCCCGGCTCGCCATGCAGGACCGCATCGACCACGATCGCGCCCGGCGGCAACTCCGAATGACGGTAGGAATAATGGAGGTCGGCAGCGGACAACTCGATCTGCTCTCCCGACCGCAGCACGACAAATGCCGCGCCGAGCACATCGGCCAGCTCGCCACCGTAAGCGCCGCCGTTCATCCGGACGAACCCGCCGACCGTACCCGGGATGCTGCGGAGGAATTCGAGTCCCGCGATGCCGTTGTCGCGTGCCACGGACGAAACGAGGATGCCCGAGGCGCCGCCACCAGCGAGCACGGTGGTGGCGTTCATCGCCTCGACCCGGGCGAAGGGCTTGCCCAGCCGCACCACCACGCCCGGCACGCCGCCATCACGCACGATCAAGTTGGAGCCGAGCCCCAACGCCATCACCGGCACTTCGGGATCGAGGCCGGCCATGAAATCGCTCAGGTCCTCGACATCCGCCGGCTCGAACAACCACTGCGCGTTGCCGCCACTCTTGAACCAGACGAGCGGCGCCAGCGGCGCGTCGGCGGTAAGTTTACCACGGACCTTGGGGAGCAGCGTCACGCTCACTTCATCCCCCACAATTTCGCCCACTGCTTCCAGTATTTGAGGTTCGCCTCGGCCGCCTTCTGCCCGGCCTGCTGGAGGTCGCTCACCTGTTGCCCCGCGTCGAGCAGCTTCTGCGCAGCGTCGAGATGCGCCTTCTGCGCACGGATGATCTCGCGCTGCATGTCGGTGGCGAGGGTGAACCAGTCGCTCATGCCGCAACGCTCCGCTTCGCGTTGACCGCATCGGCGAGGCCAGCGGCCCATTTGGTGATGTCTCCGGCGCCGAGGCACACGATCAGGTCGCCCGGCTGCGCGATCCCCGCCACTGCCTCGCTCAACGCGCCGGCGTCGGCAACGCTCCCGGCCGAACGATGGCCGCGCTCGGAAATCCGCGCGACCAATGCTTCGCCGCTGACGCCCTCGACCGGCGTCTCGCCCGCGGCATAGACCGGGGTGACCAGCACCATGTCGGCGTCGTTGAATGCCTGGGCGAAGTCGTCCATCAGGTTGCCGAGGCGCGAATAGCGGTGCGGCTGGACCACCGCGATCACCCGGCCCTCGGCGCTCTCGCGCGCGGCGGCGAGCACCGCGCGGATCTCGACCGGGTGGTGGCCGTAATCGTCGATCACGATCGCCGGTTTCTCGCCCGCAAAGCCGATCTCGCCGACCTTGGTGAAGCGCCGCTTGACCCCGCCGAACTTGGCGAAGCCGTTCTGGATGGTCGCATCGTCGATGCCCATCTCGAGCGCCACGCCGATCGCGGCGAGCGCGTTCTGGACATTGTGGCGGCCGGGCATGGGCAGGTCGATCCCCTCGATCGAGCGCGTCGTGCCGTCGCGGTTGCGGATGATCGCTTCGAACTTGTTGCCGCCGGCATGCGGCGTCACGTTGACCCCGCGCACATCGGCGCTGGCGGCGAAGCCATAGGTGACGATGCGCCGGTCGCGCACGCGCGGGATGATCGCCTGCACCTCGGGATGGTCGAGGCACAGCAGCGCCGCGCCGTAGAAGGGCACGTTCTCGACGAACTCGACATAGGCGTCCTTGGCCTTGTCGAAGCTGCCATAGTGATCGAGATGCTCGGGATCGATGTTGGTGACGACCGCGATCGTGCCGTCGAGGCGCAGGAAGCTGCCGTCGCTCTCGTCGGCCTCGACCACCATCCACTCGCTGTCGCCGAGCCGGGCGTTCGAGCCGTACTGGTTGATGATGCCGCCGTTGATCACGGTCGGATCGACCCCGCCCGCATCGAGCAGCGCGGCGATCATGCTGGTCGTCGTGGTCTTGCCGTGAGTCCCCGCCACCGCGACGGTGGATTTGAGGCGCATCAGTTCGGCCAGCATCTCGGCGCGACGCACCACGGGGATGCGGCGCTGATAGGCCGCTTCGACTTCGGGATTGTCGCGCTTGATCGCGGTCGAGGTGACGACCACGGCGGCGTCGCCCAGATTCTCCGCGCGCTGGCCGATCGCGATCGGGATGCCGCGCTTGCGCAGCCCCTCGACGACATAGCCCTCGGCGCTGTCGCTGCCCTGCACCTTGTAGCCGAGATTGTGCATCACCTCGGCGATGCCGGACATGCCGATCCCGCCGATACCGACGAAATGGATGGTGCCGATATCCTTGGCGACGCCCTTCATGCCTGCACCTTCGCATAGGCGGTGCCGGCCGGGGCCGCCTTGAGCGGCTTGGCAGTACCCAGCCCGGCCGAGGCCCAGTCGGCATCGATCGACTCCACCAGGTCGGCGAGATCGCGCGCCGCGTCCGGCCGCCCGCAGCTGCGCGCGCAGGCCGCGGCATTGGCGAGCGCCGCCGGCTCGAGCCCCAGCTTCTGCATCTGCTTGGCCAATTCCTGCGCGGTGAAGGCGCGTTGCGGGATGGTGCGCGCGCCCCCTGCCTCGCTGATCTCGCGCGCATTCGCGGTCTGGTGGTCGTCGGTAGCCGAGGGGAGTGGCACGAGGATTGCCGGGCGGCCGGCGGCGGTCAGCTCGGCGATGGTCGAGGCTCCCGCGCGCGCGATGACCAGATGCGACCAGGCAAGCCGCTCGGGCAGATCGGGCAGATAGGTCGCGATCTCCGCCGGAATCTCGTGCTCGGCATATTTGCGGCGCACCTCGTCGATATCCTCGACGCGCGCCTGGTGCGTGACTTGCAGCCGGCGGCGGAAATGCACGGGGAGCAACGCGAGCCCGTCGGGCACGACTTGGCTCAGCACCGACGCGCCCTGGCTGCCGCCGGTCACGAGCACGCGGAAGATGCCGTCTTCGTCGAGCGGCGGATAGGGCCTCATGCGCAGGTCGAGCACCGCCTGTCGCACGGGGTTGCCGACGAGGTGGGTGCGGTCCTCGTACTTGGGCTTCAGGCGCTCGACATTCTCATAGCTGGTGGCGATCGCGGCGACCCTACCCGCGACCAGCCGGTTGACGCGGCCGAGCACGGCATTCTGCTCGTGGATCACCGCCGGCACCCTGGCCGAGAAGGCAGCCATCAGCGCGGGGAGCGAGGCGTAGCCGCCGAACGCGATCACCGCGGACGGCCGGAACTCGCGATAGAGAGCGCGCGCCTGCGCCCGCCCCTTGCGCATCGCATTGGCGGCACGCAGCCAGCCGAGCGGGCCGCCGGCAAAGCGCGAGGCGGGCACCACGCGCGTCTCGATCCCGTCGAACAGGTCGGGGAAGCGCACGCCGCGCTCGTCGCTGACCAGCGCGACCTTGTGCCCGCGCCGCATCAGCTCGGCCGCCAGCGCCGCCGCCGGGACCATGTGTCCGCCGGTGCCGCCGGCCGCGAGGACATAGTGCCGTGCCGAACTCATCAACCGCTCCCTCGAACCGTGTAAGGCGAGCGTTTGAGATACGGGTTCCG
>NZ_JBCNMA010000148.1:0-7720 GCF_039595165.1 Sphingomonas sp.
TCTTCGAGCACGCCGTTCTTCTTGCCCTCGGCCTGGGTATAATCCGTGTTGAAGATGTCCATCGAGAACCAGACCGGCTGCTTGCGCGCAACGGCCAGCTTGATCCCCTCGTCATCGACCAGGCTGGCATGCTCGATCGTGTCGATCCCGGCGCGGATCGCCGCCTTGATCCCCGCCGCGCCATGCGCGTGCGCCGCGACCTTGAGGCCCCATTGATGCGCCTCGTCGGCGATCGCGCGCATCTCCTCCTCGGAGAGCTGCTGCTGCCCCGGCTCGGTATTACGCGAGAATACCCCGCCGGTCGCGCAGATCTTGATTACCTCGGCGCCGTATTTGCGCTGCTCGCGCACCTTGACGCGGAGCTCCTGCGGTCCGTCCCCGATCGCGGCGCTCTTGGCTTTGTACGAGGGTGGCAGATAGGTATAGTCGCAATGCCCGCCGGTCGCGCCCAGCGCATACGCCGCCGGCACGATCCGCGGGCCGATGATCAGCCCTTCCTCGATCACCTGCTTGTAGCCGACATCGGCATAATTCTCCGACCCGACGTTGCGGACGGTGGTGAAGCCGGCCTTGAGCATCGCGCGGGCATTGGCCACGCCCTGGATCGCCCAGAAGCTGTCGGTGAACTGCAGCCCGGTATAGCCGCCATAACGCGGGCTGGTGTCGAGATGGACGTGCATGTCGATCAGCCCGGGCAGGATCGTCTTGCCGCTGAGATCGATATGCCGGACGTCGCTGCCCCAGCGCACCGTGCGCGCGTCGGCGATGCTCGTGATCCGGCCGTCCTTGATGAAGACCGCGGGATGTTCGACCATTTTCCCCGTCACGACATCGATCATCCGGTCGGCGGTGACCACGACGGTCTCGGCAACGGCGGGCGTGGCGGCGAGCATGGCCGCGGCCACGGCGATCAACTGGCGCTTCATGAATCCCCCTTCGGCGTTTCCGCGACGCTTGCCGCAGCCGCGCCAAAGGTCAACTTGCCGGCATTATTTCAGGGGATCGTGCCCCCAGTTCATCAGCGAATAGCGCCAGCGCGAGGTCGGCACCCGGTGCGACTCATGCGGCCCCTGCGCGCGATGCCGCCGCACATAGCCGATCACCTTGCGCATATGCGCATAGTCGCCGCCGTCGAGCTCGGCCTTGCTCTTGCGCAGGATCGTGACGATTCGCCGTCCCGAGGCGTGGCCGACGCTCTCGCTCGCGCCGTCGCGCTTGATGCCGACCTTGCGGCTCTCCGCAGTGTCGAGCCAGGTCTCGATCTCCGCGGGCGCCATGTTCACCACTTGGTGGAAGTGCTTCCACACCGTCTCGTGATCGTCCTGCTTCGGCATGCCGCCCCTAACGCTCGGACCGCGAGGAGGTTCTCCGGCAATTCCGTCAGGCCGGCTTGCGGCCGAACACCGGGCGCGAGGCCGCGCCCTCGGGCACTTCGAAGCTCGTCTCGCCGGCAGCTTTCTTCTCGAGATAGCGCGCGATCACCGCGTCGGGATCGAAGTCGCTCGCCGCGGAGTCGTCCACGGTCGCCGGCGCCTTAGATCCCTTGGGCTTCGCACTGCCGCTCGCCAGCCGTACCAGCTTGATCAGGATCGGAATCGTGAACAGCAGCCCGAGCCCGCCCAGCCCGACGATCGTCGGCATCAGCTCGCGCGACGCGAAACCGCCCATCGCCTCGTTGACCCGATAGAAATGGATCGCCAGCCCGCCGAACCAAACGACCGGGACGAGCCCTGCGATCAAACCCCATAGCGTCTTCACCGACATGCCATGCTCCCGCGAATCGCGCGCGAGCATGACAGAGCTTCCCCAAGAAAAGCTGAAGAGGTCTCGATGGCGCTCGGGCCGGCAGCAGCCAGCCGGCCCGGGCTGGGCGTCACATCGAGCTGACGTGCTTCAGATGGCCTTCGACCACCTTCGACGTGTCGCTCGCGAAGGTCTTGAGCGCGGGCACGTCGCCATTAGCGGCATAGCCTTGCAGCGCGGCCAGCGCCTTCTGGTGCGCCATCATCTGTTGCTGCTTGTAGAGCGCATCGAACTCCGCCCCATTCGCTCCGCGCAGCGCTTCGAGGTTGGCGCTCTGCTCGGCGTTCATCGCGGGATTGGGCGTGATCGCCGGCTCGGCCTTGGCCGCCGCATCCTTGAGCTTGGCGGTCGAGCTGGTGTGGTCCTTGACCATCATCGCGGCGAATTCCTTGACCGCGTCGCTGGTCCCCTTGTCCTGCGCGAGCTTCGCGGATTCGATTTCGAACATGTCGCTCGCGGCGGCGGTGTCGGCGAATTGCTGGCCGGTCATCGGCGTCGCTGCATCGCCCATCGCCACGTTGTCGGCGTCGTTGGCCATCACCGCCGTCTCGCCCTCGTTGACGACGGTGGTGTCGGCCATGCTGTTGTTCGCGGCATCCGTTCCGCCGCACGCGCTCAATGCCAGCGCGGCCAGCGAGACTAACATAAGTTTATGTTTCATCGGGATTTTCCTCCTGCAGGCCGGACGCGAACGTGCGGCCCGCAGCGAGGTTCCCGATCACGTCACATATGCAGCTGGCGCCCATAGGCGGCGAGCACCGCTTCGTGCATCGTCTCGCTGATCGTCGGGTGCGGGAACACCGTCTCCATCAGCTCCGCCTCGGTCGTCTCCAGCGTCTTGCCAACGGTGTAGCCCTGGATCATCTCGGTCACCTCGGCGCCGATCATGTGCGCGCCGAGCAGTTCGCCGGTCTTGGCGTCGAACACGGTCTTCACGAAGCCCTCGGGCTCGCCCAGCGCGATCGCCTTGCCGTTGCCGATGAAGGGGAAGTTGCCGACCTTGACCTCGTAACCGGCTTCCTTGGCCTTGGCCTCGGTCAGGCCGACGCTGGCGATCTGCGGATGGCAATAGGTGCAGCCCGGGATGTTCAGCGGATCCATCGCGTGCGGATGCTTGCCGGCGATCGCCTCGGCCGCGATCACGCCCTCATGGCTCGCCTTGTGCGCGAGCCAGGGCGGCGCGGTGATGTCGCCGATCGCGTAGAGGCCGTCGATATTGGTCTTGCACGCGCCGTCGGTCTTGAGGAAGCCGCGCTCGTCGACGTCGACGCCCAGCTCCTTGAGGCCGATGTCGCTGGTATTGGGCACGATGCCGATCGCGACGATGACGTGGCTGAACTCGCCGTTCACCGCCTTGCCGTCCTTGCCGGTGATCGTCGCCTTCACGCCGTTCGCGTCGGCGGCGATCTTGTCGACCTTGGCGCCGGTCATGATCGTCATGCCCTGCTTCTTGAGCGCCTTTTCGAGATGCGCCGAGATGTCGGCATCCTCGACCGGCACGATCCGGTCGAGCATCTCGACCACCGTCACCTCGGCACCCATGTCGTTGTAGAAGCTCGCAAACTCGATGCCGATCGCGCCCGACCCGATGACCAGCAGCTTCTTGGGCATCTCCGGCGGGGTCATCGCATGGCGATAGGTCCACACGCGCTTGCCGTCGGCGGGCAGGCCGGGCAGATCGCGGGCGCGCGCGCCGGTCGCGAGGATGATGTTCTTGGCGGTGAGCTCGGTGGTCTTGCCGTCCTCGGCGGTGACGCTGAGTTTGCCCTTCCCGGTCAGCTTGCCGGTGCCGAAATGCACCGCGATCTTGTTCTTCTTCATCAGGTGCGTGACGCCCTGGTTGAGCTGCTTCGCCACGCCGCGCGAGCGCTTGACCACCGCCTCCAGGTCGGCGCTGATCTTTTCGGCGGCGAGGCCATAGTCCTTGGCGTGCTGCATGAAGTGGAAGATCTCGGCCGAGCGCAGCAGCGCCTTGGTCGGGATGCAGCCCCAGTTGAGGCAGATCCCGCCGAGCAGCTCGCGCTCGACGATCGCGGTCTTGAGGCCAAGCTGGCTCGCACGGATCGCCGCGACATAGCCGCCGGGACCCGAACCGAGCACGATCACGTCATAGGATTCGGCCATTCGCTAGTTCCTTCTCATGTTTCGATCGCCGCGCGCGCAACGGCCCAGAACAGGCCCGATCCCGCTGCCGCCAGCGCCAATAGGGTGATGACGGGCACCTGCTCGCGCAGCGCCCGCTTGCGGCCATGCTTCCGCTGCACTGCCGCGATCAGCCCCAGCGCCGCCAGCGGCAACGCACCGGCCGCGCCGGCGATGGGGAAGCGCAGCCAGTCGCTGCCCGGCAGCAGCCTCGCGGCAAAGCCGTTCTCGACGGTCAGGAACACGACGGCCGCCCAAATGCCGACGATCAAGCCCGCGACCAGGCCTGGGCGCAGCCGCCCGCCCGGGCGGTTGGTCCTGGCGATCAGGAACGCGAGCGGCAGTGCTGCCGCCACGATCTTGACCGCCGTCGCGCCGAGCTGACCGGCCTCGATCGCCCCGCCGCCGACGGTCGAGAACGCGACCAGGCCCCAGATCAGGAGATAGGCGGCGCAGGCGGTCGCCCAGATCTTGGTGCACCCGTCCATCCCGTAACCGTTCATGCGCGTGGCAAGGTACAGGCACACGCCGCCGCCCAGCGCGAGCGCCAGATAGGCTACCGCAGGGGTGTGCATCGCCGCCAGCGCGCCACCCGCGATCAGCGCGAGCGGAAACACCAAAGCGAGCGCCATCGCGCTGACCAGCACCGCGCCGCCGAGCGCCGCGCCGAGCATCTGCCAGACCGGTTGGCCGGGGACCGGCTTGCGGACGATCCGCACCAGCTGCGCGACGACGGCGAAGCCGCCGGCGACGATCATCAGGAGGAACGCGCTCCCCACCGCCGCTGCGGTCGCACGCGGCAACGCCGGGTCGAACAGGGCGATCACGTTGCGCGATCCGGCCGCATCGCGCCGGTCTACCGCACACGCCGAGGGCGCAGAACGTCGAAATTGAGGATGAGCCAGAACAGCGCAGCCACCGGCCCGACCACCAGGCCGAAGCGGATATATTCCCCCGCCGTGTCGGGAACGAGCTGCATGGCGATCAGATAGGCAGCCAAGGCGCCGATTGCAGTACCAAGCACAAGCAGCAACATCCCCGTCACCAGCGCGGGCAGCGCCAGCCGCCGCAGCAGAACGTAGAAGGGCCATGCCACGATCAGCCCGGCGAGGATGATCGCGAACAGCACGCCGACGCTCTTCCAGTCGGTCGCTCCGCCCTCGCTCTCGAGCATCCGGTAGACCGCGAGATTCGCCAGGTACGCGCCGACGAACGCGGGCAGCAGGAACCGCCGTACGAACGCCGCGATCCACTTCACGCCTCACCGTCCACCGGCCGCGGCTTGCGGTCCTCGCCCACCGCGACGAAGGTGAACACGGCCTGGGTGACCAGCTGGTGCTCCTCGCCGTGCCGTCCCCGTCGCCACGCCTCGACATCGATCTGCATCGAGGTGCGGCCGACCTTGACCAGCTCGGCATAGACCGAGACCTCGTCGCCGACGAACACCGGCGCATGGAACTGCATCCCGTCCATCGCCACGGTCACCGCGCGGCCGCGCGCCCGCCGTGCCGCGACCAGCCCCGCCGCCATGTCCATCTGCCCGACCAGCCAGCCGCCGAAGATGTCGCCATAGGCATTGGCGTCCGCCGGCATCGTGCTGACGCGGGTGGTCGGCTCAGTGGCAGGGGGTGCGCGGTCAGGCATCGGTGCTTTCCTCGCCGCGGCCCGCCATCGCGCGGCGCATCGGATCGATCCCCATCAGGATGATGCACACGATCGCCGCCCCGGTCACCAGCCACACGTCGCGCTCGGCGAGCGGATAGGCCCAGCTCGCTACCGCACCGATCAGCAGCGCGACGGCGATGCCGGCGGCGATGTGGAGAGCTTCGATCAGGACGCGCATCGCGGCGCCCTCGCCTTCAGGCCAGCAGGCCGAACGGCGACTCGACGAGCGCCTTGAACACCTTCATCAGCTCGGCGCCGTCGGCCCCGTCCACCGCGCGGTGATCGAAGCTGCCGGTCGCCGACATGACGGTCGCGACGCCCAGCGCGTCGTCGACGATGTAAGGGCGCTTCTCGCCCGCGCCGACCGCCAGGATCATCGCCTGGGGCGGGTTGATCACCGCGTCGAACTGCTTGATTCCGAACATGCCCATGTTCGAGATGCTGGCGGTGCCGCCCTGATACTCCTCGGGCTTGAGCTTGCCTTCCTTGGCGCGCTCGGCGAGTTCCTTCATCTGGGTCGAGATCGACGCGAGGCCGATATTCGCCG
This sequence comes from Sphingomonas sp., assembly GCF_039595165.1. Lineage (GTDB taxonomy): Bacteria > Pseudomonadota > Alphaproteobacteria > Sphingomonadales > Sphingomonadaceae > Sphingomonas. The sequence goes on from NZ_JBCNMA010000148.1 coordinate 6,158, forward strand.
CGTCGCGGATGATCGGCGTGATCAGCCCGGTCGGCGTCGACACCGCGACCGAGATGTCGGCGCGGCTGTACTTGATCAGCTTGTCGCCGGCGTAGGTGACGTTGCACTTCGGCACCTGGCTCAGCGCGACCGCGAGCGCCTTGATCAACATGTCGTTGACCGACAGCTTCACGCCGCGCCCTTCGAGGCTCTTGTTGAGCTGGCCGCGCAGCTTGAGCAGCGCGTCGAGCTGGACATCGACGGTCAGGTAGATGTGCGGGATCGTCTGCTTCGCCTCGGTCAGGCGGCGCGCGATCGTCTTGCGGATGTTGCTGAGCTTCTCTTCCTCATGCGGGATGCTCTCGTCGTACCATACCGACGCGGGCGCCGCCGCGGAGGTCGGGACAGCTGCCGCAGCCGCAGGAGCCTCAGTCGCCTTGGGTGCAGGCGTGCCGCCGGTCTTGGCGCCCTCGACGTCGGCCTTGACGATGCGGCCGTTCGGCCCCGAGCCGGCAAGCGCCGACAGCTCGACGCCCTTCTCCGCCGCGATCCGCCGCGCCAGCGGGCTCGCCTTCACGCGATCGCCGCTCGCCGCCGGAGCGGCCGCCGGCTTGGCGGGTTCGGCCGGAGCCGGCGCGGGCGCCTTGGGCTCTTCCTTGGGTGCCTCGGCCTTGGGCGCTTCTGCTGCCTTGGGCGCCTCGACCGCCGAGACATCCTCGCCCTCGCCGGCCAGGATCGCGATCGCGGTGCCGACCTTCACCCCGTCCGTGCCCTCGGCCACCAGGATCTTGGCGATCGTGCCCTCGTCGACCGCCTCGAACTCCATCGTCGCCTTGTCGGTCTCGATCTCGGCCATCAGGTCGCCGGCCTTGACCGTGTCGCCCTCCTTCACCAGCCATTTGGCGAGAGTGCCCTCCTCCATCGTCGGGGAAAGGGCAGGCATCTTGATCTCGATCGACATGGGGGAGGAGGATCCTGTCGCAGGCTGTTGGTTTCGGGCCCTCCCTTGCGCGATGCACGGCGCGGGTCAAGGGTGCCGCGCCCGTAAGGCTCTTGCGTGGCGCGGCTTCCCGCGTCACCACCGTGGGAAACCGGGAGGGGATGGTTTCATGCGTACCTATCTTGTGGTGATCGACGAGAGTCCGGAGGCGCAGATCGCGCTCCGTTTCGCCGCTCGCCGTGCGGTCAAGACCGGCGGCGGCGTCGAGATCCTCGTGCTGATTCCCCGCCCCGACTTCGTGCAGTGGGGCGGCGTCATGGCGACGATCGAGGAAGAAGCCCGTCAGCGCGCAGAAGCGCTGGTCGCGGGCGCCGCGGGCACGCTGATCCAGGAATCGGGTTTGAAGCCCACGATCACCGTGCGCGAGGGCGACGGCCCCAAGATCATCCGCGAGCTGATCGCCGCCAATTCCGAGATCGCCGCGCTGGTGCTCGGCGCCGCGACCGGCGGCAAGCCCGGCGCGCTGGTCAGCCACTTCACCGGCGGCGACATGGCCGCGCTGCCGATCCCGCTGATGATCATCCCGGGAAGCCTCGACCGCGATGCGATCGACCGGCTAAGGTTCGTCGGTAACCATCGCCTGG
>NZ_JBCNMA010000149.1:0-7711 GCF_039595165.1 Sphingomonas sp.
GTCGAGCATGCGCTTGTAGGTGCGCACTTCGAACTGCTCGCGGCTCTTCTTGTCGATGTGGGGGCCACGGTTGACCGTGAACTTCTCGATCTTCGTCGGAAGCGGGATCGGGCCACGGATGAGAGCGCCGGTGCGGCGCGCGGTGTCGGCGATGTCGCCGGTCGCCTGGTCGAGCACGCGGTGATCGAACGCCTTGAGGCGAATGCGGATGTTGTTGTCCATGTCCCTACCGATGTGAAAGAGCGGGACCCGTTGCCGGATCTCTTGCTGTCAAACCAAAACTGGAGGGGCGCCCTTACAGGTGCCCTCATAAAAAAGCAACCGCCCGGCCCCGAATTTCCGGGGCCGGGCGGCGCTTGCTTCTCAGCTTACTTGTCGATGCTGCTGACGACGCCGGCGCCGACGGTGCGGCCGCCCTCGCGGATCGTGAAGCGCTGGCCGACGTCCATGGCGATCGGCGCGATGAGCTTGATGCCCAGCGCGACGTTGTCGCCCGGCATGACCATCTCGGTGCCCGCGGGCAGCTCGATCGTGCCGGTCACGTCCGTCGTGCGGAAGTAGAACTGCGGACGATAGTTCGCGAAGAACGGCGTGTGACGGCCGCCCTCGTCCTTCGACAGGACGTACACTTCCGACTGGAAGTCGGTGTGCGGGGTGATCGAACCCGGCTTCGCGAGCACCTGGCCGCGCTCCACCTCTTCACGGCCCACGCCGCGGATCAGCGCGCCGATGTTGTCGCCGGCCTGGCCCTGGTCGAGCAGCTTGCGGAACATCTCGACGCCGGTCACGGTGGTCTTGCGGACCTCCGGATGGATGCCGACGATCTCGACTTCCTCGCCGACCTTGACCACGCCGGTCTCGACGCGGCCGGTCACCACGGTGCCGCGGCCCGAGATCGAGAACACGTCTTCGATCGGCATCATGAACGGCTTGTCGAGCGGACGATCCGGCTGCGGGATCGACTCGTCGACCGCGGCCATCAGCGCCAGGATCGCTTCCTTGCCCAGCTTCGCGTCCGAGCCCGACAGCGCGGCGGTCGCCGAACCACGGATGATCGGAATGTTGTCGCCGTCGAACTCACGCTTCGAGAGCTCCTCGCGGACCTCCATCTCGACGAGCTCGAGGATTTCCTCGTCGTCGACCAGGTCGACCTTGTTGAGGAACACGACCATGGTCGGCACGCCGACCTGCTTGGCGAGCAGGATGTGCTCCTTGGTCTGCGGCATCGGGCCATCGGTGGCCGACACGACCAGGATCGCGCCGTCCATCTGCGCGGCGCCGGTGATCATGTTCTTCACATAGTCGGCGTGGCCCGGGCAGTCGACGTGCGCATAGTGGCGGTTCGCGGTCTCGTACTCGACGTGCGCGGTCGAGATGGTGATGCCGCGCTCACGCTCTTCCGGAGCCTTGTCGATGTTCTCGAAGTCGACCTTCTCCGACAGGCCCTCTTCCGCGAGAACCTTGGTGATGGCGGCCGTCAGCGACGTCTTGCCATGGTCGACGTGACCGATGGTGCCGATGTTGAGGTGCGGCTTGTTCCGCTCGAATTTTGCCTTCGCCATTGTTTCCTACCTTCTGAGTCTATTTCCCGGACCGCCATGGGACTCACGAGAACGCGGCCCCATAGCGGGTCAAATCAAGTAACGCCAGCCTTAGGCCAGCTTCGCCTTCACTTCGTCGGCCACGTTCGGCGGCACTTCGTCATAGTGCGAGAACTGCATGCTGTACTGCGCACGGCCCTGGGTGAACGAGCGGAGCTGGTTCACGTAACCGAACATGTTCGCCAGCGGCACCATCGCCTCGACCGTCTGCGCATTGCCGCGGCTGTCGGTGCCCTGGATCTGGCCACGGCGGCTGTTGATGTCGCCGATGACGTCGCCGAGATAATCCTCGGGAGTGACGACCTCGACCTTCATGATCGGCTCGAGCAGCTTGATGCCGGCCTTCTGCGCCGCTTCGCGCATCGCGGCGCGGGCGGTGATTTCGAAGGCGAGCGCCGACGAGTCGACGTCGTGGTACGCGCCGTCATACAGCAGCACCTCGAAGTCGATGATCGGGAACCCGACCAGCGAACCCGTGGTGGCCGTCTCGCGGAAGCCCTTCTCGATCGCGGGGATATATTCCTTCGGAATGTTGCCGCCCTTGATCTCGTCCTTGAAGACGAAGCCCGAACCGCGCTCACCCGGGGTCAGCTTGACCTTGACGCGGCCGAACTGGCCGGTGCCGCCCGACTGCTTCTTGTGGGTGTAGTCGATGTCCACCGGCTTCGCGAGATACTCGCGATACGCCACCTGCGGCGCGCCGACATTCGCCTCGACCTTGAACTCGCGCTTCATGCGGTCGACCAGGATTTCGAGGTGAAGCTCGCCCATGCCCTTGATGATCGTCTGGCCCGATTCGTGATCGGTCGAGACCCGGAACGAGGGATCCTCGGCAGCCAGGCGGTTGAGCGCGATGCCCATCTTCTCCTGGTCGGCCTTGGTCTTCGGCTCCACCGACAGTTCGATCACCGGCTCGGGGAACTCCATCCGCTCGAGGATGATGGGATTCGCCGGATCGCAAAGCGTATCGCCGGTCGTGGTCTCCTTCAGACCCGCGATCGCGACGATGTCGCCCGCGCGCGCCTCGTCGATGTCCTCACGCGAGTTCGCGTGCATGAGGAGCATGCGGCCGATCTTTTCCTTCTTGTCCTTCACCGAGTTCAGGTAGCTGCCCTTCGACAGCGTGCCCGAATAGATGCGCGCGAAGGTGAGCGAGCCGACGAACGGATCGTTCATGATCTTGAACGCCAGCAGCGAGAGCGGCGCCGAGTCCGAGGCCGGACGCGAATCCGGGGTCTCGCCGTCGAGCTTCACGCCCTGCACGTCGGGAATGTCCAGCGGGCTGGGCAGATAGTCGACCACGGCGTCGAGCAGGGGCTGAACGCCCTTGTTCTTGAACGCCGAGCCGCAGACGATCGGCACGAAGTCCATCGCCAGGGTGCCCTTGCGGATCAGCTTCTTCAGCGTCGCGACGTCGGGCTCGTTGCCTTCCAGATAAGCTTCCATCGCCTCGTCGTCCTGCTCGACGACGAGTTCGATCAGGTCGCTGCGATACTTGGCGGCCTTTTCCTTCAGGTCGTCGGGGATCTCGGCATATTCGAACTTCGCGCCCAGCGACTCTTCGAGCCAGATGATCGCGCGGTTCTCGACCAGGTCGACCAGGCCCTTGAAGCCGCCCTCGATGCCGATCGGGAGATACAGCACGGCAGGCTTGGCGCCCAGGCGCTCGACGATCGTGTCGACGCAGTAATAGAAATCGGCGCCGGTGCGGTCGAGCTTGTTGATGAAGCACATGCGCGGCACGCCGTACTTGTCGGCCTGGCGCCACACCGTCTCCGACTGCGGCTCCACGCCGGCAACGCCGTCGAAGCAGGCGACCGCGCCGTCGAGCACGCGCAGCGAACGCTCGACTTCGATGGTGAAGTCGACGTGGCCCGGCGTGTCGATGATGTTGATCAGGTGCTCTTCGCCCTTGCCCTCTTCGGCGCGCCACTTGCACGTCGTAGCGGCGGACGTGATCGTGATCCCGCGCTCCTGCTCCTGCTCCATCCAGTCCATCGTCGCGGTGCCCTCATGGACCTCGCCGATCTTGTAGGACTTGCCGGTGTAGTAGAGGATGCGCTCGGTCGTCGTGGTCTTGCCGGCGTCGATGTGCGCCATGATGCCGATATTGCGATAACGCTCGAGCGGATGGCTGCGGGCCATGATCGTGGGTTCCTTAGCGATGTGGGGAGCCGGACGATCCGGCTCCCCATCATATAGGGTGGATTATTACCAGCGGTAGTGGCTGAACGCGCGGTTCGCTTCCGCCATGCGGTGCGTGTCCTCGCGCTTCTTCACCGCGTTGCCGCGGTTGTTCGAAGCATCCAGCAGCTCACCCGACAGACGCGCCGACATGGTGTTCTCGCTGCGGTTGCGTGCCGACGAGATCAGCCAGCGGATCGCGAGCGCCTGCGCACGCTCGGGACGAACCTCGACCGGGACCTGGTAGGTCGCACCGCCGACGCGGCGGCTGCGGACCTCGATGCCCGGCTTGATGTTGTTCAGCGCTTCGTGGAAGACCCCGATCGGGTCCTTCTTGGCGCGCTGCTCGACGGTTTCGAGCGCCGAATAGACGATGCCTTCCGCGATGGACTTCTTACCGTCCAGCATCACGCTGTTCATGAATTTCGACAGGACCTGATCACCATAGACGGGATCGGGCAGGATTTCCCGCTTCTCGGGACGACGACGACGTGCCATCTCAAATTTCCTTCTTGATCTTCAGCTGGTCCGGAACCTGTCCGGGGCTTACTCTGGCTGAAATTACTTCGGACGCTTCGCGCCGTACTTCGAACGGCTCTGCTTGCGATCCTTGACGCCCTGGGTGTCGAGCACGCCGCGCAGCACGTGATAGCGCACGCCCGGAAGGTCGCGCACACGGCCGCCGCGGATCAGGACCACCGAGTGCTCCTGCAGGTTGTGCCCCTCACCGGGGATGTACGAGATGACTTCGCGGCTGTTGGTCAGGCGGACCTTGGCAACCTTGCGCAGCGCCGAGTTCGGCTTCTTCGGGGTCGTGGTATAGACACGGGTGCAGACGCCGCGCTTCTGCGGGTTCTGCTCCATCGCAGGGACCTTGCTCTTGGCCTTCTGCGGTTCGCGGCCCTTGCGGACCAGCTGGTTGATCGTCGGCATGAAGCCCTTCACCTTTTAAGTTACCGGTTGCCCGGCGGTTACTGTGCTGGAGCCCTGGTTGTGCAATACAAAAGGGCCTGGCGGGCGAACCCCCTGGCCCCTATCTCCAACACCGTTCAGCTCTTGTGCCGCGCGGAACGCCGAAAAGCCGACGGAATCGACTCCCTGCCCCGATGCGGAACGCGCGGCCTATACGCGCGTGCTCCAGGCCGGTCAATGCCGTGCCTCAACGCGTCTCCGCCGGACGATCCGGCCGGTCCGGCACGCGCCAGAAATGGACGAGCTCGCCGCCCACCCGCCGCGTCTGGTCGGGCCGCCAGTCGCCCATGTCGAAGGCATGGCTCACGATCCGCGCGCCGGGCTTGAGCTCGGCCAGCAGCCGGGGACGGAGGCGCAGGTTGACCTCGGGCAACAGGAACATGGTGACGACGTCGGCGGCGGCGAGCTCGGTCTCGAACAGGTCGGCGGTCTCGAATCGCACGCGGTCGGCGACCCCGGCGCGTTCGGCATTGGCCCGCGCCCTGGCCACCATCACCGGATCGATGTCGATACCGAGCCCGCGCGCGCCGCGCTCGCGGGAGGCGGCGATCAGGATGCGGCCGTCGCCGGTGCCGAGATCGATGACATAGTCGCCCGGCCCGACCTGTGCCACCTCCAGCATCTGCGCGACCACCGCCGGCCGCGTGCCGAGATAGGGCACGTCCAGCTTGGGCCCGCCAGTGAACAGCGTCGCGGCCGAGCAGCTCGCCATGGTCGGCGACATGCAGCGCCCGCCGAGCCCGATCAGACCCAGCGCGGCCACCGCCGCAAGCGCTCCGGCGACGCGGATGCGCGCGGCGGGCGAGAGCATCGCCAGCATGCCGCGGCGTCTCGCCTGTTCGTCGCCCTCGCCTTCCGCCATGCCTTCTCCATTCGCCGCTCGCTTAACGCGATTTTCAGGGCGCTGCGCCAATTTCGGACCATGCCGCACGTGATCCGCCACCCTTGCACCTTTGCGCCAGCCCTTTGGCTCGCCGCGGCGCTTGGGATGGCCTGGGCGCTCGGCCTGTTCGCAGGCTGGCTCGATCCGACAGGCGCCGTCAAGCTGCTCCCGGTAACGGCGCTGGCGGTCGCGTTTCATCGGCTGCTTCAAGCGATCGGCGCGAACCGGCCAGCGCAACGAGCCGCTGCGACGCTCGCCCTCCCCCTGGTTGCATTCGACGCGTTGCTCGGCGGCCCGAACGCCCTCCAGGCGGCCGCCTGCGTGACCGCGGTCGCGATGGCGGTCGAGCGGCGCCACGCCGCGATGTTCGCCTGGTGGGCAATCGCACTTGCCTTCGCGGCGCAGGCGCTGCTGCTCGCTCCGTTCTTCCTCGCACTGGCGATCCGGCACCGCGTTCCGGTCCTTTGGCTTGCCCTACCCGCTGTATCGCTGATGGCACGGCTTCCTGGCGGCCTGCCGGATCTAGCGGAGACTGCCACATCGAACGCCCCGAATATCTGGTCGCTCGTCATTGCCTTCGCACCCGAGCAGGCCGCCGCGTTGCTCGCTCTCGCCCTCGCCGCGGCGCTCGGCGTCGCCGCCGCCTATGTCGCGCGCATGCAGAGCGTCGCCACCGATCGGGCCGGACTGGTGGGGCTCGCGGCGCTTGCCGTGCTCCTCGCCGCAGGGCTGCTGCCGCATGCGCAGGCGCGCGATTTCCTGCTCCCGGCTGTGCTGACCTTCGCGCTCGCGATCGCACGCGGCACGCGTGGCAGCCTCACCCTCGTCACACTCGTCCAGCTCGGCGTGATCGCAGCGATGGCCGCCGGGCTCGGAGCCGGAATCGAGCTGGCCGCAGCCGGCGCGCTGTGCCTGATCGCCGCCACCTGGATCGCCACGCAGCCGCTGATTGCCCCTCACGCGAACGATAATCGCGACGGATCGCACGCGATCCCCCTGCCGCACGGGCTGCGCGGCACATTGTCCTTTGATATGATGCCAGCACCGGCGGTTCGGCCTCGGGGGGAGTAAGCTCTATGTTCGGTAACAAGGTGCGCGACGAACGACCGATGATGCCGGTAGCGAATGGCGGTCCGGTCAATGGTCGCCGCGGCATGTTCTCGGTGATCGGCCCGGACGTGGTCATCTCGGGCAACGTCAACGCCACCGCCGAGCTTCATATCGAGGGCCGTATCGAGGGCGACGTCGACTGCGCCGGCCTGATCCAGGGCGCCGAGAGCCACATCGTCGGCGGGGTCACCGCCGAGACCGCACGCATCGCCGGCGCGATCGAGGGCACCGTGCGCGTCCGCCAGCTCACCGTCGAGCGCAGCGCGCGGATCACCGGCGACGTCGAATATGAGAACATCACGATCGAGAATGGCGGCCATATCGACGGCCGCATGCGCCGCATCGGCACGACGACCGTGACCGCGACGCCGCTGATCGCCTCCACCGCGCGCGCGCCGCTCGCCACCACGGTCGAGATCGTCGAGGCGAACCAGAGCGCCGCCTGACCTCCGCTAGTCGGAAACCAGTACCCCGCCCTTGATCACCGCCTTGACCGCGGTGAGCACACGCACATCCTGGAGCGGGTCACCCCCCACCGCGACGATGTCGCCATAGCGCCCGACCGCGATCGCGCCGACGTCCTTGCTGCGGCCCAACGCCTCGGCCGCATCGACCGTGGCCGAGCGAATCGCCTCGAGCGGCGTCATCCCATTCTCGACCATCGTGTGGAACTGCCCCGCCGCGGTGCCGTGGGGCATCACCCCGGCATCGGTGCCGAACACCATCTTCACCCCGGCGGCATGCGCCTTGCGGAAATTGTCGCGCTGGATCTGCGCGATCTCGCGATCCTTGCGCAGATTGTCCTCGAGCACGCCGTTCTTCTTGCCCTCGGCCTGGGTATAGTCGGTGTTGAAGATATCCATCGTGAACCACACCGGCTGCTTGCGCGCGACCGCCAGGCGGATGCCCTCGTCATCGACCAGGCTGGCATGCTCGATCGTGTCGATCCCGGCGCGGATCG
>NZ_JBCNMA010000150.1:0-7643 GCF_039595165.1 Sphingomonas sp.
GGCGGTCGCGGTCAAGACCCGCGCCGATCTCGACGCCGCCGACAGCTATCGCGGCGCGGTCCAGCGGCTGCTCTACGACGCCAAGGTGCCCGACGAGGCCAGGCTGCCCGGCGGCATGGGCCTGCGCTTCGACTGGACCTTGCTCCAGGGCTTCACCCATCCGCTGCCCTGGGCGCTGTCGGGCGGCCTCGACCCCGCCAACGTCGCCGAGGCGATCGGGATCACCGGCGCGCGCCTGGTCGACGTCTCCTCAGGCGTCGAATCCGCACCGGGCGTCAAGGACGAGGCGAAGATCGCCGCTTTCCTCAAGACGGTCGCAACGCTGTAACAATGCTTGGCGCGCGCCGAAGACGCGCCTAAACGCCGCTCACCATGAACGTGCCCAACTCCCTTCGCGCCCAGCCCGACGAGCGCGGGCATTTCGGCCAGTTCGGCGGCCGCTACGTCGCCGAGACGCTGATGCCGCTCATCCTCGATCTCGAGCGCGAGTACCGCGCGGCCAAGATCGATCCGGCGTTCAAGGCGCAGTTCGACGGGCTGATGAAGCATTATGTCGGCCGCCCCAGCCCGCTCTATTTCGCCGAGCGGCTGACCGCCCATTACGGCGGCGCGAAAATCTACTTCAAGCGCGAGGAGCTCAACCACACCGGCGCGCACAAGATCAACAACTGCATCGGCCAGATCCTGCTCGCCATCCGCATGGGCAAGACGCGGATCATCGCCGAGACCGGCGCGGGCCAGCACGGCGTCGCCACCGCCACCGTCGCGGCGCGCTTCGGCCTGCCCTGCACGATCTTCATGGGCGCCAAGGACATCGAGCGCCAGCAGCCCAACGTATTCCGCATGAAACTGCTCGGCGCCGAGGTGCGCCCCGTCACCAGCGGCTCGCAGAGCCTCAAGGACGCGATGAACGAGGCGCTGCGCGACTGGGTCGCCACCGTCCACGACACCTTCTACATCATCGGCACCGCCGCCGGCCCGCACCCCTATCCCGAGCTAGTGCGCGACTTTCAGAGCGTGATCGGCACCGAGAGCCGGGCGCAGATGCTCGAGGCCGAGGGCCGCCTGCCCGACCTGCTGATCGCCGCGGTCGGCGGCGGCAGCAACGCGATCGGGCTGTTCCACCCCTTCCTCGACGATGCCGAGGTCGCGATGATCGGGGTCGAGGCCGCGGGCAAGGGCATCGACACCAGCGAGCATGCCGCGAGCCTCACCGGCGGCGCGCCCGGCATCCTCCACGGCAACAAGACCTATCTGCTGCAGGACGAGGACGGCCAGATCACCGAGGCGCACTCGATCTCCGCCGGCCTCGACTATCCCGGCATCGGCCCCGAGCATAGCTGGCTGCACGAGAGCGGCCGGGTCGAGTATCTGCCGATCACCGACATCCAGGCGCTCGACGCGTTCCAGCTCTGCTGCAAGCTCGAAGGCATCATCCCCGCGCTCGAAAGCTCGCACGCGCTGGCAGCTCTCGAGCTCAAGGCACGGGAAATGAACGAAGACCAGATCATCTTGGTCAACGTCTCCGGCCGCGGCGACAAGGACATCTACACTGTCGCCCAGGCGATGGGGGCCGAGATATGAGCCCTAACCCCACCCCGTCATCCCGGCCTTGTGCCGGGATCCACCGCGCGTCTGGCGCTGCGGCTGGAGGCTCATGTCTATCGCGTGCGACGAGGTGGACCCCGGAACAAGTCCGGGGTGACGAACTGTGAGCAGGATAATTTCCGCCTTCGCCGCCGCCGCCGCGCAGCACCGCGCAGCCCTCGTCACCTTCGTCACCGCGGGGGACGGCGACACCGCCGCGATCCTCGACGCGCTGGTCGCGGGCGGCGCCGACGTGATCGAGCTCGGCATGCCGTTTACCGATCCGATGGCCGACGGCCCGGCGATCCAGGCCGCGAATCTGCGCAGCCTCGCCGCTGGCACGCGCACCGCCGACGTGCTCGCCATCGCCGCCGCCTTCCGCCAGCGCCACCCGGACGTGCCGCTGGTGCTGATGGGCTATGCCAACACCATGACCCGCCCGACGCCCGAAGCCTTCGCGCAGAAGGCGGCAGAGGCCGGCGTCGACGGCACGATCATCGTCGATATCCCGCCCGAGGAGGCCGACGAGATCGCCCCCTTCGCCGCGCACGGCATCGCCACGATCCGCCTCGCTACCCCGACCACCGATGCGGCGCGCCTTCCCGCGGTGCTGAACGGCGCCAGCGGCTTTCTCTACTACGTCTCGGTCGCCGGCATCACCGGCCTGCAGCAGGCCGCGCAGGACAGCATCGAGGCCGCGGTCGCGAAGCTCAAGGCCGCCACCGACCTTCCCGTCGCGGTCGGCTTCGGCGTGCGCACCCCCGAACAGGCCGCCGCGATCGGCCGCGTCGCCGACGGCGTCGTGGTCGGCTCGGCGATCATCGACCTGATCGCGCAGCACGGCGCAGATGCGCGCCCCGCGGTCCTCACTTATATCAAATCCCTGAGCACGGCCCTCGCCGATGCCCGAAAGGAACCCGCATGAGCTGGCTCACCCGCGTCCGCAACGCGATCTCGTTCGTCATCCCCAACAAGGCGGAGACACCCGACAATCTCTGGCACAAGTGCAAGGGCTGCGGGCAGATGGTGTTCACCAAGGAACTCCAGGAGAATCTCTCGGTCTGCCCGATCTGCGACCATCACGAGCGCATCGGCGGCAAGACGCGCTTCGACCAGCTGTTCGACCCCGGCTACACGGTGCTGCCCAGCCCCCGCGTGACCGAGGATCCGCTCAAGTTCCGCGACCAGAAGCCTTATCCCGCGCGCATCAAGGCCGCGCGCGCCAGCACCGGCGAGCAGGACGCCTTCCTCAACGCCAGCGGTACGATCCTCGGCCACAAGGCGGTGATCGGCGTGCAGGACTTCGCCTTCATGGGCGGGTCGATGGGCCAGGCGGTGGGCGAGGCGTTCATCGCCGGCGTGGAAGCCGCGATCGGCGCGCGCGCCCCGTACATCGTGTTCACCGCCTCGGGCGGCGCGCGCATGCAGGAGGGCATCCTCAGCCTGATGCAGATGCCGCGCAGCACCGTCGCGATCTCGATGCTCCACGACGCCGGCCTGCCCTATATCGTCGTCCTGACCGATCCGACCTCGGGCGGGGTGATGGCAGCCTATGCCATGCTCGGCGACGTCCAGATCGCCGAGCCCAAGGCGACCCTCGCTTTCACCGGCCGCCGCGTGATCGAGAACACGATCCGCGAGAAGCTGCCCGACGATTTCCAGACCAGCGAATATTATCTCGACCACGGCCTGATCGACATGGTCGTCCACCGCAAGGAGCTGCGCGAGAAGCTGGGGCAGCTCATCGGCCTGCTGGTCGGCGGGGAGAAGGCGGCGGCCTGATTCTGGCGGCGACGATGCCCGACCACGCCACTTCCACGGACCCGGGCGTCCAGCGCCAGCTCGATCGCCTGATCGCGCTCGGCCCCGGAGCCGATATCCTCGGGCTCGAGCGCATCACGCGGCTGCTCGATCGCGTCGGCAACCCGCACCTCGCGCTACCGCCCATGCTGCATGTCGCGGGCACCAACGGCAAGGGCTCGACCTGCGCCTTCCTGCGCGCCGCGCTCGAGGCCGCCGGGCTCACCGCGCACGTCTATTCGAGCCCGCATCTCGTCCGCTTCAACGAGCGCATCCGCCTCGCCGGCAAGCTGATCGCGGACGACATCCTCGCCGCGCTGCTGGAGGAGGTGCTCGACTCCGGCGGCGATATCGGCGCGAGCTTCTTCGAGGTCACTACCGCCGCCGCCTTCCTCGCCTTTTCGCGCACGCCCGCCGACGCCTGCGTGATCGAGGTCGGCCTGGGCGGCCGGCTCGACGCGACCAATGTCATCCCTGCCCCCGCGGCCTGCGCGATCGCGCAGCTCGGCATCGACCATCAGGCGTTCCTCGGCGACACTGCCGAAGTCATCGCCGGAGAGAAGGCCGGTATCGCCAAGCCCGGCGTCCCGCTCGTCACCATGGCCTATCCCGGCCCGGTCGCGGAGCGCATCGCCGAGGTCGCTGGAGCCGCTGGCGCCCCGATCCTCGCATGCGGCCAAGCGTGGGACTTCGAGGTCGCGCATGATGGCCTCTGCTATCGCGATGCCAAGGGCAGCGTCGAAACCCCGTTGCCCACCCTTGCCGGCCCCCATCAGCCCGCCAATCTCGCACTCGCCATCGCCACGCTGCGCCATCAGCAGCGCCTCGCGATACCCGCAAAAGCCCTTGCCGCCGCCGCAACCTCGGCGCGCTGGCCCGCGCGCATGCAGCGCCTCGCCGAGGGGCCTCTGCTCGACCTGCTCCCAACCGGCAGCCAGCTCTGGCTCGACGGCGGCCATAACGAAGCCGCCGCTCGATCGGTCAGCGCAGCGCTCGCCGAGGCCGCGCAGGGCCGCCCCGTCCATCTCGTCCTCGGCATGCTGTCCAACAAGGATGCGTCGGGTCTGCTCACCCCCTTCGCGCCGCTGGCGCGGTCGCTCACCGCGATCCCCGTGCCGGGTCATGCGCACCATGCCCCCCGGGATCTCGCCGAGGCCGCGCGCCGCCTCGGCGTTCGATGCGTCGAAACCGCCGAGAACCCCGAATCCGCACTGCGTCGGATCGCGGTGCGCCTCCCCGCGGGCGGTGCCCCGCCGGTCATCCTCATCCTGGGCTCGCTCTATCTCGCAGGCGAAGTGCTCCGCGCGAACGACGAGCTGCCGGACTGATTCTTATTGCGATTGACTATCAATAACAGGCTGTCAGGATAGCGGGACGAATCGACTCCGGAGTCCCGCATGACCGCACTCGCCACGCTCGGCCACGCCTTGCCCCGCATCCAGCCGGAGGATCCGGGCGCGCGGTTGCTGCTGTTCGGCATCCGCCAGCTCGGCGCCAACGGCCTCTCCGACGCCGCCGCCGCGCATGCCTTCGTCACCGGCTTCGGCAAGAGCTTCCGCCGCCCGCTGCTCCTGCTGCGCGCGTTGATGGCGGAGATGTCGGCGGCCTCCTCCGGCCCGATCCAGATCGCGCCATGGTGCTGCGCGCGCATGACCGGGGCGGAGGGAGCCCTGCTCGACGTCATCGCCTGCGCGCCGTTCGATCCCGAGCGCGCGCGCCTGCTGCTCGCCGACTTGCTCGGCGCGCGCCGCGTCGACGGCGTGCTCGCCACCGCCCATGCTTTGTCCAACGCTTTCGCCGATGCCGGCCTGCCGCTCGAAGCCTAGCTGACCTTGGCGCGTAGCTGAGCCAGCGTGTCCGCGGCCCAGCGATACATCTCGGACTCCGCCGCGCGCTGTTGCCGGTCGAGCCGCTTCGCCCGCGCCTCGACCTCCTCGAGCACCTTGCGCGCCTTGTTCTCCCAGCCCTCGGCAAGCAGCAGCGCGGCATAGCGGCAGCGCGCCTCCTCGCCCGGCAGCCGCGTCACCACGTCGGCATAGAGCGCCAGCGCCTCTTCGTTGCGTCCCGCATGCTCGAGCATCCGCGCGCGAAGCAGGCCCTGCCGGTCGCGCTCGCTCTGCCCCGCGGGCGGTTCGAGTCCGTCGAGGAGCGCCAGCGCCTCCCCTGCATGCCCCTGCTCGAAGATCGCGCGCGCCAGCTTGGCCTCAGTCCGCGCGTCGTCGGGCGCCTTGACCAGCGCCTCGCGATACGCCGCCTCGGCCTCGCTCCAGCGGCCGAGCTCGGCGCAGGCGTCGCCTAGCCGCACCCGGTTCGCCGCCGTATCGGTGAGCTCCAGCGCCTCGCGCGCCGCGCGCAGCTCGCGCTCCGGGTCGAGCGCCGCGGTCGCCCTGGCGCGCACCGTGCGGACATGGCGGTTGCCCTGCAGCCCGGGCAGGATCTCGACGATGAAATAGGCGATCGCGCCGACCATCGGCAGGAAGATCAGCGCGGTCAGCCACAGCGGACTGCGCCCGGTCTTCACCAGATGCACGACGCACGCGACCTGGATCGCGATGATGCCGAGATAGACGATCATGCGGCAGGCGCGGGCCTGCCGCCGGGCTCCTCGACCTCGCGCGCCTTGCGCACGCTTTCGGCGACGAACCCCTTGCGCCACAGGATCCAGAGCAGGATCATCCCCGGGATCGCGACCGCCGTGGTCAGCAGCCAGAAGCCGACCCAGCCCAGCGACTCGGCGGCGATGCCCGCCGGGCTCGACAGCCAGGTCCGCCCGACCGCCGCGAGCGACGACAGCAACGCGAACTGAGTCGCGGTATAGGCAAGGTTCGACAGCCCCGAGAGATAGGTGACGAACACCGTCAGCCCCATGCCGCTGGTCACCTGCTCGGTCGCGACCGCGATCGTCAGCCAGGTCACCGAATGCCCCTGGCTCGCCAGCATCGCGAAGGTGAGGTTGCTCACCATCATCAGCACGCCCGAGACGAACAGCGCCCTGCCCTGCCCGAGCCACGCCATCAGCGGCGCGGCCAGCGCGGTGCCGACGATCAGGCCCCAGAAGCCGACGAACTTGTTGATCGCCACGAACTCGGTGTCGGTGAAGCCGAGCTCGACGATCATCGGGTTGAGCATCACCTGCCCCATCGCGTCGCCCAGCTTGTAGATCAGCACGAACAGCAGGATCAGCCACGCGCCGTGCCGCCGGAAGAACTCTCGGAACGGCCCGATCAGCGTTTCCTCGAGCCATTCGCCTGCGGTCTGGCGGGGCCGCTCGCGAACCGCCTTCTCGTGCAGGCCGGGGCCGGCCCAGAAGGCGGCGATGATCCCGGGGATGATGCACAGCCCGGTCAGGCCATAGGCCATCGCCCAGCCCAGATCGAACCCCTCGCTCGACGCGAGCGCGATCGTCCCGACGCCAGCGAAGAACGCGCCCAGGCGATAGCCGAACTGGTTGTTGGCGGTGCCGTGCGACAGCTCCTCTTCGGGCAGGATCTCGATGCGATAGGCGTCGATCACGATGTCCTGCGTCGCGCCGAGGAAGGCGACCACGATCGCCCAGAACACGAAAGGTCCCATATTGCCGTCGCGCGGGTCGCTCGCGCCGAGCATCCACACCGACGCGAACAGCAGCGCCATGATCAGGAACAACCAGGCGCGGCGCTGGCCGAACAGCGGCGCGAGCACGGGCAGGCGGATCCGGTCGATCAGCGGCGCCCACAGGAACTTGAGCGTATAGGGCGTGGTCAGCCCGACCGCGAAGCCGATCGTCTTCTTGTCGATCCCGACCTTCGCCAGCCAGAAGGTCATCGTGCCGAGCAGCAACGCGAGCGGGAAGCCGCTGGAGATGCCCAGCAGCAGCGCGGCGATCGGCCGCGGGCGGATATAGGGCAGCATCACCGCGCCCAGGCTACGCTTGGGCGTGTCGATGCCCCGATCCGCAGCCGCTTCGTTCATCCGTCCCTCCCGGTCAAAGCTCGACCCTAGCGGGAAATAGCGGGAAGCAAAGCCCTCAGGCGGCGGTCTGGAACAGCTTCATGCTGGGCGGCAGGCGGCGCGGTTGCTTTCCGTCGAGCAATGCCTCGATCGCGGTGATCGCGGCGAGCAGGTGGCGCTGGGGATAGGGCTTGGACAGGCACCCCATCGCGATCGCCTCGACCTCGTCGAGCGGGCGGCCGGTCACCAGCAGCGCCGGCACGTTCTGCGCCCGCGCCGCGTGCGCGACGTCGGCGCCGCTGCCGTCGCGCAGGCCCAGGTCGACC
>NZ_JBCNMA010000151.1:0-7628 GCF_039595165.1 Sphingomonas sp.
TGATCGCGCCGGCCGCGGACCTCGCCGGAGTGCGCACCAACGCGATCAAGGGCAATTTCAGCGCGGTCGAGGCGCTGCGGCGCATGTTCGCCGGAACCGGGCTCGAGGTGGTGCAGACCGCGGGCGGCGCGGTGATGATCCGCCGCGCGGCGGCACCGGCGGCACAGGCCGCGCAGGAGGAAGAACCGGCCCCCGCCGCGAACGAGGATGTCATCGTCACCGGTTCGCGTATCCTGCGGCCCGGCTTCGACACGCTGCAGGCGGCGACCTCGACCGACGCCGAGGAAATCGAGCGGCGCAGCTACACCAACGTGCTCGAAGCGCTCCAGGACACGCCGGGCTTCGCGCCCGCGGCCTCGAGCCAGATCGGCACGAGCCAGGGCAATCTCGGCATCGCGCAGAGCTTCGCCAATTTCTTCGGGTTGGGCTCGCAACGCACGTTGAGCCTGGTCAATGGACGCCGCTTCGTGTCGTCGAACACCGTGTCGGGTTCGGGCGGCTCGACCGCGCCGGGATCGCAGGTCGACCTCAACCTCATTCCCGTCGGGCTGGTCGAGCGGGTCGAGACCATCGCGATCGGTGGCGCGCCGGTCTATGGTTCGGACGCGATCGCCGGCACCGTCAATGTCATCCTCAAGGAGAATTACGAGGGCTTCCAGCTTACCGGCCAGGCGAGCATCAGCGACCGCGGCGACGCGGGCAACCAAATGGTGCGCGCGCTGATCGGCAAGAATTTCGCGGGCGGCCGCGGCAATATCGTGCTCGGCGCGGAATATGTCCGCCAGGATGGCATGCTGCTCGCGAAGCGCTTCCCGTTCCGCTTCCTCACCTCGTCGGGCAACACCAACCCCAGCGATGGCATCTCCTCGCTGATGGTGGTCAACGATCTGCGCTACGCACCGCTGACCGATGGCGGTCTACCGTACACCGCGGGCGTGCCGATGTCCGGGACCTATATCGTCGACGCGGCGGGCAACCCGCTGCAATTCGGGGCCAACGGCGATCTCGTGCCCTTCAAGCTGGGGGCCCCGTTCTTTGGCTCGTCGAGCCAGGGAATCCCGATCTTCACCGATGGAGGCGACGGGCTGAACCCGGCCAAATATACCAGCCTGCTGTCCCCCAACGAGCGCTACCTGTTCAACCTCAACGCCAATTTCGACGTGACCGAGGGGATCAACTTCTTCCTCGAGGGTTCCTACGCCCATACCAGCGGCACGAAGCTGTCCGATCTGTTCCAGTTCGCCGCGCCCGGCATCCTTGGCGGCCCGGCGATCACGATCAGCGTGAACAACCCGTTCCTGACACCCCAGGCGCGGGCGATCCTGGCGGCGAACGGCATCACCACGTCGTTCCGGCTCAACCGCAACTTCAACGACATCGTCGACCGTTTCCCGGCCCGGTCCGAGTTCGACGTCTATCGCATCGTCGCGGGATTGAAGGGCGACTTCAAGCTCGGCAGCGAGGAATGGAACTGGGACGTCTCGTACAATTACGGGCGCAGCCGCAACCGTTCTGAATTCAACCAGATCAACCTCACCCGGCTGCAGAACGCGATCAACGCAACGACCACGACCACCTGCGCGGTCGGCGGCAATTGCGTGCCGATCAACATCTTCGGCGAAGGCGCGGCGAGCGATGCGGCGGTCAACTATGTGCTCGATCGCGGCGTGGGCATCAGCAAGAACTCGATGGAGGTGGTCTCGGCGAACATGGGCGGCGCATTGCCGTTCGGCATCGGCGGGCCGATCTCGATCGGCATCGGCTATGAGCATCGCCGGGAATCGGGTTCGTTCGAAGGCGACACGATCCTCAATGGCGGCCTGACGCTGCTGGGCGGAGCGATCGCCTATCCCGACGCGCCCGACGGCAGCTTCAACACCGACGAATTCTACGGCGAGACGGTCATCCCGCTGATCAGCGACGCGATGAACGTGCCGCTGGTCAAGTCGCTCCAGGCAGAAGGCTCGATCCGCTATGTGGACCATTCGGTGGCGGGCGGCGACATCACCTGGTCGGGCGGGGCGCGGCTGCAGACGCGGTTCCTTCCGGGTTTGACGCTGCGTGGTGTCTACACGCGGGCGATCCGCAACCCCTCGCTCGTCGAGCTGTTCCTGAACACTACGCCGGTGGCACGCGCGGGCAACGATGTGTGTGCCGCCAGCCGGGTCAATGCCGGGCCTAATCCCAGCGTCCGCCTCGCCAACTGCACCGCTGCGCTCGCCGCGGTCGGTGGTCCGGCCCCCGGGCAGTTCCTGGCGACCACCAATGGTGCCTCACCCTTCGGCGAGGTCGGCGGCAACCGCGATCTCGAGAACGAGAAGGCGCGGTCCTGGTCGCTAGGGCTGGTCTATCAGCCGCCGTCGATCAGCAACCTGCGGATGTCGATCGACTATAGCCATATCCGTCTCGCCAACGCGATCTCGCGCTTCGACCTCGGTACCGCGCAGGCGGCTTGCTACGACAGCCCCAACTATCCCAACGAGGGCGCCTGCGACGCATTCCGCCGCTTGAACGCGGCAGAGGCGGCCGCCCAGAGCGCGGCGACGGGCCGGCAGCGCATCGCGGGCGACATCGCCGACGGGTATCAGGAAAGCTACTACAACAGCGCGCTGCTCGACTTCGCCGGGATCATCGGCGAGATCAACTATGCCTTCGCCGTGCCGAACATCGCGGGCACCGAGCCGGGACAGCTGCGGCTGGGCGTCAAGGCCTTCTACATCGACTATTTCCGCACCCAGACCTCCGGCGGGGCGCCGGTGATCGAGGCGCAGGGAACCGTCGGCTCGCCGCGCTGGGACGTCAACGGCCGCATCGGCTACAGCTTCGATCCGTTCGATTGGGACATCCAAGTCCTGTGGACCAGCAAGACGGTCGGCAGCCGGACTGCGACGATCGAGAATACGCCGGTCAACGACTATCCATCCTACACGCTGGTCAACACGACCTTCAGCGCCAAGGTCACCGAGAATTTCTCGCTCCAGTTCACCGTGCGGAACCTGTTCGACCGCGAAGTGCCTTATCCGGCGACGGTGACGCGCTCGTTCGGCGTGTTCGATCCGATCGGAAGGACCTTCACGGCGCGCGCGGCGGTGGCGTTCTGATGCGGGTCGGCCTGGTCGCTGCCGTATTGCTGCTCGCGCTGCCCGCCGCGGAGGCGGTGGCGCAGCAGACCAAGCGCTATACAATCGAACAGCTGATGGCGGCGGAATCGTTCGGCGGCATCTCCTTCTCGCCTGACGACCAGCTGCTGCTGACCACCAGCAACCGCTCCGGCATCGCCAACATCTATGCGGTGCCGGTGGCAGGCGGGCCGATGCAGCAGCT
Organism: Sphingomonas sp.; assembly: GCF_039595165.1. GTDB lineage: Bacteria > Pseudomonadota > Alphaproteobacteria > Sphingomonadales > Sphingomonadaceae > Sphingomonas. The sequence goes on from NZ_JBCNMA010000151.1 coordinate 3,325, forward strand.
CACCCATTCGACCAAGGAGACGGTGAACGCGATCGGTTATTTCCCCGACGACCGGCGCATCCTCTATTCGAGCGACCAGGGCGGCAACGAGCTCGCGCACATCTATGTCCGCGAGCTCGACGGCAGCGTACGCGACACGACGCCTGGGACGAAGCATGTCGCGCGCTTCGTCGAATGGGCGAAGGACGGCAGGTCGTTCTTCGTCCAGACCAACGAGCGCGACCCGCGCTATTTCGATCTCTACGAGATCACGACCGACGGCTATGTGAAGACATTGCTGTTCGAGAACGACAAGGCGTACCAGATCCGCGCCGTCAGCGCCGACCGGCGCTATGTCGCGATGAGCCGGATCCACGACAACGCCAACAAGCGCGTCTATGTCTATGACCGCACCGAAAAGGCGCTGCGTGAGGTGACCGCGGGTTCGACGCCGGTGTCGGGCGAGCCCGAAACCTTCGCGCGAACCGGACCGGTGCTCTATTTCACCACCGACGACGGCGGCGAGTTCACCAAGCTCGCGCGCGTCGACCTCGCGACCGGCCGGCGCGAGACGATCTTCGAGCCGGAGTGGGACGTGTCGGGGGCGGCGCTCAGCCGCGACGGGCGCACCCTCGTCGCGATGGTCAACGAGGATGCGCGCAGCCGGCCCTATCTGTTCGATGCGACGACGCTGAAGTCGATCCCGCTGGCCGATCCGGCACCCGGGGCGAGCGTCGGCCTGCGCCTCGCCAATCGGGGCGGCATCGCCGCGATTTCGCTGACCAACGGCGCGACGCCGGGCGATATCGCGATCCTCGACCTCAGGACCGGCAAGCGCCGCCCGCTGCTCAACGCGCAGGCGCCCGGGGTGGCGCAGAGCGATCTCGTGCCCGGCAAGATGGTGCGCTTCGCCTCCTATGACGGGGTGAAGGTGCCCGGCGTCCTCTACGTGCCGCACGACGCCAAGCCCGGCGACAAGCGCCCGGCGGTGATCCATGTCCATGGCGGCCCCGGCGACGAGAGCCGGATCGGCTACCGCCCGCTGATGCAGTATCTCGCCAATGGCGGCTACGTCGTGTTCGAGATCAACAACCGCGGCAGCTCGGGCTCGGGGCGCACCTTCTATCACATGGACGACAAGCGCCACGGCGACGCCGATCTCGACGATGTCGTCGCGGCGAAGAAGATGCTGGTCGCGACGGGCTTCGTCGACGGCGACAAGATCGCGATCGAGGGGCAGAGCTATGGCGGCTATATGACGCTCGCCGGCCTTGCCTTCCGCCCGAAGGAATTCGCCGCGGGAGTCGACATCTACGGGGTGTCGAACTGGCTGCGGTTGCTCAAGAACACGCCCGCTTGGTGGGAGGATCTGCGGCGTCTGCTCTATACCGAGGTCGGCGATCCCGCGACCGACGAAGCCTATCTCACCAAGATCTCGCCGATATTCCATGCCGACAAGATCGAGCGGCCGCTGCTGGTGCTGCAGGGCGCCAACGATCCGCGCGTGTTGCCGGTGGAATCGGAGGATATCGTCGCCAAGGTCAAGGCACGCGGCGTGCCGGTGGAGTACATCTCCTTCCCCGATGAGGGGCATGGTTTCCGCAAGAAAGCCAACCAGATCGTCGCCTATCGCGCGATCCGCGAGTTTCTCGACAAGCACGTGGCGAAGCGCGGTGACGATCCGGATGCGGCGCGCGGCGGCCTGCCGATCGGCGAATGAGCCGCTTGCCCGTGACCGGGGCCCTCGTCAGCCGGCGGGCGCTGCTCGCCGGCAGCGCGGCGCTCGCCGCATTGCCGACCGCCGCCGCGGCATCGAGTGAAGCGGTGCGGCTCGACGCCTTCTTCGAGGCGTCGTTCCGCAAGCGCGTCGCCCGCAACCCGCTCAGTCAGTCGGGCCTCGGGATCAAGGACGGGCAGGACCGCTGGCCCGATCCGGGCGAAGCGCGCGCGGCCGAAGACGCCGCGATCGTCCGCGCCGAGCTCGCCGAGCTGGCGCGGTTCGATGTCGGCGCGCTCGATCCGGAGCGGCAGCTCAGCGTCCGTCTGTTCGACTATGCCGGGCGGCAGGCGCTGACCGCGCATCGCTGGCGCGGCAACCGCTACCCGGTGTGCCAGATGCGCGGACCGCAGCGCACCATTCCGCAGACGCTGATCAACAACCATCCGATCGCCGACCGGGCGGACGCGCAGGCCTATGTCGCGCGGTTGCGCGCGGTGAAGCCCTATCTCGAAGCGATCGTCGCCGGGCTTGACGCGCAGGCCGCAGCCGGCGTGCTGCCACCCAATTTCGCCTATCCGCTGGTGATCGGCAATTGCGCGGCACTGATCCGCGGCGCGCCGTTCGGTGGCGCCGGCGACAGCCCGATCCTCGCCGATTTCCGCGAGAAGATCGGCAAGCTTGCCATGGCCGAGGGCGAGCGCACCCGGCTGGTGCGGGATGCCGAGGCGGCGATGCGCGAGGGGTTCGGTCCCGGCTTCCAAACGCTGATCGCCTGGCTCGAACGCGGCCATGCGCGGATGATGCGCAACGACGGGGTGTGGAGCCTGCCTCAAGGCGACGCCTATTACCGCGCCGCGCTCGAGCTCGAGACGACGCTGCCGCTCACCCCGCAGGAAGTGCATCGCACCGGGCTGGAGGAGGTGGCGCGGCTTCATGCGGCGATGCGCGTGGTGATGGTCAAATCGGGCTTCACCGGTTCGCTGACCGAGTTCTTCGCCTTCGTCGGCAAAGACGACCGTTTCTATTATCCCAACACGCCAGCGGGGCGGGCGGCCTATCTCGACGCGATGCGCGGGCATATCGCCGCGGTCGAGGCCCGGCTGGGGGAGGTGATGACGCGCGTCCCCAAGGCCAGGATGATCGTCAAACCGGTCGAGCCCTGGCTCGAACGCTCGGCCGCGACCGCGGGCTATTTCGCACCCACGCCCGACGGGTCGCGGCCGGGAATCCTCTACGTCAACGCCGTCGAGATGCGGAACCTGCCGAAGTATGAGCTGTCGGCGCTGGCCTTTCACGAAGGGGTCCCGGGTCACCATCTCGAACGCGCGATCAGCCAGGAGCTGACTCATCTGCCCGCGTTCCGGCGGCAGGGCGGCTATACCGCCTATAGCGAGGGCTGGGCGCTGTACGCCGAGCAGCTGCCCTACGCCATGGGACTCTACACCGATCCCTACCAGGAATTCGGCCAGCTCTCGCAGGAGCTGATGCGCGCGGGGCGGCTGGTGGTCGATACCGGGCTGCATCACCTGCGCTGGAGCCGCGAGCGCGCGATCGACTGGCTGGTCGCCAACACGCCGGGCAGCCGTGCCGATCATGTGATCGCGGTGCAGCGCTACATCGTCACGCCGGGGCAGGCGACCGCCTACGAGATCGGCAAGCTCAAGATGGTCGAGCTGCGCGAGCGCGCGGAGAAACGGCTGGGGCGCCGCTACGACCTCCGCCGCTTCAACGATGCGCTGCTGGGCAGCGGGCCGCTGCCGCTCGCGCTGCTCGACGAAGTGATGACTCGCTGGATCGCGGATGGAGGCAGGGCATGACGGCACGGATGACGCGGCGCGGAGTCATGGGCGCATTCGCCGTTGCGGCAATGCCGATGCCCGCCTGGGCCTTGCCCGACGACGAGGATGCACGGCTCGACGCCTTCTTCGAGCGCGTGTGGCAGCGCGGGATCGACCGCAATCCGGTGCGCCAGTCGCAACTCGGGATCAAGCGCGACCAGGACAAGTGGAACGATGTGAGCGAGGCGTTCGCGCTCGAGAATCTTGAGCTGCTCGAACAAGACATGGCGGCGCTTTCGGGCTTCGACCGCGCGCGGCTGTCGCCGCAGGCACGGATCAGCCTGCGCATGTTCGAGGACAATGGTCGCGAGGCGATCGAGCGCTTCGCGCTACGCCGCAACGATTACCTGATGACGCAGATGGGCGGGATGCACACGCGCGTGCCCATCACCTTGCTCAACGCGCACAACATCGCCGACCGCACCGACGCCGATGCCTATTGCGCGCGGATCGAGCGTGTCGGGCCGCTGATGGATCAGGTGGTGGCCGAGCTGGAACGGCAGGAGGCGGCCGGGGTACTGCCGCCCCGCTTCGTCTACCGGCTGGTGATCGAGCCGAGCGAGAACATGCTCAAGGGCCGCCCGTTCGACGCCGCGGAAACGGATTGCCCGATCCTCGCCGATTTCCGCGCCAAGCTGGCCAAGGCGAACATCGCCGATGCCGATGCGGCTTGGGAATGTGTGAAGACGTTCGTCGGCCCTGCGTGCGTGATCATCAAGCATGCCAATCCGTGCGGTGTCGCGCTCGGCGCACACGCGCTCGAAGCC